>JANJVX010000005.1 GCA_024709845.1 Burkholderiaceae bacterium | reverse complement strand
GGTGGCGACGAGCACCCCGGCCATGGCACGGTTGAACCACAGCAGACGCCGGCCCTGGGCCAGCCACTGGCGCAGCAGCGCGCCGGTGGCGGCATAGGCCAGGTTGCTGAAAAACGCGAACAGCAGCATCACCGGCAGCACGATGGCCAGGCGCTGCAGTGCATCGCCGCGCCCGGCGATCCAGCCGGCCACGATGGTCAGCGCGAGCAGCCAGGCCTTGATGTTGACGAACTGCAGCAGCGTGCCCTGCCAGAAACCCACGTTCAGGCGCGTGCCATCGGCCTCGGCCAGGCGCGCCGTCTGGCTCAGTTTCCACGCCAGCCACAGCAGGTAGCCGATGCCCACGGCCTTGATCGCCAGGCGCAGCAGCGGCGCGGCCACCACCAGCGCGCCCACGCCGCCCGCGCACAGCAGCAGCAGCGCCGACCAGCCCACGGGCACGGCGCAGACGAAACGCATGGCGTGCGGCAGGCCCCGGTTGGCGGCCAGCGCGGTCGAGAGCGTGGTGTTCGGGCCGGGCGTGAAGCTCATGGCCGTGGCGAGCAGCAGCAGGGCGGTGAATTCGGCGAAGGGCATGGCGGGTGGGGAATGCGGGCGGGTGTTCGCGGTGTTGCAGCCACTGTACGGGTGATTTCCGCTACAGTGCCAATACAGTGAATCCGACAAACACACGAACTGTGCTGGTGCAGCCATCGGTACACCCGGAGAATGCCGCGCCATGCTGATCCGCACCGCCCACCGCACATTGACCGAGCAACTGGCCGACCGCTTCGCCGAGCGCATCCGCTCGCGCCTGCTGCCTGCGGGCGCGCGCCTGCCCTCGGTGCGCGATTGCGCGCGCCAGCAGGGCGTGAGCCCCTACACGGTGGTGGCGGCCTACGACCAGCTGCTGGCGCAGGGGCTGGTGGAGTCGCGCCGGCAGCGCGGCTTCTATGTGCGGGATGTGATGCAAAAAGACCATCCAGGGCAATATGGCCGTGCGGATGCAGCTATTAAAAACGTAGCAAACGAAGGGGGCGAAGCGGGCTTGCTGGATGGCCCGTTGCCCTCGGGCTCGCACATCAACGCCACGGCGCTGATCCGGGGCATGTTCCACCAGGCATCGAGCCAGCCGCAGCCGGGCGCGGGCGTGATGCCGGCCACCTGGCTGGAGGAGGCGCGCTTCATGCCGGCGGCGCTGCGCAAGATCGTGGGCAGCCGCGCGCTGCAGGACGGCGCGCTCAACTACGGCGAGCCCATGGGCGACGCCGGGTTGCGCCAGGCGTTGGCGCGGCGCCTGGCCGACCTCAACGTGCCGGCGCGCGCCGGGCAGGTCATGACCACGGTGGGGGCCACGCAGGCGCTCGACATCGTGAGCCGCACGCTGCTGAAGGCGGGCGACCCGGTGATGGTCGAGGAGCCAGGCTGGTCGGTGGAGTTCGCGCGGCTCGACGCCCTGGGCATGCGCGTGCTGCCCGTGCCGCGCCGCGCCGACGGCCCCGACCTGGAGGTGATGGCGCGCTACTGCGAAGTGCACGCGCCCAAGCTGTTCGTCAGCGTGAGCGTGCTGCACAACCCCACGGGCTACTGCCTCTCGCCGGGCAGTGCGCACCAGGTGCTGCAACTGGCGCAGCAGCACGGCTTCCACATCGTCGAGGACGACACCTACAGCCATATCGCGCCCGACCACGCCACGCGCCTGACGGCGCTCGACGGCCTGCGCCGCACCATCTACGTGGGCGGTTTCGCCAAGATCCTGGCGCCGAGCTGGCGCGTGGGCTTCCTGGCGGCGCCGCCGGACCTGGTGGAGCGCCTGCTCGACACCAAGCTGCTGTCCACGTTGACTACGCCCTCGGTGCTGGAGAAGGCCATGGCGCTGTGCATCGACCAGGGCCAGCTGCGCCGCCATGCCGAGCGCATGCGCCTGCGCCTGGCCCAGGCGCGTGCGCGCAGCGTGCAGCTGGCGCTGGAGGCGGGCTGCCGCTTCGTGTCCGAACCGGCGGGGCTGTTTGGCTGGGTGGACGTGGGCGTGGACACCGACGTGCTGGCCCAGCGCATGCTGGACGAGGGCTACCTGCTGGCGCCGGGCGCGCTGTTCCATGCCAGCCGCCAGCCCAGCACGCTCATGCGCATCAATTTCACGACCACGCAGGAGGCCGCGTTCTGGCGCGTGTTCGAGCGGGTGCGTGAACAGATCAGGTAGCAACCCCCTGTGCGGCTGCGCCGCTTCCCCCTTCTCTGGCATCGCTACGCGATGCGGAAGGGGGACACCACCAGCGCTGCGGGGCGGCCCTTGCGCGGCGGTTGCTGGCCTGGGCCGTGCGGGTTTCAGCTGCTGGGCGGATGGCGGACCGCCTATCGCTGCTCAGTGCCCGGGGTGGCGGACGACTTCGAGGCTGGCGAGCACGCGCAGCAGCGCGCGGTTGATCTCTTCCTGGTCCAGTTCGTTGTCCTCGCACAGCTGGCGGATGGCGCTGGCGTCGCTGGTTTCGAGCGCGCACGCCATCTCCAGGCTGGGCGCATAGGGGCCGGTGCGCGTGACGATGGCGTCGTAGACGCGCTCGGACAGCGGGATGCGGTGCAGGATGTTGCCAATCGGCTCGCCCATGAGGTCGTCCAGCTGCGAGAACAGACCGCACATGTAGACCTCGCTGCGCAGGTCCTTCTGCAGGCCTGATTCGAGCAGGTGTTCGGTGAGCCGGGCGCGCAGCACCATCGATTCCCGCACCGGGCGCAGGTCCACCTCGGTGCTGGCATGGGGCAGCTGGTCGGACAGCCAGCGCTTGATCGATCCGTAGCCCATCATCACCAGGCCGCGCCGCAGCGAATCGATGCCGGTGCGCAGACCCAGGGAGGCCGAGTTGGTGTAGACCATGAAGCGGTAGGCCAGCAGAGGGTCTTCGCCCATGATGCCCTCGAAGGTTTCAAGGGATTGCTCTGCCTCAATGGCCTTGAGCAGCTTGAGCAGCGTGGCGTGCGCGGGCTGCATCTGCTGGTGGCGCAGGCTGTAGAGCACGTCCTCCGTGGGCCAGCCCGCCAGGGCCATGGCGTTGTGCCGGTCCAGGCAGTGCGACATCAGGGCGCGGCTGGCGATGTTTTCGTACATCTGGCCGTCCAGCACCGGGCTGGTGCCGTGCGCGGGCTGGGGCGCGCTGCCGGGCCGTGCCGGGGGCGAAGCCTGCAACGCGGCCATTGCGTCCTCGGGGCGCAGGGTCAGCAGACTGTTGTCGAAGCAGCGCGCGATCTCGGGTTCGGGCAGGCGCCCCAGCTCGCCGCGCCAGACCAGGCGCAGCCCGCGCTGGTGGGCTGCCTGCACGCGGGTGTAGATGGCGGAGTCGGCGAGCCAGTCCCCTGGCACGTCGATCCAGGGCGTGCCGCGCGGAGCATGTTCGAGCATGTCGCACAGCAGTTGACGGGTCTGGGGGGAGATCAGCAACGGCGGTGAGCTGGCCGTCCACAGCTCTTGCAGGGTGCGCAGCAGATGGGGCGCATCGACCTGGGCCACGCCGTCGCCCCGCACATACAGCTGGATGCCGGCCAGGGAGCGAGAGCGGCCCCAGAGGGGGCGGTAGCCTAGAACCAGACTGCCCAGGACGGATTGGACCATTCGTTCAGGAAATATAGTTGAACAGTGACAGCTTCTGAACCATGGAGTACGACTTGAGCGCCGCGTCGTAGCCTACTTGCTGGTTCTGGAAGTTGGAGATGCCTTTGATCATATCGAGATCTTCAGCGCGTGAACGGTCATCCTCCAGCTGCACGGCGCGCGTGTCCAGATCCCCTTCGATGCGGTCCGCCCGGTTGAGCAGATCGCCTGCCAGACCGCGCGATGCCTGCAACCGGTTCATGGCGGAGTCGATCTCGGTCAGCCCCCGGGTGATGCTGTGCGTCAGGCTGCCGTGGTTGGTGCTGCCGTCCGGGTTGCGTGCATCACGGATGGCGCCAATGGCGTTCTCCAGTACCGTGAAAACGTTGGATGGCTGGCTGGGGTTGACGTCAAAGCTGTCGCCGGGAACCGGTACGCCGCTGATCTTGAAACTCAGGCCGTCGAATCCGATCTCTGCGGGGGATTTGTAGGCGTATCGGGTGGCATCCAGCGGGTGAGCCACCAGATTCGGGCCAGGGGCGATGGGAGGGGGTGTGATGGTGAAACTGGTGGTGCCATCGCTCTCGGTGAAAAAGTCGATGGTGTGGCTTGAGCCGGTCAGTGCGCTGGGGTCCGTGATCTGACCCACGTCGGCCCACGCCTTGCCTGCATACACGCCGGGGGTGCTGTTGGGGTTGCGGGTGATTTCGAACACCCCGTTGCCGGTGGGCACGCTCATCCAGGCGGCGTTGCCATCGAGCACCTTGGCGATCTGGGTATTGCCGCTGGCATGCTGGCCGGGAAGGCCGGCGAAGTTGACAGCAGTGGCGGTTCCCGTGAAGGGCGATTGCGCGCTGCCAAGTGCCTGGAACAGTGGCAGTCCGTTGGCATCCTTGCGGTTGGCGAGGCCCAGAATCTGGTCGCGCAGGCCCACGAGCTGTTGCACGATGGCGTCGCGCTCGGTCTGGGTGTGCGTTCCGTTGCCGGCGCTCACCACCAGTTCCCGAAAAGACTGCATCGCGTCGCCAGCCTGGCCCAAGGTGGACTCTGCCAATGCCATGGTGTTGCGCTGCATGTCCAGCGCGCGCAGGTCGGTTTCGTTGCGTGTCAGGCGTGTGAGCGCGCGCTCGGCCTGCGCGGCCGCCACCGGGTCGTCGCTGGGGCGCACCACGCGTTTGCCCGATGTGAGGTTTTCTTGCAGGTTGGACAGGGCGGTCTGGCGCTGGCTGATGTTGCGCAGAGCAAGGTTGTACTGGTTGGCGGTGCTCACCCGGTAGAGAGAGTTGCTCATGACGGACTCCGTTCAGGCCTTCAGCGGCCCAGCCCCTGGATCAGGGTGTCAAAGATATTCTGCGCGATCTGGAGCATCTTGGCGGATGCCTGGTAGGCCTGCTGGAACTGGATCAGGCGTGCGGCTTCCTCGTCGAGGTTGACGCCAGAGACGGCCGTGCGGTCGCGCTCCAGGTTGGCTGCAATCGCGGACGACAGCTCGGCCGCGAACTGCGCGCTCTGCGCACGCGTGCCAATGCGTGCCATGGCGCTGGCGAACCCATCGGACATCGTAGAGCCATCGAACATCGACACATCGCGCAGGCCCATCAGCGCGCTGGCGTTGCCGGCGTCGCGTTTGTACCAATCGCCGAACTGCGGGTCCGTGGCATTGCCCACCGTGACCGTGTCTCCCGGCTTGGGAGTTCCATTGAGTGTGATTTCCCAGCCGTCGATGGAGATCGTCTGTCCAGATGTGAAGGCGTATGGGGGCCCCGCCAGGGGCGTAGGGGGCGTGGTCGATGCATTGAGCGGAACCCCGCTATTGCCCGCCAGCGTGAAGGTGGCGGGCGAGCCGGCGAATGTGAATTCCACGCCGGTGGCGGGCGGCAGCACGAGGCCCGGAGGGTTGGGTTGTCCCGTGGCCTTGAGGCTGGCCAGTTGCAGTGTCCCGGTGTTGTTGGCGCCCATGGCCGCGTTGACCGGGTTGGCGGCCGCCAGATCCACCGGGGAGTACTGCAGCGCCTGAAGCTGCGCCGCTGCACCCTGCAGCGAAGTGATCATGTACCTGTCGCCCGGGTTGGGCGGGCCAGAGAGCGCGATGCCAAGTCCTTGTGCCGAGAACACGTCGGCCACCGTGACGGGCGGCAGCCCGGAACCATCGAAAGTGAAGACCTTGCCGTCGGAATGGCGTGTGACGGAGCCCGCGTCGGGTGCGGAGAAGCTGATGGTGTAGCTGGACGCCTGTAGCAATGTCGGGTCCGATACCGTCAGCGACATGGAGGCCAGTGAGCTGTTGGTGCTGCTGGCCACTGCATCGCCCAGAGCGATGGGCGCAAACAGGTTGTCGCCGACCTGACCATCCAGCGTCAGGCCCAGCCTGTTCTGCTGGTTCATCGATTCGCTGATGGCGATGGCCATGCGTCCGAGCAGGTTGCGACCCTCGGCCAGATCGTTGTTCTGGAAGCGCAGCAGGCCTGCCACCTGGCCGCCGCCGAGCATGCTCTCGTTCAATTCCACTTTGGTGGCTGAACCCGGCTGCTGGAAGTTGAGTACTTTCTTGCCGCTGCCGGCGCCAAAATCAGCCGGGTCGTCGATCGACAGCGTGGCGGCCTTGCTGCCCAGTACCAGCGGCTGGCTGCCTGCCACGAAGACGCTGACCGATCCGTCGTCGGCGGCGACCTGCGAGGTCTGGATGTGCTGGTTGAGGTCGCGGATCAGCTGATCCCGCTGGTCCATCAGGTCGTTGGCAGGCTGGCCGTTGCCCTTGGCGCGGACGATTTGCTCGTTGACGCTGGCAATGCTCTTGGCCAGGTTGTTGATCGCAAGCATGCTGCCTTTGAGCTGCTCGGCCACGGTGTAACCGATCTCGTCGAGGCGCTGCGAGGCATCGCGCATGCGTGCCGCCGTTTCGTCCATGCGCGTGAGGGCCACGCTGCGGGCTGTAAGGTCCATGGGGCTGCTGACCACGTCGGAGAGCGCGTTCATCATCTCGTTGATGGCGGAGCCGATGCCGCTGGAACCACCGGCAAAGACGTCCTGCAGCTGGCGCAGGCGCTCCGTGCGCACCGTGTCGCCTGCCTCGACGGAGGTCGCTGCCGTGGCCTGGCGCGTGAGCAGTTCGCTGTGGTTGCGCAGAATGGTCTGCACATCGACGCCCTTGCCGATGTAGCCGCCACCCGTGAATTGGCCCTGCACCGTCTGCAGCACCACGCTTTGGCGCGAGTAGCCGGGCGTGCTGACGTTTGCGATGTTGTGGCCGGCCGTTTGCAGCGCCACCTGGTTGGCCAGCAGCGCTCGGGCTCCGACGTTGAGTAGGCTCATGGTTCAGCTTCCGGTTTCAGGCCATGGCGCGCAAAGCGCTCTGGATGGCGCCGCCGAGCTTGCGGGCGTACTGCGGGTCGGTGGCATAACCGGCTTTCTGCAGTTCGGCGGCATAGGCCACGGCCGAATGGGTCTTGGCACGGGCTTGCTCATAGCGTGGGTTGTTGTTGATCAGGCGGGCATAGTCGCGGAACGAGTCTTCGTAGGAGTCGTAGGCACGGAACTTGGCCACCATCTTGCGCGGGACGCCATCCACGTACTCGGTGGTGGTGACCTCGGCCACCTTGCCGGTCCAGCCCTTGCCGGCCTTGATTCCGAACAGGTTGAACGAATTCGAACCGTCGGCGTTCTTGATCTCGCTTTTCCCCCATCCGGTTTCGTGTCCGGCCTGGCCGAGCATGAAGCTGGCAGGGATTCCGCTGGCCTGCGAAACACGCTCGGCCGTCGCGCTCAGGTGCTGCACGAAGCCGTCGCGGCCCTTGGGAACCGGACCCGCCGGGGCCGTGGCGGCAGGCGCGGCTGCTGCCGAACGCGTGGTGCTTTGGCCCAGGCTGAGCGTGGAGGGGGTGCTGAGGTTGACTTCGCCGCCACCCATCAACTGTGAAAGCTGGCGTGCGATCGCCTCGGACAGGCCGCCGGGTTTGCCGGACATCTGCACCGACAGCTGCTGGTCGAGCAGATCGGTGCCCAGGTCGCCCTGGGCACTGTCGAGCAGGCCCGATTTCATGGTGGCTTCGCGCATGCTCTTGATCATCTCGCGCATGAACAGCGACTCGAACTGTTTGGCCGCCTCGCGCGTTGCCTCGGGGCTGTTGCTGCCCGCATCGAGCTTCAGGCGGTTGAGCGACCGCGTGTCCACCGCCAGTGCATTGGAGGTGTCGATACTGCTGGAACTGGGAAGGGAGAGGGCCATGGTTCAGCACTCCTTGGGCAGATTCTGTCCCGCTGCCGACCGTTGGCGGGGCGGCATCAGATGACCTCCAGCTCGGCGTTGAGTGCGCCGGCGGCTTTGATGGCCTGCAGGATGGCGAGCAGATCCTGCGGAGTGGCGCCCAATGTGTTGAGTGCGCGCACCACGTCGGCCAGCTGGGTGGAGGGGGGCATCTGGATGACGTTGCCCGGCTCCTGGTTGATGGTGATGTCGCTTTTTTGTGCGACCACCGTCTGGCCCTGTGACAGCGGATTGGGCTGGCTGACGACAGGGGTCGTTCCAATGGTGATGGACAGGTTGCCGTGTGCCACGGCACAGGGGCCCAGCGTCACGGCCTGGTTGAGCACCACCGAACCGGTGCGGGCATTGATGACCACCTTGGCGGAGGGCGACATGGATTCCAGCGGCAATTCTTCCAGCTCGGCAATGAAGTTCACCCGTGCGCCCGGAGCGGTGGGCGCCTGCACCTGTACGGTACGGCCGTCGATGGCTGTGGCGCGGCCCGCGCCCATGCGCGTATTGATGGCATCCGCCACGCGGCGGGCGGTCTGGAAGTCGGATGCATTGAGCCCGAGGGTGATCGAGTCGCCCTCGTGCAGCGGCGTAGGCACCGAGCGCTCCACCTGTGCGCCTTGCGGAATGCGGCCCGCGCTCAGGTGGTTGATCTGTACCTTGCTGCCACCTGCTTCAGCGCCTGCGCCGCCCACGATCAGATTGCCCTGGGCCAGTGCGTAGATTTCGCCATCGGCGCCGCGCAGTGGAGTCACCATGAGCATGCCCCCTTTGAGCGACTTGGCGTTGCCCATGGAGGAGACGTTGACATCAATCATCTGGCCGGGCTGTGCAAACGCGGGGAGTTGCGCCGTGACGATGACGGCGGCCACGTTCTTGAGCTGCAACTGCCCTGCTGCGCTGGGGGGCAGGCTGATGCCCATGTT
>JANJVX010000259.1 GCA_024709845.1 Burkholderiaceae bacterium | reverse complement strand
GTGCCCGGCACCAGTTCGGCCGGGCGCGCGCGCTTGAGGCCGTGCGCCTCCATGTAATGCATCTCGCCATGGAACCCCTGGGCCAGCCATTGCATCAACCCGTCTTCGGCGGAAGACAGGTCCACACCCGCCACGCCGATTTGGGAGAATCCCAGCTCGCGTGCCCACTGCTGAATTTGAGGAACCCATTGACTGCTGCCGACCACCATCGCCCGATTGTAGAAAGCCCCCCCGCCCTGGCGACACGGCAAGCCACCTGGCGCAGTGAGGACGATACGGCTGCGTTCGCCCGGCAACTGGCCGCGCAGCCCCTGCTGGCCAATGCCTTCATCACCCTGCACGGCGACCTGGGCGCGGGCAAGACCACGCTGGTGCGCCACCTGCTGCGCGCCCTGGGCGTGCAGGGCCGCATCAAGAGCCCGACCTACGCCGTGGTCGAGCCGCACGAGGCGCCGGGCCTGAACATCTGGCACTTCGACTTCTACCGCTTCAACGACCCGCGCGAGTGGGAAGACGCGGGTTTTCGCGACGTATTTGCCAGCCCAGGCCTGAAGCTGGCAGAATGGCCGGAAAAGGCCGCAGCGCTCATCCCTGCTGCGGATGTTGCTATCCACATTGAAGCACTGGACGAGGATGCGCGGCAGGTCACCCTGCACGCCCACACCCCCCTTGGCCACCACCTGCTGCAAGGATTGAGCGCATGACACTTCCGCCCCGCCACAGCACCGCACCCGACAGCGCTGGTCCGCCCACGCGCCGTGCGCTGCTGCAGGCGGGCAGCCTGGTGCTGCTGCTGGGCACGCAGCAGATTGCGCGGGGTGCCACCATCGTGGCCGTGCGCGTATGGCCCGCCGACGACTACTCGCGCGTCACCATCGAATCCGACCAGCCCCTGCGCGCCCAAAAATTTTTCGTCGCCACCCCGCCCCGCCTGGCGGTGGACATCGAGGGCATCGACCTCAGCCCCGCGCTGCGTGAACTGGTGGCCAAGGTGCGCCCGGACGACCCCAACATCGCCGGCATCCGCGTGGGCCAGAACGCGCCCAACGTGGTGCGCCTGGTGGTGGACCTGAAGCAGCCCGCACTGCCCCAGGTGTTCTCGCTCGACCCCGTGGCCGCCTATGGCCACCGGCTGGTGTTCGACCTCTACCCGGAAACCCCCATCGACCCGCTCGAAGCGCTGATCACGGAGCGCCTGCGCGAGAAAACCGCCGAACCCGCGGCCGCCGCGAGCGGCGCCAGCCCGGCAGACAAAACGGCGGCAACCGCCTTGCCCGCCGCATCCGACCCCGGCCACGACCCGCTGGGCGATCTGATCGCCCGCACCGACGCCCAGCGCAAGGCCGCCAGCCCCGGCACGGCCGCAGCCCCGCCGCCCCCCGCGGCCACTGCCGCGCGCCAGACCGACCGCCTGATCATCATCGCCCTCGACCCCGGCCACGGCGGCGAGGACCCCGGCGCCATCGGCCCCGGCGGCACGCGCGAGAAAGACGTGGTGCTCCGGGTGGCCCGCCTGCTGCGCGACCGCATCAACGCCACCACCGTGGGCGGCAACCCCATGCGCGCCTACCTCACCCGCGACGGCGACTATTTCGTGCCCCTGGCCACGCGCGTGAAGAAGGCCCAGCGCGTGCAGGCCGACCTGTTCGTCAGCATCCACGCCGACGCCTTCACCAACCCCGACGCGCGCGGCGCCAGCGTGTTTGCGCTGAGCCAGAGCGGGGCATCCAGCTCGGCCGCACGCTGGCTGGCCAACAAGGAAAACCAGGCCGACCTGGTGGGCGGCCTGAACGTGCGCGCCAAAGACCGCCATGTGCAAAGCGCCCTGCTGGACATGAGCACCACCGCGCAGATCAACGACAGCCTCAAGCTCGGCAGCGTGCTGCTGGGCGAGATCGGCAACGTCGGCCGGCTGCACAAGCCGCGCGTGGAGCAGGCGGGCTTTGCCGTGCTCAAGGCGCCCGACATCCCCAGCGTGCTGGTGGAAACTGCCTTCATCAGCAACCCCCAGGAAGAAGCCCGGCTGCGCACCAGCGCCTACCAGGAGCAACTGGCCGACGCGCTGATGCGCGGCATCACGCGCTACTTCGCCAAGAACCCGCCGCTCGCACGCAGCCGCTCGGTGTAGTCCCCCTGTTCAGCCCCCGGTGACAGGGGTACATTGCCTTGCAGAACGCTTCTTTCCAGAAAGGAGACCGCCATGGCACAACCCCACGCCCACTCCGGCCAGATCGTCAGCGTGCGCCCGCTGGGCGCGCAGCTCGCGCAGGCCGCCAGCACCGCCATCCTGAAGGCGGGCCAGCTCGAAGTGATGCGCATCGTGCTGCTCGCGGGCAAATCCATGCCCGAGCACATGACGCGCGGCGAAGCCACCGTGCAATGCATCGAGGGCGAGGTCGAGTTCCAGGGCAGCAACGGCGCCCAGCGCATGCACAGCGGTGACTTCGTGCACCTGGAGGCACGCGCGCTGCGCGCGCTCACGGCGGTCAAGGATGCCTCGCTGCTGGTCACCCTGTGCCTGCAGCCGGGATAGAGCAGTCCATTAAAAAAACGGCTGCAGCGCTTGCCTGGCAAGCGCCTCAAGCTACGTTTTCAATAGCAATCAAGCCGCCTTGGCCTTGCGCGCCCCGCGCCAGGCGCCAAAAATGGCGATCAGCCCCGGCACGATGATCAGCGCCCAGATGATCTTGTCCAGGTGCTCGCGCACCCAGGCCAGGTTGCCGAAGAAGTAGCCCGCCGTGCAGATGCCCAGCACCCACAGCAGCGCGCCGCCCACGTTGTAGGCACTGAACTTGCCCCGGTCCATGGCGGCCACGCCCGCCACGAAGGGCGCGAAGGTGCGAATGAACGGCATGAAGCGCGCCAGCACGATGGTGATGCCGCCGTAGCGCTCGTAAAAATCATGGGCCTGGTCGAAGGCGCGGCGGTTGAACCAGCGCGAGTTCTCCCACTGGAACACCTTGGGACCGAAATAGCGGCCGATGGAGTAATTGCACTGGTCGCCCAGAATCGCTGCGACCAGCAGCACCGTGACGGCGGGCGCGAACTCCATCAGCCCGGCGCCGCACAGCGCGCCCACGATGAACAGCAGCGAGTCGCCCGGCAGAAAGGGCATGACGACCACGCCCGTCTCCACGAAAACGATGATGAACAGCAGTGCGTACACCCACACGCCATAGGTGGCCACGAAGGCTTCGAGGTGCTTGTCGACATGCAGGATGAAGTCGATCAAAAAGGCGATGATTTCCATGGGGCTTTCGGAGGATTGGGGCGCATTATCCTTACCTGACCATCGCGCCATGGTCGGCCCCTAGAATCCTGCGGGTGAACGAAGCCCATTCCACCCTGCCCGCCCGCCGCCCCATCCGCGACCTGCCCGACGAACTCATCAGCCAGATCGCCGCTGGCGAAGTGGTCGAGCGCCCCGCCTCGGTGGTGCGCGAGCTGGTGGACAACGCGCTCGACTCCGGTGCCAGCCAGATCACCGTGCGCCTGCTGGCCGGCGGCGTGCGCCTGATCGCCGTGGAGGACGACGGCTGCGGCATCCCGCAGGACGAACTGCCCGTTGCCCTGCGCCGCCACGCCACGAGCAAGATCACCAACCTGCACGACCTGGAGACCGTGGCCACCATGGGTTTCCGGGGCGAGGCGCTGGCGGCCATCGCCTCGGTGTCGGAAACCGCCCAGCTCTCGCGCCCGGCCGCGCAGGCCAGTGCCTTCCTGCTCGACGCGCGCAGCGGCGAGCTGCGCCCCGTGGCACGCAGCAGCGGCACCACGGTGGAGGTCAAAGAGCTGTTCTTCAGCACCCCGGCGCGGCGCAAATTCCTTAAAACCGACGCCACCGAGCTGGCCCACTGCGTGGAGGCCGTGCGCCGCCACGCCCTGGCACGGCCCGATGTAGGCTTTGCCATCTGGCACGAGGGCAAGCTGGTGGAGCAGTGGCGCGCCACCTTCCAGCCCGGCCAGGGCGATGTGCAGGACGCCCTGGCGCGCCGCCTGGCCGATGTGCTGGGCGAGGACTTCGTCACGCAGTCCGTGCCGGTGCATCACACCGAGGGGCGCATCACCGTCACCGGCCGCGCCGGCCTGCCGGACGCCGCCCGCTCGCGCGCCGACCAGCAGTACTGCTACGTCAACGGCCGCTTCGTGCGCGACAAGGTGGTCACGCACGCCGCGCGCAGCGCCTACGAAGACGTGCTGCACGGCCAGCGCCAGCCGGTGTACGCGCTCTACATCGAGATCGACCCGGCGCGCGTGGACGTGAACGTGCACCCCACCAAGATCGAGGTGCGCTTTCGCGACAGCCGCGAGGTGCATCAGGCCGTGCGCCACGCCGTGGAAAACGCCCTGGCCGTGCCGCGCGCCCAGGCACTGGCGGCAGCCGCCGAGGCGCCGCCATCACCATCCGCCCCCCATTTTTTAGAGCAAAAAATGCCTGCAGCGCCCATCTGGCAAGCGCAGGCAGCTATGAAATTTGATGAACGCCCGGGCCACCGCGTGGCCGACCTGGGCGCACTGTGGGGCACACCCGGCCCCGCCAACGCCAGCCCGGCCCCGATGGAACCCGCACCGGCCGCCGAAACAGCCCCGGCCGCTGCCACCGCATGGACCCCAGCGGAGCCTGCGGAGCCCGCCACCGACCAAGCCCCCGAGGCAGGCCAGCCCTGGCCCCTGGGCCGCGCGCTGGCGCAACTGCACGGCGTCTACATCCTGGCCGAAAACGCCCAGGGTCTGGTGCTGGTGGACATGCACGCCGCGCACGAGCGCATCGTTTACGAACGGCTCAAGGCGCAGGCCGACACCGGCACGCGCATCGCCAGCCAGCCGCTGCTGATTCCGGCCACCTTCGCCGCCACGCCCGAAGAGGTGGCCACCGCCGAGGCCCACGCCGACACCCTGCCACTGCTGGGGCTGGAAATCTCCCCCTTCTCGCCCCGCACCCTGGCCGTGCGGGCCGTACCCACCCAGCTCGCCCAGGGCGACGCCGTGGAGCTGGCGCGCAGCGTGCTGGCCGACCTGGCCGCGCACGACGCCAGCACCGTGGTGCAGCGCGCGCGCAATGAAATCCTGGCCACCATGGCCTGCCACGGCGCCGTGCGCGCCAACCGCAAGCTCACGCTGGACGAGATGAACGCCCTGCTGCGCCAGATGGAGGTGACCGAGCGCAGCGACCAGTGCAACCACGGCCGGCCCACCTGGCGCCAGCTCGGCATGAAAGAGCTGGACGCGCTGTTCCTGCGCGGGCGCTGAAACCGCGGTCCCGCCATGGCCCAAGCCCGCATACTGCGGGCTTTTTTTCGCCCGCCCCAAAACAGGGCAGCCCTGCCATGCCGCGCTCCGGCGCACGCAACACCTCCCCTAAAACGCACCACCACGGCGCATTCATGGCCGTTTCATTGATCCAGTGCATGACTTTGGTGCATAGGACCATACCTATTTGGTGCATGGCGCCATGAGTGTTTGGCATAATCCTGTGTTGCGGTGCCGCAAAGCCCGCTTTTTTTTCCACCCACAGAGGCCCTGAAATATGAAGTACGAGTCCGTAGGCAGCTTCCTGGCGCAGGTAGCACAACGCAACCCCGGTCAACCTGAATTCCTCCAGGCAGTGACCGAAGTGATGGAAAGCCTGTGGCCGTTCATCGAAAAGCACCCGCGCTACGCCGAGCAAGGCCTGCTGGAGCGCCTGGTGGAGCCCGAGCGCATCGTCATGTTCCGCGTGTCCTGGGTGGACGACCACGGCACGGTGCAGGTCAACCGCGGCTACCGCATCCAGCACAGCATGGCCATCGGCCCCTACAAGGGCGGCCTGCGCTTCCACCCGTCGGTGAACCTGTCGGTGCTCAAGTTCCTGGCGTTCGAGCAGACCTTCAAGAACGCGCTGACCACCCTGCCCATGGGCGGCGGCAAGGGCGGCTCGGACTTCGACCCCAAGGGCAAGAGCCCCGCTGAAGTCATGCGCTTCTGCCAGGCCTTCGCCAGCGAACTGTTCCGCCACATCGGCGCCGACACCGACGTGCCCGCGGGCGACATCGGCGTGGGCGGCCGTGAGGTGGGCTTCATCGCCGGCATGTACAAGAAGCTCAGCAACCGCGCCGACTGCGTGTTCACCGGCAAGGGCCTGTCGTTCGGCGGCTCGCTGATCCGCCCCGAGGCCACCGGCTACGGCACGGTGTACTTCGCC
>JANJVX010000242.1 GCA_024709845.1 Burkholderiaceae bacterium | reverse complement strand
CAGATGCCCGCGCGCCTGCGCCTGGCCTTTGCCTCGTGCCAGAACTGGGAGCACGGCCACTACGCCGCCTGGCGCCACCTGGCGCAGGACGCGCCCGACCTCGTGCTCTTCCTGGGCGACTACATCTACGAATACACCTCGCCAGCCCACGCCAGCGGCCTGGCACGCGTGCAGACCCTGCGGCACGCCGCCACGCTGGCCGACTTCCGCGACCGCTACACCCTCTACAAGAGCGACCCGCTGCTGCAGGCCGCCCACGCCGCCTGCCCCTGGGCCGTGGTCTGGGACGACCACGAGGTGCAGAACGACTACGCCAGTGCCACCGGGCGGGGCGATCCCGGCGCCTTCCTGGCGCTGCGCAGCGCCGCGTGGCAGGCGTTCTACGAGCACATGCCACTGCGCGCCCATACCCTCGGCGCCCACGGCCTGGCCCTGCACCGCCGCCTGGCCTGGGGGCAACTGGCCCACATCCACCTGCTCGACATGCGCCAGCACCGCGACGCACAGGCCTGCCGCCGCCCCGCCGCGCGCCGCGCGGGCGCCGTGCGGCCGGAAGACTGCGCCGCGCTGGCCGCCCCCTCGCGCAGCCTGCTGGGCATGGCCCAGGAGCACTGGCTGGACGACGGCCTGGCGCAGGACGCCCGCCAGCAGGCGCGCTGGAGCGTGCTGGCGCAGACCACGCTGTTCTCGCCACGCTTCTATCCGTCGGGCCTGCGCACCACCGACACCTGGGACGGCTACCCCGCAGCACGCCAGCGCCTGCTGCGCTCGATCGCCGGGCATGCGCCGCGCAACACCGTGGTGCTGGGCGGCGACATCCACCAAAACTATGTCTGCCGCGTGCCCCTTGATGCCGAACAACCCGACGCGCCCGCGCTGGCCAGTGAGTTCTGCGGCACCTCGATCAGCTCGCGCGCGGGCACTACGCAGGACAAGGTGGACGCCGTCGCCCGCCACAACCCGCATGTGCTGCTGGCGCGCTGCGAGGAGCGCGGCTACGGCCTGGCCGACATCACCCCCACGCGCTGGACCACCACGCTGCGCGCGGTTCAGGACCCGCTGCGCGCCGACAGCGATGCCCGCACCCTGGCGCGCTTCGTGGTGGAGGATGGCCGCCCCGGACCCGAAACCGCGTGACTCAATTGCTATCACTTAAATAGCTTATAGCGCTTATCCAGCAAGCGTTTCAGACCAAAAACACCTCAAACGCCACGCCACCCCCACGGCCCGGCCGCACCGGCCCGCACGCCGCGCGCCGCTTCGCATTACCATGGCCCCTCCCCTTTTCTGGAGACCGCCATGCACCACCGTCCCCTGGCCCTGCTGGCCCTGGCCGCAGCGCTCACCGGCTGCGCCAGCGCCCCGTCTTTCCACTACACCGTACCTCCCCAGCCCGAAGCCGCCTCGGGCTTCACCGAAAAACCGGGCTGGGCCACCACCAAGTTCGCCGTGGCGGCCGCCAACCCGCTGGCCACCGACGCGGGTTACCAGGTGCTCAAAGCTGGTGGTACGGCCGTGGATGCGGCCATTGCGGTGCAGATGGTGCTCACGCTGGTCGAGCCCCAGTCCAGCGGCATCGGCGGCGGTGCCTTTCTGCTGCACGCCAGCAGCGGCAAGGTGCAGGCCTATGACGGGCGCGAAACGGCGCCCGCCGCCGCAGGCGAAAACCTCTTCCTCGACGCCAGCGGCAAGCCCCTGGCCTTCCACGACGGCGTGGTCGGCGGCCGCTCGGTCGGCGTGCCCGGCACCGTGCGCATGCTGGAGATGGCACACCGCCAGCACGGCAAGCTGCCCTGGGCCGCGCTGTTCCAGCCCGCCATCGCGCTGGCCGAGACGGGCTTCAAGGTCAGCCCACGGCTGCACACGCTGGTGACCAATGACAGGTTCCTCGCCAAGGACCCCGTGGCCGCCGCCTATTTCTACGACCCCGCAGGCAAACCCTGGCCCGTGGGCCATGTGCTGAAAAACCCAGAACTAGCCGCCGTGCTGCGCCAGATCGCCGCCGAAGGCAGCCGCGCCCTGCACGAAGGCCCGGTGGCCCAGGCCATCGTGGACAAGGTGCAGAAGCACCCCACCAACCCCGGCCAGCTCAGCCTGGCCGACCTGGCGGGCTACCAGCCCAGGCAGCGCGAGGCGCTGTGCATGGACTACCGCGCCCGCGCGCAGGACTTCCGCCTGTGCGGCTTCCCGCCACCGAGTTCGGGCGCCATCGCCGTGGGGCAGATTCTGGGCATCCTGAACCACACCCACGCAGCCAGCCTGCCGCTGCAGGACGGCCTGCCCTCGGCCGAGTGGCTGCACCTCTACACCGAGGCCGCGCGCCTGGCCTTTGCCGACCGCGCGCTCTACGTGGCCGACCCCGACTTCGTGCAGCCCCCGGGCGGCAGCTGGATGAGCCTGCTCGACCCGGCCTACCTGGCGAGCCGCGCCCGGCTCATTGGTGCGCAGAGCATGAAGGTGGCCCAGCCCGGCAAGCCCGGCGGCAGCCAGACCAGCCTGGCCCCCATGCCCGGCCAGCCCGAGTACGGCACCAGCCACATCAGCATCGTGGACGCGCAGGGCAACGCCCTGGCCATGACCACCACCATCGAAGACGCCTTTGGCGCGCGCCAGATGGTCGAGGGCTTTTTGCTGAACAATGAGCTGACCGACTTCAGCTTCGCCCCCGCCAATGCGCAAGGCACCCCCATCGCCAACCGCGTGCAGCCGGGCAAGCGGCCCCGCTCGTCCATGGCGCCCACGCTGGTGCTCGACAAGGCCAGCGGCCAGGTGCTCATGAGCGGCGGCAGCCCCGGCGGCGCGCTCATCATCCACTACACGGCCAAGGTGCTCTATGGCACGCTGCAATGGGGATTGATGCCGCAGCAGGCCATCGACCTGCCCAACTTCGGCTCCCTCAATGGCCCTTCACTGCTGGAGGAAAAACGCTTCCCCCCCGCCACGGTGGAGCAGTTGCGCGCCCGGGGCGCCGAGGTGCGCGAAATGAACATGACCAGCGGCCTGCAGGCCATCACCCGCGGGCAGGTGCACGACAAGCTCCTGTGGCTGGGCGGTGCCGACCCGCGACGCGAAGGCGTGGTCATGGGAGATTGAGTCAAAAACGGCCAAAACGCCCAACCATACTGCGCAACAAGCTATCAAACATATAGCAACGCAGGTTCACTCGGCGGACTCCATGTCCGCCGTGCTGTTGTCCACCGGCGCGCCATCGGTCTGCGCCGACAGTTCGGGCAGGGCCGCCAGGCGCTGGATGGCCTTGAAACCCTGCTCGACCGCGCGGCGCAGGTCGCTCATCCGCGAAAGCCAGTCGTACACGGCGTTGACATCCACCGCACCGCCCGCACCCGCGTGCAGCAGCGCGGCCTTGGCCGTCTGGTAGGCCTCCTCAAACGCCGTGCGCGCTTCGGCCACCAGCCACTCGCCGCCCGGCCCCTGGTGCGCACCTTCCGGGTCGGCCGACGCGAAAAAGCCCTGCGCCGCCACGAACACCGGCACCACGCAGGCCACGATGCCGGGGCTGGCGGCGCCCGCCTCCGCCTCGGCAGCCGGGCTTTCGGTTCTTCCCGGCAGGATCAGGACCGACAGCACCGACGCCCCGCTGCCCTCCCCCCGGGGCGTGTGGCTGCCCTGCACCCCCACGTGGTGCATGACCCGGGACAGGGTATCGAAGTGCGTGGCAATCCGCAGCAGTTCGGGCAGCTGGTTCGCCACCTCCTTGTGCATGGGATTGCGGCTGATCTCGCTGACGAACCGGCCGATTTCCTTCTGCAGCTGCTCCACCGTCTCCAGCTGGCGGGCCAGGCGCGCATCGGCCTGCGGCTCGGCAGGCGGCCACGGCAGGACCAGCGGATTGAGGCGGACCGCCTCACCGGCAAGCTGCATGGCCAGGTGCCCCATGCGCGCCATTTCGCGGCGCAGCGCCTGCAGCGCCAGGGCCGGAACGGCGGCCACGTTGCGGTCCAGATAGCGCGGCCGGGCGGCATCCTCGTCGGCCGATCCAAAGCGGGCCAGCAGAAAGCGCACCAGAGGCCCCGACAGAGGCCACATGAGTGCAACCCCCAGCAGGTTGAACAGGGTGTGAAAGATCACCAGCTGGGTCACGACGTCGCCGCTGCCCGTGAGCCATACGCCCACCGCATGGATCAGCGCCAGCAAGGGCGACAGCAGCACGATGGCCACCACCGCCGTCACGAGGTTGAACAGCACATGCGCGGCCGCCAGGCGGCGGGCATTGGAGGTGGCACCGATGGCGGCCAGAATGCCGGTGAGCGTGGTGCCGATGTTGGCGCCAATCACCATGCCCGCGCCCACTTCGACAGGCATCATGCCCCCGGCCACGGCCGTCAGAACGAGCGCGAAGGTTGCCGCCGAAGCCTGCAGCAGAATCGTCAGGCCGATACCCAGCAATCCGGCCAGCACCACGCCGCCCAAGGTGCTTTCCAGCGGCGGCAGGGCCTGGGGACCGAGGCCCTCGAAGCCCTCCTTGAGCATGTCGATGCCCAGAAAGAGCACGCCAAACCCCGCCAGCGCCATCCCCAGCCCGGCCCGGCGCGTGCCCTCGCCCGTGAGCTTGAGCGCCATGCCCAGGCCGATGAAGGGCAGTGCAAAAGCGTCGATCTTCATCTTGAAGCCGATCCACGCCACCAACCAGCCCGTGACGGACGAGCCCACGTTGGAGCCGAACACCACCCACAGCGCCGAGGTAAAACTCAGCAGCCCGGCGTTGACGAAGCCGATGGCGGCCACCGTCATGGCCGTGGACGACTGCACCAGCGCCGTGAGCAGCACGCCGGTGGCCAGCCCGTGCAGGCGGGTGCGCGTCCAGGCGGCAAGAATGCGCTCCAGCGCCCGGCCCGCGGCCAGCTTGAGGCCGTCGGTCAGCATGGTCATGCCGAGCAAAAACAGACCGATGCCGCCCAGCAGCGACACCCCCATCAACAGGGGCGAAGGCGTTGCAGCCACGGCGCCCTCAACCACGGCAGCCCTGCCCTGTGCAACCGCGCGGCTTACACATCAATCGCATCCGCGGAGCCCGCCTGCTTGCGCAACTCGAACTTCTGGATCTTGCCGGTGCTGGTCTTGGGCAGCTCGCCAAACACCACGGCGCGCGGCACCTTGAAGCCCGCCAGGTGCTGCTTGCAGTGCGCCACGATGTCCTCGGGCGTGGTCTGGGCACCGGCCTTGAGTTCCACAAAGGCGCACGGTGTCTCTCCCCACTTGGCGTCGGGCTTGGCCACCACGGCGGCAGCCAGCACATCAGGGTGGCGGTAAAGCACGTCTTCCACCTCGATGGACGAGATGTTCTCGCCGCCCGAGATGATGATGTCCTTGCTGCGGTCCTTGATCTTGATGTAGCCGTCGGGGTACTGCACGGCCAGGTCGCCGCTGTGGAACCAGCCGCCGGCAAACGCCTCTTCGGTGGCCTGGGGGTTCTTGAGGTAGCCCTTCATGGCGATGTTGCCCTTGAACATGATCTCGCCCATGGTTTCTCCGTCCTGCGGCACGGGCAGCATCGTCTGCGGATCAAGCACGCGCACGTCGCGCTCCCGGTGGTAGCGCACGCCCTGGCGGGCATTGAGGCGCGCGCGCTCGCCGATGTCGAGGGCGTTCCAGGCGTCGTGCTTGGCGCAGACCGTGGCCGGGCCATAGACCTCGGTCAGGCCGTACACATGGGTCAGGTCGAAGCCCA
>JANJVX010000034.1 GCA_024709845.1 Burkholderiaceae bacterium | reverse complement strand
GGTTGTCGGGCACCAGGGTGTCGAGCGACAGGTCGGCGCGGTCGGCCGGGTCGTTGCTCGGGCGCACGGGGGCCTTTTCGCGGTTGTTCAGCGGCAGGTAGTTGTACAGGCGGCGCAGCATGAGCAGTGCCTCGACGTCGTTGTCGAACGCCATGTCGGCCACGCCGCTCTTGCTGGTGTGGGTGATGGCGCCGCCCAGTTCCTCGGCGGTCACTTCCTCGTGCGTCACGGTCTTGACCACCTCGGGGCCGGTCACGAACATGTAGCTGCTGTCCTTGACCATGAAGATGAAGTCGGTCATGGCGGGGGAATACACGGCGCCGCCCGCGCAGGGGCCCATGATCATGCTGATCTGCGGCACCACACCACTGGCCAGCACGTTCTTCTGGAACACGTCGGCATAACCGCCCAGCGACGCCACGCCTTCCTGGATGCGCGCGCCGCCCGAGTCGTTCCGGCCGATCACGGGGGCGCCCCCCATCATCGCCAGGTCCCTTATCATGCAGATCTTCTCGGCGTGCGTCTCGGAGAGTGCGCCGCCGAACACCGTGAAGTCCTGGCTGAACACGAACACCAGGCGGCCGTTGATCATGCCGTAGCCCGTCACCACGCCGTCGCCGGGGATCTTGTTGCCTTCCATGCCGAAGTCGGTGCAGCGGTGCTCGACGAACATGTCCCATTCCTCGAACGTGCCGTCGTCGAGCAGCAGCTCGATGCGCTCGCGCGCCGTGAGCTTGCCCTTGGCGTGCTGCGCGTCGATGCGCTTTTGCCCGCCGCCCAGGCGGGCCAGCGCACGCTTTTTCTCCAGTTGGTCCAGGATGTCTTGCATGGTTCGTCCTTTGTGTGAACTTGTGGTGGTGTTTTTGCTAATTAATTGATAGCTGACAGCGCTTGTCCATATTGCGCTGAGAGCAGATTTCTTGCCGCAGTCGAGGGGGCAATGCGCCCGGCCGCCACATCCTGCTGCAACAGCGGCAGCAGGTGCTGCACCTGCGGGTGCTGGCGAAACGCCTGCTTGAGCCCGGCCTCGATGCGCTCCCACATCCAGGAGAGGGCCTGCTTCTCGCGGCGTGCGGCCAGGCGGCCGTTGGCCGTCTGCACCTGGCGGTATTGCTGCACGGCAGCCCAGAACGCATCCACCCCCTGGCCCAGCAGCGCGCTGATCTGCACCACTTTCGGGTGCCACTGCGTCTGGTCGTGGTGGGCGTGTTCGGGGTTGCCGTGCTGACTCAGCAGGCGCAGGCTCGACGCAATCTGCGCCTCGGCGCGCGTGGCGGCGGCTTTGTCGATGTCGGCCTTGTTGATTACCACGAGGTCGGCGATTTCCATCACGCCCTTCTTGATGGCCTGCAGGTCGTCACCGGCGTTGGGCAACTGCAGCAGCACGAACATGTCGGTCATGTTGGCCACGGCCGTTTCGCTCTGGCCCACGCCCACGGTCTCGACGATGACCACGTCGTAGCCTGCGGCCTCGCAGACCAGCATGCTCTCGCGCGTCTTCTCGGCCACGCCGCCCAGCGTGCCGCTGCTGGGGCTGGGGCGGATGTAGGCCGCCTCGTGCATCGACAGGTGCTCCATGCGCGTCTTGTCGCCCAGGATGGAGCCGCCCGAGACGCTGCTCGACGGGTCCACCGCCAGCACGGCCACGCGCAGGCCCTGACCGATGAGGTACAGGCCCAGTGCCTCGATGAAGGTGGATTTGCCCACGCCGGGCACGCCGCTGATGCCCAGGCGGAACGCCTGGCCCGTGTGCGGCAGCAGCTGCGTGAGCAGCGCATCGCCCTGCGCCCGGTGGTCGGCACGGGTCGATTCGAGCAACGTGATGGCCTTGGCCATGGCGCGGCGCTGCACTGCGCCGCCGCCATGGACAATGCCATCGAGCAGGGCTTCAGGGGTCACGCGCGGGCCTTGCGGATCTGCTCCAGCACGTCCTTCGCGCTGGCGGGAATCGGCGTGCCGGGGCCGTAGATGCCCTTCACGCCGGCTTCGTACAGGTAGTCGTAGTCCTGCACCGGGATCACGCCGCCGACGAAGACGATGATGTCGTCCGCGCCCTGCTCTTTCAGGGCCTGGATGATGGCCGGCACCAGCGTCTTGTGGCCGGCGGCCAGGGTCGAAACCCCGACCGCGTGCACGTCGTTCTCGATGGCCTGGCGGGCGCATTCTTCGGGAGTCTGGAACAGCGGGCCGATGTCCACATCGAAACCCAGGTCTGCAAAAGCGGTGGACACCACCTTGGCGCCCCGGTCGTGGCCATCCTGGCCCAGTTTGGCAATCATCACGCGGGGGCGGCGGCCTTCCTGCTCGGCGAAAGCGGCGATTTCAGCCTTGAGTTTGTCCCAGCCTTCGGCAGAGTCATAAGCAGCAGCGTACACACCGGTCACCTTTTGCGTATCGGCGCGGTGGCGCCCGTAAACCTTTTCCAGCGCATCGCTCACCTCGCCCACGGTGGCACGCAGGCGCATGGCATTGATGGACAGCTCCAGCAGATTGCCTTCACCCGTCTGCGCTGCAGAAGTGAGAGCATCCAGCGCTTGCTGTACCTTGGCTGCATCGCGTTTTGCCCGGATATTTTTCAGGCGCTCGATCTGGCCGTCGCGCACCTTCATGTTGTCGATCTGCAGGATCTCGACCGGGTCTTCCTTGGCCAGCTTGTACTTGTTCACGCCGACGATGACATCCTTGCCCGAGTCGATGCGCGCCTGCTTCTCGGCGGCGGCGGCCTCGATCTTGAGCTTGGCCCAGCCGCTGTCCACGGCCTGCGTCATGCCGCCCATGGCTTCGACCTCTTCGATGATCTTCCAGGCGGCATCCATCATGTCCTGGGTCAGCTTTTCCATCATGTAGCTGCCGGCCCAGGGGTCCACCACGTTGGTGATGTGCGTTTCTTCCTGGATGATGAGCTGCGTGTTGCGGGCGATGCGCGATGAAAATTCGGTGGGTAGCGCGATGGCTTCGTCCAGCGCGTTGGTGTGCAGGCTTTGCGTGCCGCCAAACACGGCCGCCATGGCCTCGATGGTGGTGCGCACGATGTTGTTGTAGGGGTCCTGCTCCGTCAGGCTCCAGCCCGAGGTCTGGCAGTGCGTACGCAGCATCAGGCTCTTGGGGTTCTTGGCGCCGGTTTCCTTCATGATGCGGCACCACAGCAGGCGCGCGGCCCGCATCTTGGCCACTTCGAGATAGAAGTTCATGCCCACTGCCCAGAAGAAGGACAGGCGACCGGCAAAGGTATCGACGTCCATGCCCGAAGCAACGCCGGTACGCACGTATTCCATG
>JANJVX010000220.1 GCA_024709845.1 Burkholderiaceae bacterium | reverse complement strand
TTGCGCCAGGGTGAGCGTGTAGCGGCGCGTCTCTGCGTCGTACTGGCCCGTGGCGCGCACGTGCGGCGTGCCGGCCTGGCTGTACCAGTGTTTGAAGGCGTCCAGGCGCAGGGCCAGCTCGCTGCCCGGGTTGGCGTCTGCAATGGCCTGTGCGAAGTCGTCGCAGGTCACGGCCTGGCCGTCGTGGCGCTCGAAGTAGAGCTTCATGCCCCGGGCGAAACCGTCGCGGCCGACCAGGTTGTGCATCATGCGCACGATCTCGGCACCCTTTTCGTAGATGGTGACGGTGTAGAAGTTGTTGATCTCGATGTAGCTGTCAGGCCGCACCGGGTGAGCCATGGGGCCGGCGTCCTCGGGGAACTGGGCGGTGCGCAGCACGCGCACGTCCTCGATGCGCTTGACGGCGCGGGCCGAGGGGCTGCCCGCCAGGTCCATGCTGAATTCCTGGTCGCGGAAGACGGTCAGGCCTTCCTTCAGGCTGAGCTGGAACCAGTCACGGCAGGTGACGCGGTTGCCCGTCCAGTTGTGAAAATACTCGTGGCCGACCACGCTCTCGATGTTGGCGAAGTCCACATCGGTGGCGGTGGATTCGCTGGCCAGAACGTACTTCGTGTTGAAGATGTTCAGGCCTTTGTTCTCCATGGCGCCCATGTTGAAGTCGCTGGTGGCGACGATCATGAAGCGCTCCAGGTCCAGCGGCAGGCCAAAGCGCGCCTCATCCCAGGCCACGCTGGCCATGAGTGCGTTCATGGCGTGTTCGGTCTTGCCCAGGTCGCCGGGGCGCACATACACCTCCAGCAGGTGCTCCTGGCCTGCGCGCGAGACGATGCGCTGTTGGCGCGCTACCAGCTTGCCTGCCACCAGGGCGAACAGGTAGCTCGGCTTCTTGTGCGGATCGACCCATTTGGCAAAGTGGCGGCCGCCTTCGAGTTCGCCCTGTTCGACCAGGTTGCCGTTGGACAGCAGCACCGGGTACGCGGCTTTGTCGGCGCGCAGCAGCACGGTGTAGCTGGCCATGACGTCGGGCCGGTCGAGGAAGTAGGTGATGCGCCGGAAGCCCTCGGCCTCGCACTGCGTGAAGAAGGTGCCCTGGCTCACGTACAGGCCCATCAGCTGCGTGTTCTTGGCGGGTGCGCAGGTGGTGAAGATTTCCAGGTCGAAGGCTTCCTCGCCATCGGGCAGGTTCTCCAGCACGAGCTGGTCGCCGTCCATCTTGAACGAGGTGCCCGCGCCGTTGACCAGCACGCGCGAGAGGTTCAGCTCCTCGCCGTGCAGGCGCAGCGGCTGCGCGGCCACCGCGGGGTTGCGGCGCACGCGCATCTTGTTGAGCACGCGGGTCTTGGCGGGGTCCAGGTCGAAAGCCAGGTCCACGGTGTCGATCCACCAGGCCGGGGCCTGGTAGTCGGCGCGGTGGATGGCGGCGGCCGGAGCCTGCGCGTCACGCATTGATGGCATGGGTTTTCCTTATACGCCTTGCTTGAGCGAGGCTTCGATGAATGCGTCGAGGTCGCCGTCCAGCACCTTCTGCGTGGCGGAGATTTCGACGTTGGTGCGCAGGTCCTTGATGCGGCTGTTGTCCAGCACGTAAGAGCGGATCTGGTGGCCCCAGCCGACATCGGTCTTGGTGTCTTCGAGCTTTTGCGCTTCTTCCTGGCGCTTGCGCATCTCGTGGTCGTACAGCTTGGAGCGCAGGCGCTGCCAGGCGATGTCGCGGTTGCCGTGCTGGCTGCGGCCGTCCTGGCACTGCACCACGATGCCGGTGGGGATGTGCGTCAGGCGCACGGCCGAGTCGGTCTTGTTGATGTGCTGGCCGCCCGCGCCGGAAGCGCGGTAGGTGTCGGTGCGCACGTCGGACGGGTTGATGTTGATCTCGATCGAGTCGTCGATCTCCGGATAGACGAACAGCGAGGCGAAGCTGGTGTGGCGGCCGCCCGAGCTGTCGAACGGCGACTTGCGCACCAGGCGGTGCACGCCGGTCTCGGTGCGCAGCAGGCCGTAGGCGTATTCACCCTCGATGTGGATCGTTGCGCTCTTGAGGCCGGCCACGTCGCCCGGTGTTTCTTCTTCCACCGTGGCCTTGAAGCCCTTGCGCTCGCAGTATTTGAGGTACTGGCGCAGCAGCATGCTGGCCCAGTCGCAGGCCTCGGTGCCACCGGCCCCGGCCTGGATGTCGACAAAGCAGTTCAGCGGGTCGGCTTCGTTGCGGAACATGCGGCGGAATTCCAGCTCCTCCACCATCGGGCGCAGCTTCTCAGCTTCGGCTTCGATGGTTTGCAGGCCCGCGTCGTCGCCTTCTTCCTTGCTCATCTCGAACAGTTCGGCGTTGTCGGCCAGCTCGTGCGTGAGCTTGTCGAGCGTGAGCACGACGGCGTTGAGCGACTTTTGTTCCTTGCCCAGCTCCTGGGCCTTCTTCGGGTCGTTCCAGACCGAAGGGTCTTCCAGCGAGGCGTTTACCGTGCGCAGACGTTCGTATTTGGCATCGAAGTCAAAGATACCTCCGTAGATCGGCCGTGCGCGCGGCCAGATCTTCGAGGGTGTTGCCGATGAGGTTGATGCGTTCTGCTTCCATGGTCTTGTCCTGGGTGTTCTGTGTGAATAACCCGCGATTTTCTCATGCGCGGGGAATTGCCGGTTTTCCTGGCCGACGGTGCCCGGGGTGGCTGGCGGAAGCTTTAAAAACCATAGCTGCAAGCGCTTGCCAGATAAGCGCTGCAGCCCGTTTTGCTTGGCCTATGCCAGGAAGGACTCGATCAGCGCGGCCACGGCCTGTGGCTGGTCGTGGTGCAGCATGTGGCCCGCATCCTGCACGACGGCCGTGCGGCAATCGGGCACAGACTGCAGGCGCGCGTGGTATTCGTCCAGGGTGTAGCGGCCCTTCCACCACTGGCCCAGGCTGTCGTCGCTGGCCTCCACGGCCAGCGTGGGGGCGGTGATGGCGGCATAGAGCGCCAGCACCTCGTCCACGCGGAACAGCTGGGCATTGATGATCTTGTGCGCGGCATCCCCCAGGATTTCCCACTGGCCCTGCGCGTTGGGGCGGGCCCAGTGCCCGGCCAGCCAGTCGGCCTTGTCCTGCGAAAGGCGTGGGTTGGTTTTCATCAGCCGCCGGGCCACGCCGTCCACGCTGTCGTAGGTCTTGAGGGCCATCTCGCCGCGTTGCAGGGCCTTGAGCTCGTCCATCCACTGGGCATAGCGCCCCGGGGCCTTGGCCGGCTTGCTGGCGGGCATGCCGAAGCCTTCGAGGTTGACCAGGCGGCGGATGCGCTCGGGCCGGGCACCGGCATAGAACATGACCACGTTGCCGCCCATGCTGTGGCCCACCAGGTCCACGGGCGTGCCGGGCGCATAGTGGTCGAGCAACTGGTCCAGGTCGGCCAGGTAATCGGGGAAGAAGTAGTGGTCCGTGGGCACGGGTGGCGCCGTGAGGCTGAAACCGCGCCAGTCGGGCGCGATGATGCGGCGCCCGCGCAGGAAGTCTGCGCCGAAGGCGTCGACGACGAACTGGTACGACGCGGCCACGTCCATCCAGCCATGCACCAGCACCAGCGGTGGCAGGGCCGATGCATCCGGACCCCACAGGCGCACGTGGTACTTCAGCTGGCGGATGGATACGAATTCGCTGCGCGAGGTCTGGCGGGGGGTATACATGGCGGCAATATTACCAAGCGACCGCTTGGTTTGTGTCAACAACGGGACATCCCGGGCGCGGGCCTCGGACAACGCGCGGGGGACAGCGGTGTGCGGCACGTCCCCGTACACTGGCCTGGAACTGACCACGGAGACCGCATGAACACCATCGAGTTGGGCAAGAGCAGCCTGCACGTCACCCCCATCTGCCTGGGCACCATGACCTTCGGCGAGCAGGTGGCCGAGCCCGATGCCTTCGCCATCCTCGACCGCGCGCTGGAGCGCGGTGTCAACGTCCTCGACACGGCCGAGATGTACGCCGTGCCCGCGCGGGCCGAAACCTGTGGCGCCACCGAGACCATCCTCGGAAACTGGTTTGCCCGCAGCCCCGGCCTGCGCGGCAAGGTGGTGCTGGCCACCAAGGTGGCCGGCCCTTCGCGCGGCATGCCGTGGATTCGGGAGGGCAAGGGCATGACGGCGGCCGACATCGTGGCCTCGTGCGAGGGCAGCCTGCGCCGCCTGCAGACGGATGTGATCGACCTCTACCAGAGCCACTGGCCCGAGCGCCACGTGCCCGCCTTTGGCATCAAGTACTACGACCCGTCCAAGGAAACCTCGCAAACGCCCATCCACGAGCAGCTCGGCGCGTTGGCGGGGTTGGTGAAGGCGGGCAAGGTGCGCGCCATCGGCCTGTCGAACGAAACGCCCTACGGCGTGCACGAGTTCGTGCGCCTGGCCGAGCAGCACGGCCTGCCGCGCGTGGCCTCGGTGCAGAACCCGTACTGTTTGCTCAACCGCACCTGGGAGAACGCGCTCGATGAAACCTGCCACCGCCTGGGCGTGTCGCTGCTGGCCTATTCGCCGCTGGCCTTCGGCCTGCTGACGGGCAAGTTCGACCAGAGCGGCACCACCGGCCCGGACGCGCCCCAGGGCGCACGCATGGCGCGCTACGAATCGGTGCGCAAACAGCGCTGGGGGCGGCCCGAGGCACTGCAGGCGGCGCGCCGCTACAACCAGCTTGCGCGTGACCACGGCCTCACGCCCACGCGCATGGCGCTGGCCTTTTGCTACACCAAGTGGCAGGTGGCCAGCACCATCATCGGCGTGACCTCGCTGGCGCAACTCGACGAAGACCTGGACGCCTGGGGCACGCCGCTTGCGCCCGAGCTGTTGGCACAGATCGACGCCATCCGCTGGGAGCTGGGAGACCCGGCGCTGTGAATGCTATTTAAGGCAAAATATGCCTCCAGCGCTTATCCATAAAGCGCTGATAGCTATCATTTTCGATTGAACCATGGCCAAAAAAGACGGCAAGACCGCGCATGTGAGCGAAACCCCGGCCACGCAGATGCTCAAGGCGCACAAGGTGGAATTCACCGGCCACCCCTACGAGTACGTGGAGCATGGCGGCACGGCCGAGTCCGCGCGCCAGCTCGGGCTGGACGAGCACCATGTGGTCAAAACCTTGGTGATGCAGGACCAGGATGCCAAGCCGCTGATCGTGCTCATGCACGGTGACCGCAAGGTCTCGACCAAGAACCTGGCGCGCCAGATCGGCGCCAAGTCGGTCGAGCCGTGCACGCCCGAGGTGGCCAACCGCCACAGCGGCTACCTGGTGGGCGGCACTTCGCCGTTTGGCACGCGGCGGGACATGCCGGTGTACATCGAGGAAAGCATCCTGGCCTTGCCGCGCATTGCCATCAACGGCGGGCGCCGGGGCTACCTGGTGCAGATCGACCCGCAGGTGTGCGTGCACCTGCTGCGCGCACAAGCCGTCCAGTGCGCCCTCGCGGAATAGCGGCGAACTCTGACCGGCTGCACCTACAAAAAAACCGCGCCAGAGGGCAGCAATGCTGCCATGGCGCGGAAAAGCGGGGGTCGGAGAAAAGCCGGGCCAACCTGTCACCCGGCAGGAACTATTTGGCCGCGGCGTTGCCCTTGAAGACGTTTTCCACCAGGGGTTTGGCGTCGATCTGCGGCACGTGGCAGGAGTTGCACTGCCAGCGCGATTTGTCGAGCACCGGGGCGTCGGCGTTGACCGGCTTCACCAGGTGGCTTTCCTTGAGCTGCGGGACCTTCTGGCCGCGCACTTCCTTGTGGATATGGCAGTCCAGGCAGGCATTGTCTTCATTGTTGATGTCATCGAAGCCTTCGACCCGGTGCGGAATCAGCGGGGGCTGTTCCTTGAAGGTGCGCTGGATCAGCGCCTGGCTCCCTGGCCGGCTGCCCTGGTAGTTCTGGATCTCGGGCGCCTTGTCCACCGCCGAGACTTCAGTGCTGCGCATGGCGCTCACCGTTTGTGCGGCGCTCCAGCATGCAGCCACGGAAAGGAGGGCGGCCAGCGAGATTTTGAGGGTCGTCTTCATGATGGGGATCTCCACGTTTGAAAGTTGTTTGGAATCATTGCTGCGGTTGTTGGCCCGCGCCGGTGGGGTGGGCCTCGTTCGGCGCGAAGCGCGGAACGAAGGTGAATACGTCTTTCGAGCAGACATCGATGCAGCGCCCGCAGTTGGTGCAGTTGCTGTCCAGGATCATGGGGCCCACACCCTTGCTGGCGCCCTTGAGCGGCATGCGGATGACCTGCTGCTCGGGGCAGGCCACGAAGCAGTCCAGGCAGTTGTTGCAGGCCTCGCGCTTGGTGGCCGACACGCGCACCAGGCTCCAGCTGCCCAGCAGGCTGTAGAAGGCACCCACGGGGCAGAGGTGCCCGCACCAGCCGCGCTTCATGACGAACAGGTCGAACAGGAAGATGCCGCCAATGACCAGCCAGCCCGCGCCCATGCCGAAGATCAGGCCCCGTGGCAGCAGGGACACCGGACTCACCAGCTCCCAGACGATGCCGCCGGTGGTGGCTGCGAGCACGAGGATGAGGGCCAGGATCCAGTAGCGGGTCTGGCGTGGCATGTCGCCGCCGCCACGGATGTCGAGCTTGCGGCGCAGCGCGCTGGTCGCGTCGGTGACGATGTTCACCGGGCACACCCAGGCGCAGTAGACGCGCCCGCCCACCAGCAGGTAGAACGCCAGCACGATGGCCACGCCGATGATGGCATTGCGTTCGGGCACATGGCCGGTGAGGAGCGATTGCAGCATCACCAGCGGGTCGGCCAGCGGCAGCGTGCCCAGCGTCAGGCTGTAGTTGAGGTTGCCCTTGACGATCCACCAGCCGAACCACGGCCCTACAAGGAACAGCGCGAGCACGGTCACCTGCACCAGGCGGCGCAGCACCAGCCAGCGGTGCGCGCCCCACCAGCCCTTGGCTTCGATGGCTTCGCGGGCGAAGGCATTGTCGGCGGGCTTCATCGCGGTGCTCCGTCGGGGAGTTTGCCGTCGGGGCTGAACGGGCTGCCGGGCAGTCCCTTGCTGCTGCCCGGGTCAAAGTGGCCGGGCAGCGTCACACCGTCGGGCATGCGGTCGGGCAGGTCGATCAGGCCCCGGTCTTCCACCAGCGACTGGCCGGCCTTGCGCTTTTCTTCCCAGCCCAGGCGGTAGTGCGCGCCCAGTTCGCCCTTGGCCTGCGCGATGGGGTAGACCTTGATGGCGGCCACTTCGAGCACGCAGGAGGCCTCACATTTGCCGCAGCCCGTGCAGTGCTCGGAGTGCACCGTGGGCAGGAACATGGAGTGCTTGGCGGTGCGTGCGTTGTGCTGCACTTCGAGCGTGATGGCCTTGTCGATCACTGGGCAGACGCGGTAGCACACGTCGCAGCGCAGGCCCAGAAAGTTCAGGCAGGTCTCATGGTCCACCAGCACCGCCAGGCCCATCTTGGCCTTGTTGATGTCGGTGAGGCCATGGTCCAGCGCGCCCGTGGGGCAGGCCTTGACGCAGGGGATGTCTTCGCACATCTCGCAGGGCTTGGCGCGCGCCACGAAAAAGGGCGTGCCCGTGGCCACCTGCTGCGCGGGTGTGGCCAGCTGCAGGATGTCGTAGGGGCAGTCGCGCACGCACAGGCCGCAGCGGATGCAGGCGGACTGAAAGTCTTCCTCGGTGCCCGCGCCTGGCGGGCGGATGGCGCCCGCTGGCAGGGCCTTGGCCTGCTTGTTGGCCATTCCCAGGCCCAGGGCCAGCACACCCATGCCGCAGGCCATCTTCGTGGTGTCGAGGATGAACTGCCGGCGCGGGGTGGCTTTGGCGGGGACGGGTGCGGTCATGGCGGAACGGGAAGGGCGGTTCGGGCGGCGCGGGCGCATGTCTCCATGCGCCCGGGGTGGGTCAGGCCTTCACGACCTTGCAGGCGCACTTCTTGAAGTCGGTCTCTTTCGAGATCGGGCAGGTGGCGTCCAGCGTGAGCTTGTTCACCAGGCGGTGCTCGTCGAAGAAGGGCATGAACACCAGGCCCAGCGGCGGCTTGTTGCGGCCCCGGGTTTCCACCTTGGTGCTGACCTCGCCGCGCCGCGTCATCACCTTGACGGTGTCACCGCGCTGCAGGCCGCGTTTCTTGGCGTCCTCGGGGTGCATGTAGAGCCAGGCGTCGGGCATGGAGCGGTACAGCTCGGGTACGCGGCGCGTCATCGTGCCGGTGTGCCAGTGTTCCAGCACGCGGCCGCTGGAGAGCCAGAGGTCGTACTCGGCGTCGGGTGCTTCCGCCGCAGGGGCATAGGGCAGGGCGAAGATCCAGGCCTTGCCATCGGGCTTGCCGTAGAACTTGACCACTTCGCCCTTCTTCACGTAGGGGTCGTAGCCCTCGCGGAAGCGCCACAGCGTTTCCTTGTTGTCCACCACGGGCCAGCGCAGCCCGCGCGCCTTGTGGTAGACGTCGAACGCCGCCAGGTCGTGCGCATGGCCGCGGCCGAACTCGGCGTATTCCTCGAACAGGCCCTTCTGCAGGTAGTAGCCCAGTTCCTTGGATTCGTCGTTGTCAAAACCCTTCTGCAGGTCGGCGAGCGGGTACTTGTTGACCTGGCCGTTGGCATAGAGCACGTCATACAGCGTCTTGCCCTTGTACTCGGGCGCCTTGTCCAGCAGCTCGGCAGGCCACACTTCCTCGACCTTGAAGCGCTTGGAGAACTGGATGTACTGCCACAGGTCGGACTTGGCCTGGCCCGGGGCCTGAACCTGCTGGCGCCAGAACTGCGTGCGGCGTTCGGCGTTGCCGAATGCGCCTTCCTTCTCCACCCACATGGCCGAGGGCAGGATCAGGTCGGCCGCCATGGCGGACACCGTGGGGTAGCAGTCGGACACCACGATGAAGTTGGCCGGGTTGCGGAAGCCGGGCCAGATCTCGCCGTTGATGTTCGGCCCGGCCTGCATGTTGTTGGTGGTCGTGGTCCAGTAGAAGTTGAGCTTGCCGTCCTTCAGGGCGCGGCTCTGGGCCACGGCGTGCAAGCCGATCCAGTCGGGCACGGTGCCTGCGGGCAGCTTCCACTGCTTCTCGGCGATTTCGCGGTGCTTGGGGTTGGTCACCTCCATGTCGGCGGGCAGGCGGTGGGCGAAGGTACCCACCTCGCGTGCCGTGCCGCAGGCCGAGGGCTGACCCGTGAGCGAGAACGGGCTGTTGCCGGGCTCGGAGATCTTGCCCACCAGCAGGTGGATGTTGTAGATCATGTTGTTCGCCCAGGTGCCACGCGTGTGCTGGTTGAAGCCCATGGTCCAGAACGAGGTGACCTTGATCTTGGGGTCGGCATAGGTCTTGGCCAGCGCTTCGAGCTTGTCCTTGGGCACGCCGGAGAGCTCATGGGCCTTGTCGAGCGTGTATTCAGCGACGAACTGCTTGAATTCCTCGAAGCTGATGGGCGCCGAAGCACCGGGTGCGCCCTTGGGCTTGCCGTCCGGGCCGGGGTAGCCGTTGTTGCCCGCGGCCTGTTCCAGCGGATGGCTGGGGCGCAGGCCATAGCCGATGTCGGTCACGCCCTTGCGGAAGTTCACATGCTTCTTGACGAAGTCTTCATTGACCGCGCCGCTCTGGATGATGTAGTTGCAGATGTAGTTGAGGATCGCCAGGTCGGACTGGGGGTTGAAGATCATCTCGCTGTCGGCCAGCTCGCACGAGCGGTGCGTGAAGGTGGACAGCACGTGCAGCTTGACGTGCTTGGCGGTGAGGCGGCGGTCGGTCACGCGCGACCACAGGATGGGGTGCATCTCGGCCATGTTCGAGCCCCACAGCACGAAGGCGTCGGCGTGCTCGCAGTCGTCATAGCAGCCCATGGGCTCGTCGATGCCGAAGGTGCGCATGAAGCCGGCCACGGCCGAGGCCATGCAGTGGCGCGCGGTGGGGTCGAGGTTGTTTGAACGGAAACCGGCCGTGACCAGCTTGGCGGCCGCGTAGCCTTCCCAGATGGTCCACTGGCCGGAGCCGAACATGCCGATGTTGCGCGGCCCGCCCGTCTTGAGCGCAGCCTTGCACTTCTCCTCCATGATGTCGAATGCCTTGTCCCACGAGATGTGCGCGAACTCGCCGTTCTTGTCGAACTTGCCGTCCTTCATGCGCAGCAGCGGCTGCGTAAGGCGGTCCTTGCCATACATGATCTTGGACAGGAAGTAACCCTTGATGCAGTTCAGGCCCTTGTTCACGGGCGCGTCGGGGTCGCCCTGGGTGGCCACCACGCGGCCATCCTTGACGCCGATGAGCACCCCGCAACCGGTGCCGCAGAAGCGGCAGGCGCCCTTGTCCCAGCGAACGCCGTCGCTGGAGGTGGTTTGCGCCAGCGCCTGCGCGCCGGGGACGCTGATGCCGATGGCCGTTGCGGCGGCGGTGACAGCATGGGCCTTGATAAGGTCACGACGGGTTACTTGCATTTCACTAACTCCTGATCAGGGTGGGATTCGGTTTGCTGAAAAATCATGGCGATGTTCAGTACGCCATCCAGCCGGCCAATGGCCTCGTAGGTATCGATGGCTTCACGGTCGTTCGCGGCTTCGATCGTGACGATGATCTTTCCGTCCTCGGTGGCGGCGTGGACCTCGACGCCCTGTACCTGGAGGAGCTGCTCGCGCAAAACCGGCTCGCGGTCTGGCTTGGCATAGACGATGGCGCTGGAAATATTCAAGGCGATGCTTTCAATGGGTTTCAGTAATGGCCGTGAGCTTGATAATGATTACTGCCAAAATGATTTGGTCAAAAACAATCTCTGCACAAATGATTTGTGCATGCTCTCAGAAAAAGGGATTTAAAAGTCCGACTAAACTTGTCGGGGATTTTCTGCGGCGGGGCAATTACATATTGATTTGATTATTAGGTATTTCCCCGATACTGAACTTGAACGTCGAGTTCCTCTTTGAGCGAGATCAATAACCTGTAAAAAGTGGGGCTTTTCAGACAAGGGTTCCGTGCGGTGGTCCTGGAGGGCTTTCGTCTTGGAATCTGCCTCAAAGGGGCACTTGCTGGCTCCGGAACGCTAGGGCGGGAGGGGGTGGGTGCACCGGTGCGAATGAGAAGGCCTCGCCGCCCGTCCGGCGGCGACGGAGTTCAAAACCTGCGGCATCAGGCGCCCATTGCGTCCGATGAAAAATCGAATGACTTTTGATGCAGGCCAAAGAGTGCCGTGCGAAAAGAAGGGTGTGCTGATTTTTGCACCTATATGGTGCAATTATCCGAGTAATTTATTCGGATTTTATCTGGCCAATATGGGCGGGCCCAGCGACGGGATTTTCAGTCTCGAAGGCATCGGAAAGTGCATCAGCCGTCTGTCCACGGCAAGGGAGGGGGCGCAATGCGCCGGCCCTCGGCGCCAGCGACCGGCCCGAACCGGGGGGCCAGGCTCTCCCACGCCTGCTGTGACCGGGCAATGGCCTGGCGGCTGAAATCGACAAAGTTCCACCACATCACAATGCCCTCGTTGAACGGTTCACCGCCCAGCAGCAGGATCCGGCTGCCGGGAGACAGGTCCAGCGCAATGCCATTGTGGTGCGCGCCCAGATAGGCAAACTCGTCCGGACCGTAGCATTCGGAGTGCATGCCAACGCTGCCTTCCAGCGGAAGAATGCCGTACTCGAATGCCGGGTTCAGCGGGAGCGCCAGGGTGTTTGCCTGCGGGCTGGTGATGTCCAGCCCTATCAGGGGCGAATACAGGCGGGTGGGGGCGGCATACCCGGCATGCCGACCGGCCAGCAGGGTCAGCGTGCACCCCTGCTCGGTCCAGACCGGGAGGCTGGGGTAGTGTTCAAAAGCCGGTGCGCAGTCCGCAAAACGGGAGGGCAATGCAATCCACAACTGGGCGGCATGCAGACGGCTGGCGCCGGGCAGCGAGTCTTCGGTATGGACGATGCCATGCCCGGCCGTCATCAGGTTGACCTGGCCCGGACGGATGATCTGTTCGCTGCCCAGGCTGTCGCGGTGCAGGATCTCCCCCTCGATCATCCAGGTGAACGTCTGCAGGCAGGTGTGCGGGTGGGCGCCGACATGCATGCCCTGTCCGGCTGCGAAGGTGACAGGGCCGATGTGGTCCAGAAAGCACCAGGCACCTACCATGCGCCGCTGCCGCGTGGGCAGGGCGCGGTGAATCACCAGGCCTTCTCCCAGTTCGGCCGCACGCGCCGTGATGCGTTCAACCGCCGTGGGGCCGGTACCGCCGGGAGCGGTGGGGAATGGTGCCGTCATGGCATGCCTCCTTGCCTGAAGGGTTGGCGCGGGCGGATGGCCCGCTGCGCGGATGCGTGCCACTGTGCCACAGTGGCTGGCGGCACGCATCCCATGCATCAGTCTGCGGGTTGACTTGTGTCCGTACCGGGCCGATAGTTTTCGGTATTCCACCGTCACCGGGAGATTGGTCATCGTCACCGCCACCGCCATCGAAGAGCAGGCCTGGAACAGCGTCCAGATGGCCGAACCCGTGACGCAGCCACGCTTTCGTGTCTGGACCTACCGTGATCCGGCTGTCGTACTGGGGTGTTCGCAGCGCGCACGGCATGCCGAAGCAGCGGCCCGGCTGCCCCCAGGGATGGACGTCATGGTGCGGCCCTCGGGCGGCGGCGCCGTGCTGACCGGCCCCTGGATGGTGAGTGCCTCGGTGGCGCTGCCGCTGGCGCACCCGTGGGTGCAAGGGCGTCTGCCCGACAGCTACCGGGAGTTGGGGCAGTTGCATGTGGAGGTCCTTGCAAGCCTGGATGTGGCCGCGCGGACGCTGCCCGAACCGGATGTTCCTGCTGCCAATGCGCGGCTGGGTCCCGTGGTGGGCTGGGCCTGCTACGGTAGTCTGGCGCCGTGGGAGGTGGTCGATGCGGCTGGACGCAAGCTGGTGGGGCTGGCGCAGCGGCGCCAGCGCACCGGCGTCTTGCTGGTGGCGGGCACGCTGGCCACGGTGCCCGACTGGCCGCTGCTGTGCGGCGCGCTGGGCCACCCTGAGGATGCCGAGGCCATGTCGCGGCGCACGGTGTCTTGCGACGTGCTGGCGGGCCGCCCGTGGGATGTGGGGCTGCTGGCACGCCGCCTGCATGCGGCGCTGGAGATTGCGCTGGCCCGGTGAACGGCCGGGCAGGGTGCCCGGCCGACATCGTGTGTCAGGCGGCTTGCTGCGCCTGGGCCTGATTGGCGGCCTGGCCGATGTGCACTTGCGCCGTGCTCAGCGCGCTGGCCTTGGCCGCATCGCCCATGGCCACGCCCTCGGCGCGCACGAAGCGCACGTCGGTCACGCCGAAGAAGCCCAACACCGTCTGCAGGTAGCTCTCCTGGTGTTCCATGGCGCGGCCGCCTTCGCTGGTGGAGTACACGCCGCCCCGGCTGGAGACCACGATCACGGTCTTGCCCTTGGCCAGGCCCTCGGGGCCGTTGGCGGTGTACTGAAAGGTGCGGCCGGGCTGGGCGATGCGGTCGATCCAGGCCTTGAGCTGCGTGGGGATGCTGAAGTTGTAGAACGGCGCGCCGATCACGACCACGTCGGCCGCGAGGAACTGGCTCACCAGCTGCTCGGACACGGCGTTTTCGCGCTGCTGCACTTCGCTCAGGCCTTCTGTCTGGCCGGTGCGCGGTGCCATGGCGTCCATGGTGAAGTGGGCCGGGGCATTGGCCACCAGGTCCAGGTAGTCCACCTGCGTTCCGGGGTGGGCGGCGGTCCAGGCGGCCACCACCTCGGCGGTCAGCTGGCGGGAAACCGAGTGGTTGCCGGTGATGGCGGAATCGATGTGAAGCAGTTGCATGGTGATCTCCTGTGGGGTGGTGCCACGGTGTGTGGCGATGGATAGATTGTGGAGATGGGACTAGTTTTTGATAAGTTGGCAAAAATGCGATAGATTGTTCCGTTTGTAGAACGATGAATTGCAAGGAGCCTCCATGCAGGACCTCAATGACATGTTGTATTTCGCCGAAGTGGTGGAGCGGGGGGGGTTCGCCGCCGCCGGGCGGGCCCTGGGCATCCCCAAGTCGCGGCTGTCGCGGCGCGTGTCCGAGCTGGAGGCGCAACTGGGCGTGCGCTTGCTGCAGCGCACCACCCGCAAGCTTTCGCTGACGGGTGTGGGCGAGGCCTTTCTGCGCCATTGCCAGGCGGTGCGCGAGTCGGCGCTGGCGGCGCAAGACACCGTGGCCCAGGTGCAGACGGAGCCGCGCGGCACCATCCGCGTGAGCTGTCCCGTGACGCTGGCGCAAACGGTGCTGGCCGAAATGCTGCCGGGCTTTTTGGCACAGCATCCGCTCGTGCGGGTGGAACTGCAGGTGAGCAACCGGGCCGTGAACCTGGTGGACGAGGGCGTGGATGTGGCGCTGCGCGTGCGACCGTCGGTGGAGGACAGCGGCAGCATGGTGGTCAAGCGCCTGGACGTGGCCCGCCAGGTGCTGGTGGCCAGCCCCGAACTGCTGATACGCCAGGGCACGCCCGCCACGCTGGCCGATCTGGCGCGCCTGGACAGCATCGCCATGTCGGCCCCCGATGGCAAGGCCACCTGGCAGCTGATCGGCCCCAATGGCGCGCAGCAGGTGGTGCAGCACACGCCGCGCTATGTGGCCGATGACCTGCTCACGCTCAAGTTCGCGGCGCTGGCGGGCACGGGCATCTGCTGGCTGCCCGACTACATGTGCCACGAGGAGATCCGCGACCGCCGCCTGGTGCGTGTGCTGCCCGAATGGGCACCCACGCCGGGCATCGTGCACGCGGTGTTTCCATCGCGCCGGGGGCTGTCGCCCGCAGTGCGGCATTTCCTGGACTTTCTGGGCGAGGCCATGCCGGGGCGCAGCAGCCTGGCGAGCCGCGAAACGCCTACGCCACGCTGACAGGCGCAGCGGGTTTTGTGGGCATTCCTGGTTCGACGCGGCATTTTCCCGCCACAATGCAACCAATTGAAACAGGGCGGGCGCGACGGCAGTTGCACCGCACGGACCAGCCTGGAAGCGCGCCGTGAACATCCATCCTATCGACCAAGACATCAAGAAGGCCCGTCTGCTTCCTGCAGTGCGGGCCATCGTGATTCCGCCGTGCCCCGAGTCGCTGGTGCGGCTGCAGTCCATTCTTGCCGCACCCGAGCTGGACCCTTCGGCCATTGACCAGCTCGCCTCGTCCGACGTGGCCATGGCTGCCGCGCTGATCCGCCAGGCCAACAGCCCGCTGTATGCCCTGGCGCAGCCGGTGCAGACCGTGGGCATGGCGCTGACCGTGCTGGGCCTGCGCCCGGCGGTGGAGCTGCTCTCGGCCTTTATCACGCGCCATGCGCTGCAGGTGCGCTCGCCGCTGCTGGAGCATTTCTGGGAAAGCTCGCAGCGCCGCGCCATTGCCTGCGAGCACATCGGCCGGCAGCTCTACAGCTTCGACCTGGGCCTGGGCTACAGCTTCGGCCTGTTCTGCCATGTCGGCATGCCCGTGTTGGTGAAGGCCGTGCGCGGCTATGCCAGCACCGTCACCGAGGCCCTGGCGCGGCAGGACCGCACCTTCACCCAGACCGAAAACGCCAACCACCGCACGGACCACGCCGTGGTGGGCGCCATCGTGGCGCGCACATGGCACCTCACGGGCGATGTGGCGCAGGCCATCTGGCTGCACCATGATTTCAGCTGCCTGGGCGACGGCCAGTTCAGCCCCACCGTGCGCCATCTCGTCGCATTGGGCCTGCTGGCCGAGTACCTGGTGCACCACCATGAGGGCCTGGAACCCTCCCGTGAATGGCGTCAGCATGGCGAGGCCTGCATGGCCTCGCTGGATGTGTCGGACGACGAGCTGAACCACTGGGTGGACGACCTGTACCCGGCGTTCGAGGCCGTGCGCTTCTGACCTCTCCCGGCGGCGGGGTTTTCAGCGGGCGGGCAGGGCAGGCCGTTGGGTGGCGGTGCCCACCTGGAACATGTCCACCAGCGTGGTCAGGCGCTGGGCCTGGGCTTGCAGGTTGTCGGCAGACGTGTGGCTTTGCTCCACCAGTGCGCCGTTCTGCTGGGTCATCTGGTCGAGCTGGGACACCGCGACGTTGATCTGCGAAATGCCATCGCTTTGCTGGATGGCGGCCGTGCTGATCTCGCCGATGATGGAAGTCACGCGCTGCACACCCTGCACGATTTCCTCCATCGTCGCACCGGCGTTGGTCACGAGCTGGCTGCCCGAATCCACCTTGTCCACGCTGGCCTGAATCAGTGCCTTGATCTCCTTGGCGGCTTCGGCGCTGCGTCCGGCCAGGCTGCGCACCTCGCTGGCCACCACGGCAAAGCCCCGGCCCTGTTCGCCCGCCCGCGCTGCTTCCACGGCGGCATTCAGCGCCAGGATGTTGGTCTGGAACGCGATGCCGTCGATCACGCTGATGATGTCGGCGATCTTCTGGCTGCTGTGGTGGATGTCCGCCATGGTGCTCACCACCTGCTGCATCACGTCGCCGCCCCGGGAGGCCGTGCCGGCCGCCTGCGTGGCCAGCTGGTTGGCTGCCTGGGCGGAATCGGCACTCTGGCGCACGGTGGCGGTCAGCTCTTCCATGCTGGCGGCGGTCTGCTCCAGACTGCTTGCGGCCTGCTCGGTCCGCTGGCCCAGGTGCTGGTTGCCGCTGGCGATGGCGTTGCTGGTGGCGCGAAGCTCGCCGATGTTGTCGCGCACGGCGGACACCAGCTCATGGAAACGCTGCTGCATGTCGCGCACCGCCACCATCACGCTGCTGCTGTCGCCGGGCCGCACCGGCACGGACACCGTCAGGTCGCCCTGCTGCATGGCCCGGACCACGGAGCGAACCTCGTGGGGCTCGGCCCCCAGTTCGCGGCCGATGCTGCGGGACACCTGCACCGTGGCCCCCACGCCCACGAGCAGGGCCAGCGCGGTGATGGCCAGCATCACCGCGCTGAACTGGTGCGCCTCCTGGTTGGCCTGGGTGCTGTTCTTGATGATGCGTGCTTCCTCATAGTCGATCAGCTTGTTGATGGCGGCCAGCCATTGCTCGTACTGCGGCTTGGCCTCGGTCCACAGCAGGGATTCGGCCCCCGCGCGGTCGCCCGCCTGTACCAGGGCCACCACCTTGCGCGTGGTGGCAACGGTGCGCGTTTCGATGTCCTGGATGGCTTGCACCATGGGCAGCACTTCGGGAGGCACCGAACCGCCGCCCTGCAGCACTTTGTCCAGCTGCTGGCCCGACGCTGCGTAAAAGGCGGCCAGACGGTCGATCGCCTCGATCTCGCGCCGGCGCGCTGACTCGTCGGGGGCCAGCACCACATCCCGCACGGCAATCGAGCGGTCATGGGCGGAGCCCCGGAAATCAATGGCGGCGCGCTGGATCACCGCATTCTGGGTGGCATTGGCCGTGAGTGCGGCATCAATGCCGCGGGCGATGTACACGCTGTACACCGACATGCCCAGCAACATCGCGATGACCAGACCAAAGCCGGCCATCAGGCGCTGACGAATTTTCCATGTGTGCATCGGGTTCTGCCTTGGTGGGTTTTGTAAGAAATGTTGTAAGTTATTACAAGCCAGCCGTGATTGTGGTGGCTGTACCCGCAGTGCGGCAAATGTGTTCTCGCTATGCCTTCGATAGTCCGGGGCAAAGGCGGCAGGGGGGCTATGACTGCTTTGCACGAATAAAGTAAGAACTATTTATTCGTTTGGGTTTGAAGAGGTGGGTCGCAGAATCCGCCGTTCCTTAACCCTTGGGCAGATCCGGACCGGCGCCATCTGGCGCGTGGGGGACCGTTCCGCCCCACAGCAGCCGGAGTCTTGCCGCGTGTCCTTGTCTTCCATCATCATCGTTCCGGGCTGGCGCGATTCCGGCCCGGGCCATTGGCAGAGCCTGTGGGCCGAGCGCATGCCGCACGCGCGCCGCGTGGTGCAGGACGACTGGCTCACACCGGCCCGTGCGGCGTGGGTAGGGCAACTGGAAAAGGCGGTGCTGGCCGCGCCGCGCCCTGTGGTGATCGTGGCGCACAGCCTGGGCTGCATTGCCACTGTGCACATGGGGCCCGAGGCGGCGGCTCGCGTGCAGGGGGCCTTGCTGGTGGCGCCGGCCGACCCCGAGCGCCGCGCCATCCTGAGCGACTTCGCCCCCGTGCCCCATGCCGCGCTGCCGTACCGCAGCATCGTCGTGGCCAGCAGCAACGACCCGTATTGCCCGATCCGCCTCGCGGGCGCCTATGCCCGGGCCTGGGGCAGCGAATTCGTGCGCCTGCAGCAGGCGGGGCACATCAATATCGAGTCGGGCCATGGCGACTGGCCGCTGGGCCTGGCGCTCTTGCAGTCGCTGACCGGTGAGGGGACCTGGGCGGCGCAAGCTCCGCTGCCGCACCAGGCCCAGCCAGCCTGAGACGAAATGCTATTTTTTCAGGAGCTGTTTGCGCTTTACAGTCAAGCGTTTCAATGGAATTTCATGCCTGAACGACCGCAGAAAAACACGAGGCTATCGGGAGCCGCGCGTGCTCCTATATGCGTTCATCGGATTAATAAACAAAAATATATTCTTTTGCGTTTTAAGAAGGCCTTCGCACAATGCCTTCCATCCATAGCAATCACCGGGCGAAGCAACCATGACCTCCCTGAAAATCAAGACCCTCCTGGCTTCCCTGGCCCTGGCTGCCAGCGGCGTGGCATCGGCGCAAAACCAGCTACTGAACGTTTCGTATGACGTGGCGCGTGAGTTCTACAAGGACTACAACGCCGCCTTTGCTGCCCACTACAAGAAGACCACGGGCCAGGACATCAAGATCGACCAGTCGCACGCCGGCTCCAGCGCCCAGGCGCGCGCCGTGCGGGACGGGCTGGACGCCGACGTGGTGACCATGAACACCACCACCGACGTGCAGTTCCTCGCCGACAGCGGCGTGGTCGCCAAGGACTGGACCGCGAAGTTCCCGCACGATGCCTCACCCACCACCTCGACCATGCTGTTCCTGGTGCGCAACGGCAACCCCAAGGGCATCAAGGACTGGGAAGACCTCATCAAGCCCGGCGTGCAGGTGATCGTGGTCAACCCCAAGACGGGCGGCAACGGCCGTTATGCCTATCTGGCGGCCTGGGGCGCCGTGCGTGAAAAGGGCGGCACCGAGCAGCAGGCGGCCGAGTTCGTGAGCAAGCTCTACAAGAACGTGCCCGTGCTCGCCAAAGGCGGGCGCGACGCCACGGCCACCTTCCTGCAGCGCAACCAGGGCGATGTGCTCATCACCTTCGAGTCCGAGGTGGTGTCCATCGACCGCGAATTTGGTGCCGGCAAGGTCGATGCGATCTACCCCTCGGTGAGCATCGTGGCCGAGAACCCCGTGGCCGTGGTGGAGCGCACCGTGGCCAAGAAGGGCACGGCGCAGCTTGCCAAGGCCTACCTCGACTACCTGTACTCCGACGAGGCGCAGGAGATCGCCGCCAAGCATGCCATCCGTCCGCGCTAGGAGAAGGTGCTGAAGAAGTACGAGGCTACCTTCAAGCCGCTCAAGCAGTTCACCGTGGCCAAGTACTTCGGCAGCCTGACGGAAGCGCAAAAGGTGCACTTCAACGACGGCGGCCAGTTCGACAAGATCTACAGCAGCAAGTAAGCACGCCATGACCGTCGCGACCTCTGCGGCCGCGCTGGGAGCCTCGTCGGCCTCGGCGCAGGCCGGTCGGCGTCCGCCCAAGCGGGTGCTGCCCGGCTTCGGCCTCACGCTGGGCTACACGCTCTTTTACTTGAGCATCATCGTGCTGATCCCGCTGTCGGCACTGATCTTCAAGACCTTCACGCTCACCTGGGAGCAGTTCTGGGCCGCCGTCAGCGCGCCGCGCGTGCTGGCGTCGTACCGGCTCACGTTCGGTGCGTCGTTTCTTGCGGCGCTGGTCAACCTGTTTTTCGGCCTGCTGATCGCCTGGGTGCTGGTGCGTTACAAGTTCCCCGGCAAGAAGATCGTCGATGCCCTGGTGGACCTGCCATTCGCGTTGCCCACCGCTGTGGCGGGCATTTCGCTCACCGCGCTGCTGGCGGGCAATGGCTGGATCGGCAGCATCCTGGAACCCATGGGCATCCAGTTGGCGTTCAAGCCCGCGGGCATCGTGATCGCGCTGATCTTTATCGGCCTGCCGTTCGTGGTGCGCACCGTGCAGCCCGTGCTGGAGGACGCTGAAAAAGAGCTGGAAGAAGCCGCCACCTGCCTGGGCGCCACGCGCTGGCAGACCTTCCGGCTCGTCATCCTGCCCTCCATCACCCCCGCGCTGATGACCGGCTTTGCCATGGCCTTCGCGCGCGCCGTGGGTGAATACGGCTCGGTGATCTTCATCGCCGGCAACATGCCCATGGTGTCCGAGATCACGCCGCTCATCATCATCGGCAAGCTGGAGCAGTACGACTACGCTGGCGCCACGGCCGTGGCGGTGGTGATGCTGTTCATCTCCTTCATCCTGCTGCTCGTCATCAACGCGCTGCAAGCCTGGCAGCGGCGCCACGCGGGAGCACCGGCATGAGCGGCACGAACACCCGAACCGTGCGCCGCACACAGGCGGGCACCACCGAAGCACCCTGGGTGCGCTGGACGCTCATCACGCTGGCCCTGGCCTTCATGCTGCTGTTCCTCGTGCTGCCGCTGGCCGCCGTGTTTGCCGAGGCCTTGCGTAAAGGCTTTGGCGCGTATCTGGAAGGCCTGCGCGAGCCTGATGCCTGGTCGGCGATCAAGCTCACGCTGATCACCGCGCTGATCGCCGTGCCGCTGAACCTGGTGTTCGGCGTGGCGGCGGCCTGGTGCATTGCCAAGTACGAGTTCCGGGGCAAGGCCTTCCTGACCACACTGGTCGATCTGCCGTTCTCGGTGTCGCCCGTGGTGGCAGGTCTGGTCTACGTGCTGATGTTCGGCGCGCAGGGCTGGTTCGGCCCCTGGCTGCAGGCGCACGTCATCACGATCATCGTCGCCGTGCCGGGCATCGTGCTGGCCACGGTGTTCGTGACCTTCCCGTTCATCGCGCGCGAACTGATCCCGCTGATGCAGGCGCAGGGCAATGACGAGGAGCAGGCCGCCATCGTGCTGGGCGCCACCGGCTGGCAGACCTTCTGGCATGTGACGCTGCCCAACATCAAGTGGGGCCTGCTGTACGGCGTGATCCTGTGCAACGCGCGCGCCATGGGCGAGTTTGGCGCGGTGTCGGTGGTCTCGGGCCACATCCGGGGGCAGACCAACACGATCCCGCTGCACGTCGAGATTCTCTACAACGAATACCAGTCCGTGGCCGCATTTGCCGCTGCATCGCTGCTGGCTCTGCTGGCGCTGGTCACGCTGGTCATCAAGACGATTGCCGAACACCGCAACGAACAAGCCCTGAAGGCCGCCGCTGAACTCCCTCCCGAGCGACCTTCCCAAGGAACGACACCATGAGCATTGAAATCCGCAACGTCAGCAAGCAATTTGGCGACTTCCAGGCGCTGCGCGATGTGAGCCTGGACATTGCGTCGGGCGAACTCATCGCGCTGCTCGGCCCTTCGGGCTGCGGCAAGACCACATTGCTGCGCATCATCGCGGGCCTGGAGACGGCCGATGTGGGCAGCATCCACTTCAGTGGCGAGGACACGACCGACGTGCACGTGCGCGAGCGCAACGTGGGTTTCGTGTTCCAGCACTACGCGCTGTTTCGCCACATGACCGTGTTCGAGAACGTGGCCTTCGGCCTGCGCGTGAAGCCGCGCGGTGAGCGCCCGAGCGAGGCGCAGATCAAGCAAAAAGTGATGGACCTGCTCAAGCTGGTGCAGCTCGACTGGCTGGCCGAGCGCTACCCCTCGCAGCTCTCGGGCGGGCAGCGCCAGCGCATTGCCCTGGCGCGCGCGCTGGCCGTGGAGCCCAAGGTGCTGCTGCTCGACGAGCCCTTCGGCGCGCTCGACGCCAAGGTGCGCAAGGAGCTGCGCCGCTGGCTGCGCCGCCTGCACGACGAGCTGCATGTGACCAGCATCTTCGTGACGCACGACCAGGAGGAGGCGCTGGAGGTGGCCGACCGCGTGGTCGTCATCAACCAGGGCAAGATCGAGCAGAGCGGCACGCCGCAAGAGGTCTGGGACCACCCGGCCAGCCCGTTCGTGTATGGCTTCCTGGGCGACGTGAACCTGTTCCACGGTCGCGCACACGAAGGCCTGGTGCACCTGGAGGGCATGGCCATCGATTCGCCCGAGCACCACCAGGCGCAGAATGCCAAGGCCTTTGCCTATGTGCGGCCGCACGACCTGGACGTGGAGCGCTACGTGCCGGGCGCGGGCGTGGATGCCGAAGGCCGCCCGAGTGGCATCGTGGCGCAGTTGAGCCGCGCCATCGTGGTGGGGCCCATCGCGCGGCTGGAACTTATTCCCGTGGACGGCCACAAACCAGCGGACAATGCGAACCCCGAGGCCCTGATTGAGGCGCAGATTCCTGCGCAGCAGTTCCGGGAGATGGGTTTTACCGAGGGGGACACGCTGGTGGTGACGCCGCGCCGAGCCCGGGTTTTTCTGGACCACGCCTCCGGCATCTGACGCGCCCCCGCCGGGTGCGCGCGGCACCGGCGGCCGACAAGGTGACGAATGATTTTGAACTGGTTCGATAACGCGCCCCGCCGGGTGCTGGCGCTCATCAGCGCGGCCTGCGTGGCCATGCTGGCTTTTGGTCTGTACCTGCAGCACGCCGTGGGCCTGGAGCCCTGCCCGATGTGCATCGTGCAGCGATATGCTCTTATTTTGGTAGCTGTATTCGCTGGACTGGCAAGCCTTAGCAGTAAAAAAGGCTGGTGGATGGGCATGGCCGTGCTGGCGCTGCTGTCCAGCGGCTTCGGTGCCTTCACGGCCGCGCGCCAGAGCTGGCTGCAGTGGTACCCGCCCGAGGTGGCGATGTGCGGGCGCGACTTCTACGGCATGATCGAAAACTACCCCATCAGCCGCTCGATCCCCATGATTTTCCGAGGCTCGGGCGACTGCTCGGCCATTGACTGGACCTTCCTGGGCGGGTCGATCGCCAACTGGTCTTTCCTGTGGTTCGTGGCGTTCGGCCTGGCGGTGCTCTGGCTGCTGGCGCGCGGAATGCGCCGCGCCTGAGCGCGCGCGCTTCGCCCATGACGGCCCCCGCCCAGCCTCTGCGCCTGCTGCTGCTTGGCGCCACCGGCGCGGTGGGCCGCGAGGTGCTGGCCCAGGCCCTGGCCGACCCGCGCGTGGCCCAGGTCATTGCGCCCACGCGCCGCCCGCTGGCAGCGCATGACAAGCTGCTCAACCCCGTCATCGATTTCGCGCGGCTTGATGCCGCCGCGCCCTGGTGGCAGGCCGACGCCGTGGTCTGCGCTTTGGGCACCACCCTCAAGGTGGCGGGCTCGCAGCCGGCCTTCGCTGCGGTGGACCGCGACCTGGTCATCGACACCGCCCGGCTGGCGCGCCAGGCGGGCGCCAAGCGCATGGCGCTCAATTCGTCGCTGGGGGCCAGCGCCCAGGGCAATTTCTACCTGCGCACCAAGGCACAGGCCGAGCAGGGCGTGCGCGCGCTGGGCTATCCCTCGCTGGCCATCGTGCGCCCCTCGCTCATCGCCGCCGAGCGCGACACCGTGCGCCCGGGTGAGGCGGCTGGTTTGTGGGTATCGCGCATTCTCGGGCCGCTGATTCCCCGGCGCTACCGGCCCGTGGGGGCGGCGCGCATCGCGCGGGCGCTGCTGGAGGCGGTGCTGCAAGGCGCGCCGGGCGAGCGGATCTTCGAGTCAGAGCATCTGTAGCGCGCCTGCGCGCCCGCGCTTTGGATAACATGGCTGGCATGCCGGCCCCGGGAGGCTGGCGGAAAAGGCCCGCCATGCTCAAGACCACCGTACAACACCTGTTCCGCCGCCTGGAGCAGCTCAACGGCATTGGCGCCGCGCTCTCGCGCGAGCGCGACATCGAGCGCCTGCTGGAAAACATCCTCGAAGCGGCAAAAACGCTTACCGGTGCCGATGGCGGCACGCTCTACCGCGTGACGGACGACCAGACGGCCCTGCGGTTCGAGATCATGCGCACCGATTCGCTGGGCATCCGCCTGGGCGGCACCACCGGGCAGCGCATCGATCTGCCCGATCTGCCCCTGCGCCGTGCCGATGGCGCCCCCAACGATGCGCTGGTGGCGGCCCATGCCGCCATCCACGACCGCACGGTGAACATCGCCGATGTGTATGCGGAGGAAGGGTTCGACTTCACGGGAACGCGGGCCTTCGACCAGCGCACCGGCTACCGTTCGCAGTCCTTCCTCACGGTACCCATGAAGAACCACGATGGCGAGCTGATCGGCGTGCTGCAGCTGCTCAATGCGCTGGACCCGCAGACCGGTGAGGTGGTGCCGTTCTCCGATGCCGACCAGAGCCTGACCGAATCGCTCGCCTCGCAGGCCGCCATTGCACTGAGCAACCGGCTGCTCATCACCCAGCTCGAACGCCTGTTCGAGTCGTTCGTCAAGCTCATCAACGTGGCCATCGACGAGAAATCCCCCTACACCGGCGGGCATTGCGAGCGGGTGCCCGAGCTGACCATGATGCTGGCCGAGGCGGCTGACGCCACCACCACCGGGCCACTGGCCGGGTTCCACATGACCGAGCGCGACCGCTACGAGCTGCAGATGGCGGGCCTGCTGCACGACTGCGGCAAGATCACCACGCCCGTGCATGTGGTGGACAAGGCCACCAAGCTGCAGACCATTTACGACCGGATCGGCCTGATCGACACGCGCTTCGAGGTGCTCAAGCGCGATGCCGAACTGGCCGCGCTGCGCGCGCAACTGGCCCTGCGGCCGGTGGTGGATGCCGAGGCGGAGGCCATTGCCTTGTCGGGCCTGCAGCGTGAGATCCAGGGCATCGAGTCCGACCGCGCCTTTCTGCGCCGCTGCAACCAGGGTTCCGAGGCCATGCAGGAAGCCGACCAGCTGCGTGTGCGCGTGATCGGTTCGCAGCGCCATTGGCGCAACGTGGATGGCGTGCACACGGCCTTCCTCACCGCCGAGGAAATGGAGAACCTCACCATCCGCTCGGGCACGCTCACGCAGGCCGAGCGCGACACCATCAACTACCACATCGTCGCCACCATCAAGATGCTGGAGACGCTGCCCTGGCCTCGCCACCTCAAGAACGTGCCGGAATATGCAGGCGGCCACCATGAACGCATGGATGGCAAGGGCTACCCGCGCGGCCT
>JANJVX010000183.1 GCA_024709845.1 Burkholderiaceae bacterium | reverse complement strand
GGTGTCGCGGTTCAGTACGTTGTGCGTTTCGGGCGTGAGCGGCAGCAGGTTCACCAGCACGCGGCTGGCGGCCAGGAAGCCGCTGAAACCCTCCTGGCCGCTGAAGGCGCGGATGCCGTCGATGGCCTTGGGCGAGCGGCTCCAGCCATTCACCGGGAACTCGAACTGCACCAGCGCCTTCGCCACGCGCTCGCCGAGCACGCCCAGGCCCATCACGCCCACGGGAAGGTCCTGGCGCAGGCGCGGCTTGCGGTAGGCCCACTGGCCGGCGCGCATGCTGGCCTCGTACTGGTCGAATTCACGGAAGTGGCGGATGACGGCGTGGCACACGTATTCGGCCATCTGCACGGCCATGCCCGCATCGTCAAGCCGCACCACCAGGGCGCCCGGCGGAAGGCGGCGCTGCAGCAACGCATCGACGCCCGCGCCGATGTTGAACAGCGCGCGGATGCCCTGCTGCTCGTCCATGAACTGCTGGGGCGGCGCCCAGACGACGGCGTAGTCGGCCACCGGGGCGCCGGGTTGCCAGACGGAGATGTCGGCCTGCGGGAAGGCGGCCCGCAGGCCCTGGAGCCAGGGCTCGGCCTTGGTATCGGTACAGCAAAAGATGATTTTCATGGTCACCGAGCGTACTGCGCCCGCCCCGGGACCGCTGTCACGCAGCGGAAAGCTTGAGCAGCTCGGCACCCTCGGCCACCTGGTCGCCGGGTGCGTAGAGCAGTTCGGCCACCACGCCATCGACCGGCGCGGCAATGGTGTGCTCCATCTTCATGGCCTCCATCACGGCCAGCGGCTGGCCCTTGCTGACCTTGTCGCCTGCCTTCACGGCGAACGACACCACCTTGCCCGGCATCGGCGCGGTCAGGCGGCCGCCTTCGTCCTGCTCTTCGCCCGCGTGGGCCAGCAGGTCGATGGCGACGATCTGGGTCGCGCCCTGGGGGGTGAAGACGTGGTCGGTTTCGCCCTGTGCGTACACGGTGGCACGGGTGCGCTGGCCGGCGTACTGCAGGTCGATACCGCGCGCGGTGTCGTTGAACACCAGCGGGCCGGACACGGCCTCCGGGCCCTCGCCCACCGTCAGACGCAGGGCGCCATCGTGCAGGTAGTCCAGGCGGGCCTTGGCGTGCGTGCCGTTGAAGTCAAACTCGAAGCGGCGCTCGACCAGGCCGTGCGAGCGCCAGCCGTCGCGGCGGCTGAACGGGTCCACGCCTTCGCTGGCGCGCTCGCGCAGCAGGGTCTGGGCCACGGCGGCGGCGGCGGCCAGCGGCAGGCCCACGCGCTCCTGCTGGAACAGCACGGCCTCCTCGCGCGGGATCAGCGCGGTGTCGAGATTGGCGTTGGCAAACGAATCGGTGCGCGCCACCATGCGCAGGAACTGCACGTTGGTGGACAGGCCGACGATGTGGGTCTGTGCCAGTGCCTCATCGAGCCGGGCCAGCGCCTGCTCGCGCGTGTCGCCATGCACGATGAGCTTGGCCACCATGGAATCGTAGAACGGGCTGATGGCATCGCCCTGGCGCACGCCGGAATCGACGCGCACGGCGCCGCGTTCAAACGTCACGCAGTCGGGCAGGCCATAGACGTTCAGCGCACCCGTGGCGGGCAGAAAGTTGTTGTCCGGGTTCTCGGCGCAAATGCGCGCCTCGATGGCGTGGCCGGTGATGCGCAGTTCGTCCTGCATCAAAGGAAGCGGCTCGCCCGAGGCCACGCGCAGTTGCCATTCCACCAGGTCCTGGCCGGTGATGGCTTCGGTCACCGGGTGCTCGACCTGCAGGCGCGTGTTCATCTCCATGAAGAAGAAGTTCATGCTGCCATCCGGGCGCTGCTCGACGATGAACTCCACCGTGCCCGCGCCGACGTAGTGCACGGCACGCGCGGCGGCCACGGCGGCCAGGCCCATCTGGGCGCGCATCTCGGGGCTCAGGCCGGGCGCGGGCGCTTCTTCCAGCACCTTCTGGTGGCGGCGCTGCACCGAGCAGTCGCGTTCGAACAGGTACACATAGTTGCCCAGCGTGTCGCCGAACACCTGGATCTCGATGTGGCGCGGGCGCTGCACGTATTTTTCGATCAGCACGGCGTCGTCGCCAAAGCTGTTGATGGCCTCGCGCTTGCACGACGCCAGTGCGGCGGCGAAGTCTTCGGACTTGTCCACGGCGCGCATGCCCTTGCCACCGCCGCCGGCGCTGGCCTTGATGAGCACGGGGTAGCCGATGCGGTCGGCCTCGGCCTGCAGGAGCGCGGCGTCCTGGTTGGCGCCGTGGTAGCCGGGCACCAGGGGCACGCCGGCCTTCTCCATGAGCTGCTTGGACTCGGCCTTCAGGCCCATGTCCTTGATGGCCGAGGGTGGCGGGCCGATGAAGACCAGACCGGCGTCCTGGCAGGCCTGGGCGAACTCCTCGTTCTCGCTCAGGAAGCCGTAGCCGGGGTGGATGGCCTGCGCGCCCGTCTGCTTGGCGGCCTCGATGATGCGCTCCCAGCGCAGGTAGCTGTCCTTGGGGGCACTGCCGCCGATGTGCACGGCCTCGTCGCACACGGCGACATGCTTGGCGCCGGCGTCGGCGTCGGAATACACGGCGACGGTCTTGACGCCCATGCGCTTCGCAGTCGCCGCGACACGGCAAGCGATCTCGCCACGATTAGCAATCAGGATTTTTTTGAACATTTAGGCCACCTTGGCAGTGCCAGAAAGGAAAGAGGACACGCGGCCGATCACCGCGCGCAGGAACGAAGACAGCAGCACCAGCAACAGTGCCGAAGCGATGAGCATGATCACCAGTACCACGCCGAACCACAGCGGGTACTGCGTGGCCAGCCAGACCACGGCGACCACCAGGCCGTCTTCCAGGAAGGACAGCCCCCAGTTGGAGAACGGCTCGGGCGAGGTGTTGATGGCCGCGCGCGTGGTCATCTTGGTGGCCAGCGCCGTGGCCGAGAGCGAGCCACCAAGCAGCCCTGCCACCACGGCCATGGTGGCGTTGTCGGCACCGAACACGCTGGCCGCCAGCAAAGCCCCGGCGGGTACGCGGATGACGGTGTGCAGGGCATCCCAGGCGCTGTCGAGCCAGGGCACCTTGTCGGCAAAAAATTCGACCAGCAGCATGAACCCGCTGACGATCAGCACCGCCGGGTGCTGCAGCACCTGCAGCCCGGGTGGCAGCACCAGCCACCCGGCCGCGCCCATGCCGCCCACCAGAAACACCACTGCATACAGCCGGAAGCCGCTGGCCCAGCCCAGCGCCGCAGCCAGCGCCAGCAGGCCCGGCATGTCCAGCTGCGCGGTGGCGCGCGCCGCACCCGCGTCCACCTGCAGCCCCACGGTGTGGAGCCACTGGACGATGGCAGGCCAGAGCAGGTCCATGGAAGTTCATGGCTGCGGCTCAGGCCTGCAACCACGCGGGCTTGCGCTTGTGCAGGAACGACTGCACGCCTTCGCGACCCTCGTCGCTCGCACGGATGTCGGCAATACCTTCCACCGTGGCGGCGATCAGGCTGGCGCTGATCTCGCGCTCGGCCACGTCCATCACCAGCTTCTTGCACGCACGAACGGCGTTGGGGCTGGCGCTGGTGAGCGCACGGACCAGTTCATCGACCTTGGCGTCGAGCTGGTCGGCTGCCACCACTTCGTGCAAAAAACCGATGCGCAAAGCCTCGGCGGCGCCAAAGCGCTCGGCCGTGAGGAAGTAGCGGTGCGCGGCGCGCGCGCCCATGGCGCGGATCACGTAGGGGCTGATGGTGGCCGGAATCAGGCCCAGCTTCACTTCGCTCAGGCAAAAGCCTGCGGTATCCACCGACACGGCCATATCGCACGCGGCCACCAGGCCCATGCCGCCCGCGTACACATCGCCCTGCACGCGGGCAATCGTAGGCTTGGGGCATTCATAAATCACGCGCAGCATCTCGGCCAGCTTGCCCGCGTCGGCCAGGTTCTCGTCGCGGGTGTAGTCCGCCATGCGGCGCATCCAGTTGAGGTTGGCACCGGCGCAGAACGCCGGCCCCTCGGCGGCGAGCACCACGCAGCGCACATCGGCGCGCGCGCCGACCTCGGTGAAGGCGGCCGTGATCTCGGCGATGACTTCATCGCTGAAGGCGTTGCGAATTTCCGGCTGCGTGAGCGTGATGCGCGCCACGGCGCCGGTTTGGGTGATGGACAGGTTCTGGCTCATGGCTTGGACGGGTTCTGCAGGTAATAGACAAAATCCAGCACCGGACAAGGCTGGCCCAACGCGGTCAGCGCCGCCGTGATCTGGCCCCGGTGGTGGGTTCCGTGGTTGAACACATGTGCCAGCGTGGCGGCAAAAGGCAGCGATGCCTGGGTTCCGCGCATGGTGGTGTAGTCAAGCGTTCCGTCCCAGCGCCCTGCGGGCCAGGCGGCAATCAGCGGCGCCCAGCGGGCCGCGCCCTCGCGCAGGCCGGCATCGAGCAGGGCGCGGTCGGACTCCAGCTCGGCGTCGAGCGCGACATGCGGCGAGGTGCCATGGGCAAAACGCACGAACCACAAACGGTGCTCGCCCACCAGCAAGTGGTTGAGCGTGCCGTGGATGCTTTTGAAAAACAGGCCCACATCGCGCCGGTAGTCTTCTTCCGGCAGCACCCGCACCGCGTCGAGCAGGCGCGCGGTGGCCCACACGTTGTAGCGCGCGAGCTGGGTGAAGTGGGCAACGGCATCCATGGCGGCGCCCGTCACATGCGGAACAGGCCGAACTTGGTGTCTTCGATGGGCGCGTTGCGCGTGGCCGCCAGGCCCAGCGCCAGCACGCGGCGCGTGTCGGCGGGGTCGATCACGCCGTCATCCCAGAGGCGCGCGGTGGCGTAATAAGGGTGGCCCTGGTCTTCGTACTGGCGGCGGATGGGGGCCTTGAAAGCTTCTTCTTCCTCCATGCTCCACTGGCCGCCCTTGGCCTCGATGCCGTCGCGCTTGACGGTGGCCAGCACGCCGGCGGCCTGCTCGCCCCCCATTACGCTGATGCGCGCGTTGGGCCACATCCACAGGAAGCGGGGCGAGTACGCCCGGCCGCACATGCCGTAGTTGCCCGCGCCAAAGCTGCCGCCGATGATGATGGTGAACTTCGGCACGCTCGCCGTTGCCACGGCCGTGACCATCTTGGCGCCGTTGCGCGCGATGCCTTCGTTCTCGTACTTGCGTCCGACCATGAAGCCGGTGATGTTCTGCAGGAAGACCAGCGGAATCTTGCGCTGGCAGCACAGCTCGATGAAGTGCGCACCCTTGAGCGCCGATTCGCTGAACAGGATGCCGTTGTTGGCGATGATGCCGACCTGCATGCCCTCGACGCGGGCAAAGCCCGTGACCAGCGTGGTGCCGTAGCGCGCCTTGAACTCGTCGAACTCGCTGTCATCGACGATGCGGGCGATGATTTCGCGCACGTCGAAGGGCTTGCGCGTGTCCACGGGAATCACGCCGTAGAGCTCTTCTGCTGCAAATTTAGGAGCTGCAGGCGCATGATCTGCGGGCGCCGGAGCCTTGTTTTTATTCAAATTCTTCACCGCCATGCGCGCCAGCTTGAGGGCGTGCATGTCGTTCTGCGCCAGGTGGTCGGCCACGCCCGACAGGCGCGTGTGCACGTCACCGCCGCCCAGATCCTCGGCACTCACCACTTCGCCCGTGGCGGCCTTCACCAGCGGCGGGCCACCCAGGAAGATGGTGCCCTGGTTCTTCACGATGATGGACTCGTCGCTCATCGCGGGCACGTAGGCGCCGCCCGCCGTGCAGCTGCCCATGACCACGGCGATCTGCGAGATACCCATGGCGCTCATGTTGGCCTGGTTGAAGAAAATGCGGCCGAAGTGGTCGCGGTCGGGGAAGACGTCGTCCTGGTTGGGCAGATTGGCGCCGCCCGAGTCCACCAGGTAGATGCAGGGCAGGTGGTTCTGCTGCGCCACTTCCTGCGCGCGCAGGTGCTTCTTGACGGTGAGCGGGTAGTAGGTTCCACCCTTCACCGTGGCGTCGTTGCACACGATCATGCAGTCCACGCCACTCACGCGGCCGATGCCGGCGATCAGGCCAGCGCCCGGCGCGTCGTTGTTGTACATGTTCAGCGCAGCCAGCGGCGCCAGCTCCAGGAAGGGCGTTCCAGGGTCGAGCAGCATCTGCACGCGCTCGCGCGGCAGCAGCTTGCCACGCGCGGTGTGCTTGGCGCGGGCCGCCTCACCGCCCCCGGCGAAGGTGCGGGCAATCTGCGCGTTCAGGTCCTCGACCAGCGCACGCATGGCGGCGGCATTGGCCAGGAAGTCGGCCGAACGGGCGTTTAATTGGGTCTGCAAAACGGGCATGGTGTGTTTCCGGTGTGCGGGAAAAGGGCCGGGGCAGAAGGGTTGCCATACGGGTTGACCTCAAGAATACGCGCACCGGCGGTTTTGGGGGCGCCAGCGTGGTTGCAAATCACGCCACAATTGCGGCACACTTGCACTGGTGACCACACCGCTCGCACCCGCCCCGTCCGGCCCCCTGGCGCCCCCTCTCCCCGCAGGGCCAGCCGTCACGCCGATGGCTTTTGTTCAGGCCATTGCGTGGGCCTGCCGCAAGGCGGGCCTGCCCCCTGAAAGCCTGCTTGAGCAGGCACAAATCGCGCCACATGAAGTGGAAAACCCTGCCGCCCGCGTGACCGCCTGGCAGTTCGAGCGGCTCTCGGGCCTGGCCATGCAGGCGCTGGACGACGAGGCCCTGGGCTGGTTTCGCCGCCGCCTGCCCTGGGGCAGCTACGGCATGCTGGCACGCGCCTCCATCAGCTCGCCCACGCTGGGGGTGGCGCTGCGGCGCTGGTGCCGCCACCACGGCCTGCTGCAGGATGACATCACGCTGCAGCTCGACAGCGAAGGCGGCACCGCCACGCTCTCGCTCACGGCGCACCGTGACCTCGGGCCCTTCCGCGAGTTCTGCCCGGTCTCGGTGCTGCGCAACGCGCATGGCCTGGCCTGCTGGTTCATCGACTCGCGCATTCCCCTGCAGGGTGCGCAGTTCCCGTTTGCCCGGCCCGCGCACCACGACGCCTACGCGGTGCTGTTCCCGGGGCCGACGCGGTTCGGGACGGAGCCCGCCGCCCTGCGCTTCGACGCACGCTACCTGCAACTGCCCCTGCAGCGCGACGAGGCGGCGCTGCGCCAGATGCTGCAGCGCGCCCTGCCCCTGACGGTGCTGCAGTACCGGCGCGACCGCCTGCTGGTGCAGCGCGTGCGCTCGCTGTTCACGGCCGACCCGGCCGCCGCGCACAGCGCCGAGGCCCTGGCGCAGCGCCTGCACCTGTCGCCGCGCACGCTGCACCGCCAGCTCAAGGACGAAGGCGCATCGCTGCAGGGCCTGAAGGACGAGGTGCGCCGCGAGCGCGCCATTGCCCTGCTGCACCGCACCGACCGCCCCATCAAGCAGGTGGCCTGCGAGGCAGGCTTCACCAACGACAAGAGCTTCATCCGGGCCTTCCGCACCTGGACGGGGCAGTCCCCCGCCGAATTCCGGCGCACCGCCCGCGGCGCGCAATGACGCCATGGCGCGCCACCGCGCACGCGGTGCGCCCTGCCGTCAATCCGCACATGCCCTTGCGGCGCTGATAAAACTTCAACACCCCCTCCAAGAATGCTCAACCGGGCGCGCAGGGCACACCCGTACAGTTACGGACTAGCGTTTACACGGTGACGCTTTCGCCAAGTTGGTTGCACCATGCACCTTCATGGCGTGACAGGCGCCTGCTGCCCCACGGCGTTCCTTGCGGACCCCGCAGACAGCCAGAAGCCTGTCCCCTGTGTAGCCAGCCAGGCCCACGGAGACCTTCCCGGGACTGGCCCTTGTATCAGCCCAAAACCCACGGAGACACGACACATGAAACACTCGCTCAAGACACTGGCGCTCGCCGCCACCCTGGCCGCCGCCGCCACCACCGCCACGGCCCAGGAAACCGTGCGCTGGGGCATCCCCATGGCCTTCGGCTCCAACCTGACGGCACTGGGCGACACCATGCCCTGGGTGTCCGAGCAGCTGAAAAAAGTGTCGGGCGGCACGGTGAACCTGCAGGTGTTCGAGCCCGGCAAGCTGGTGCCCCCGCTGGCCATCTTCGACAGCGTGTCGTCGGGCAAGGTCGAGGCCGGCTACAGCTGGATGGGCTATGAAATCGGCAAGGTGCCGGTGTCGGCCCTGTTCGGCGCGGTGCCCTTCGGCATGGAGTCGCCCCAGTTTGCCGCCTGGATGTACTTCGGTGGCGGTGACGCCCTGCTCAAGGAAGCCTTCAAGCCGCACAACGTGTACCCCATCTTCTGCGGCTCGATCAGCCCCGAGGCGGCGGGCTGGTTCCGCAAGGAAATCAACACCCCGGACGACCTCAAGGGCCTGAAGTTCCGCGCCGCCGGCCTGGGCGGCAAGATCTACCAGAAGCTGGGCGCCTCGGTGACCATGCTGCCCGGCGGCGAGCTGTTCCAGGCCCTGGAGAAGGGCGTGCTCGACGGCACCGAGTTCTCGCTGCCCACAGTGGACGAGCAGCTGGGCTTCGCCAAGGTGGCCAAGAACTACTACATGCCAGGCTGGCACCAGCCCGCCACGAACCAGTTCCTGTACGTGAACACGGCCGCCTGGGCCAAGCTCAAGCCGCAGACGCAGGCCCAGATCGAAACCACCTGCACCGCCGGCGTGACCATGGCCATTGCCAAGGCCGAGGCCCTGCAGGGTGCTGTGCTGGCCAAGTTCGAGAAGGAAGGCGTGAAGGCGCGCCAGTTCAACAAGACCATGTTGGACGCATTCGCCAAGGCCTCCAAGGAGGTCTTGAGCGAAGAAGCTGCCAAGGACGCCATGTTCAAGAAGGTGCTCGACAGCATGAACGCCTTCCAGAAGCAGAACGAGCAGTGGCACCACCTGGGCTACCTGCCGCGCGACTACAAGCACTGATCCACCGGCCTCTGGCCTGATCGCGCTCTACCGTTCCAGCAAGCACCCACTTGCTGGAACGGTTTGGTTTTCCCGGGAGTTACACATCCATGTCATCACACGCACACAGCACAGACGCCCCCACCGCAGGGCCCTCGGGCATTGTCTTGCCCATTACCGCCTTCTCACGCCAGGCAGACCGACTGATCGGCTGGTTTGGCGAAGCTGCCTCCCTGCTCTGGACCGTGCTCATGCTGGTCATCGTCTTCCAGGTGGTGCTGCGCTATGGCTTCGGACGGGGCTCCATCATGCTGGAAGAGACCCAGTGGCACCTGTATGCCGTGGGCTTCATGCTGGGCCTGTCGTTCACCGAGGTGCGCGAGCGCAACGTGCGCATCGACGTGCTGGCCGAGAACTTCTCGCAAAAGACCCGGCTGTGGATCGAGCTGGTCGGCATCACCGTGTTCCTGCTCAGCTTCACGCTGCTGGTGATCTGGTTTGCGGTGCCCTTCGTGGTCACCTCGTGGCAACTCAATGAGGTGTCGGCCGCGCCGGGCGGGCTGCCCTACCGCTGGGTGCTCAAGTCGTTCCTGGTGACGGCCTTCGCTCTGCTGGCCCTGGCCGGCGTGAGCCGCCTCACACGGGTCTGGGTGGCACTGTTCGGCCGCTGAGCCCCAGGCACCCCACGCACACCTCTTTCTGAAGCCTGCCCATGCCTTTCTACGAAATACTTTCCCTGGCCCTGATGGTGACCTTCATCCTGGGCCTGTTCCTCGGCTACCCGGTCGCCTGGCTGCTGGCCGGCATCTCGGTGCTGTTCGCGGGCATCGCCATCGTGCTGACGACCCAGTTCGGCATCGACACCTTCCTGATGACGAGTTGGGTCAAATTTTCCGGCATCATCGACCGCTTTGACGCCATCATGTCCAACTGGGTGCTGGTGTCGCTGCCCATGTTCGTCTATATGGGGCTCATGCTTGACCGCTCGGGCGTGGCCGACGTGATGATGCGCAACTTCGTCAAGGTGTTCGGCGGCATCCGCGGCGGCCTGGGGCTGACGGTGATCGTCATCGGCATCCTGCTGGCGGCCTCCACCGGCATCGTGGGCGCCTCGGTGGTGCTGCTGGCCATGCTGTCCATGCCCATCATGCTGCAGCACCACTACTCCAAGGCCATTGCCTCGGGCCTGGTGGCGGCCTCGGGCACGCTGGGCATCCTGATTCCGCCCTCCATCATGCTGGTGCTCATGGCCGACCAGGTGTCGGTCTCGGTGGGCGACCTGTTCATGGG
>JANJVX010000176.1 GCA_024709845.1 Burkholderiaceae bacterium | reverse complement strand
ACAAGCCCTGTATGACCGCGCCAAGTCCTTGATTTGCCTGACAAACCACTGCGGCGCCTGTTTTTTGGGCAGTTGACGGCCACTTTCCGACGCCCCTGCCGGCGATTTTTTTCACTATTATTCTTATAGCTAGCGACGCTTTACCACCAATGGTTTAGCCCCTATTTCATACCAAAAATGCAGCACAGCCCGGCCGCCGAACGCAACCGCCAGCCCATCCTGGAAGTGCTGCGCACCCTGCTGCCCGCCACCGGCCGTGCGCTGGAGGTGGCCAGCGGCACCGGGCAGCATGTGGCCTGGTTTGCCGCCGCCCTGCCGGGCTGGACCTGGCAGCCCAGCGACGCGCAGGCGGAAGCCCTGGAATCGATCACCGCCTGGTGCGCCGAAGCCGGGGTGCGCAACGTGCATGCGCCCGTGATGCTGGACGTGCTGGAACCCCACTGGCCGAGCCACGGGCCCGGGTTCAACACACCGTTTGACCTGATCTACTGCGCCAACATGCTGCACATCGCGCCCTGGGCCTGCTGCGCCGGGCTGATGCAGGGCGCGGCGCGCCACCTGGCTCCCAACGGACTTCTCGTCACCTACGGACCCTATCTGGAAGACGGCGTGCCCACCGCGCCCGGCAACCGGGACTTTGACGCCAGCCTGCACGAACGCAACCCGGCCTGGGGCCTTCGCCGTCTGGAAGATGTGGCCCAGGTGGCCGCAGCAGCGGGCCTGCGCCTCGCAGCACGCCATGCGATGCCCGCCAACAACCTGTTGCTGGCCTGGGCGCGCCAGCCTTTCCCATCCTGAACCTTTCCCATGAACACACCCACCGCCCCCTTTTTCACCGCCGTGGTCGAGCCCGGCGGTCTGCAATGCGACGCCTGGCCCGAGCAGCCCCTGCTGCTGTCGATGGAGCAAGGCAGCATCGACTGGCCCAGCTCCTGCCGCAACGGCACCTGCCGCACCTGCATCGGCCACCTCGTGCAAGGCGAGGTGCGCTACGCCATCGACTGGCCGGGCCTCACCCCCGAGGAACGCGCCAGCGGCTGCGTGCTGCCCTGCGTGGCCTACCCCGCATCCGACGTGGTGCTCCAGGCCCCGTCCATCTGAGGAAGCGCGAACGAACCCAGCGGGTTCGCACACCCCGCAGGCGGGCGTTGGACTAAAATGCCACCCTTTGGGCCGCGAGCGCACAGCGCACCGGCCCGACGTGCGGCAGCGCCGCATCGCATGTTCTTTGGGACGCTCAGCGGGCTCGGCCCCGCCAGGCGCCGGCACCGGGGAACCTGCCTTGCATGCTGCCCCCTGCGGCCCCCTGACGAAAGCCCCCATGAACACCCCCCTGACCCCCGCACCCATCTCGCCGGTGCAAGACATCGTGGCCGAGATGCGCGCCGGGCGCATGGTCATCCTCGTGGACGAGGAAGACCGCGAAAACGAAGGCGACCTGGTGCTGGCCGCCGACCATGTGACGCCCGAGGCCATCAACTTCATGGCCCGCTTCGGCCGGGGCCTGATCTGCCTCACGCTCACGCGCGAGCGCTGCGAGTTCCTCAAGCTCCCGCCCATGGCCACGCGCAATGGCACGGTCTACAGCACGGCCTTCACCGTATCGATTGAAGCCGCCGAGGGCGTGACCACCGGCATCTCGGCCGCCGACCGCGCACGCACCGTGCAAGTGGCCGTGGCCCCGGGCAGCCAGCCCAGCGACCTGGTGCAGCCCGGCCACATCTTCCCGCTGCAGGCGGTGGACGGCGGCGTGCTCATGCGCGCAGGCCACACCGAGGCCGGCTGCGACCTCGCCGCCCTGGCGGGCTGCAGCCCCTCCGCCGTGATCTGCGAGATCATGAAGGACGACGGCACCATGGCGCGCCTGCCCGACCTGCAGGTCTTCGCCGCCGAGCATGGCATCAAGATCGGCACCATCGCCGACCTGATCGAGCACCGCAGCCGCACCGAATCGCTGGTCGAAAAAGTGGGCCAGCGCACGCTGCAGACGGCCTACGGCGAATTCACCGCCCACGCCTTCCGCGACAAGCCCAGCGGCGCCGTGCACCTGGCGCTCGTCAAAGGCCAGTGGAGCGCCGACGACGTGGTGCCCGTGCGCGTGCACGAGCCGTTGTCGGTGCTGGACGCGCTGGAACTCAACCGCTCCATGCACTCGTGGGGGCTGGACACCAGCCTGCACTACATCGCCCAGCAGGGCCAGGGCGTGGCCGTGCTGCTCAACTGCGGCGAGAGCGCCGCGCAGCTGCTCGCGCAGTTTGAAGGCACCGCCCGCGCCGCCCAGGCCCCCGAGCGCGGCCGCATGGACCTGCGCACCTACGGCGTGGGCGCGCAGATCCTGCGCGAATGCGGCGTGCACAAGATGCAGCTCTGGGGCCACCCTCGGCGCACGCCCAGCATGGCGGGCTACGGGCTCGAAATCACCGGCTACATCCCCAACTAATAAAAGGCACGACCATGTTTGGCGCAGAAAAAGGAACGGGCGACAGGCTCGACGGCAAGAAGCTGCACATCGGCATCGTGCAGGCCCGCTTCAACGAAAGCATCACCAACGCCCTGGCGACCGCCTGCCGCACCGCGCTGCTGGACCTG
>JANJVX010000162.1 GCA_024709845.1 Burkholderiaceae bacterium | reverse complement strand
GCTGCGCGGCCGCGTGGGCCGCAGCCACCACCAGGCCTACGCCTACCTCATGGTGCCCGACACCGAGGGCCTGACCAAGCAGGCGCAGCAGCGGCTCGAAGCCATCCAGCAGATGGAGGAACTGGGCAGCGGCTTCTACCTGGCCATGCACGACCTGGAAATCCGGGGCGCGGGCGAGGTGCTGGGCGAGAACCAGAGCGGCAACATGCTGGAGGTGGGCTTCCAGCTTTACAACGAGATGCTGGCCGAGGCCGTGCGCTGCCTCAAGGCGGGCAAGGAGCCCGACCTGCTGGCCCCCCTGTCCGTCACCACCGACATCAACCTGCACGCCCCTGCCCTGCTGCCCGACGACTACTGCGGCGACGTGCACCTGCGCCTGTCGTTCTACAAGAAGCTGGCCACGGCGCGCACCAGCGAACAGATCGACGGCCTGCTCGAAGAAATCGTGGACCGTTTCGGCAAGCTCCCCGCCCAGGCGCAGACACTCATCGACGTGCACCGCCTGCGCACCCTGAGCCAGCCCTACGGCGTGGTCAAGGTGGACGCGGCACCTGGCGTCATCCACATCACCTTCAAGCCCCAGCCGCCGGTGGAGCCCATGGCGATCATCCAGTTGATCCAGAAGAACAAGCACATCAAGCTGGCGGGCAACGAGAAGCTGCGCATCGAGCGCGAACTGCCCGACCCCAAGGCCCGCGCCCAGATGGTGCGCGACGTGCTGCGCAGCCTGGGCCAGCCCCTGGCATGACATGCTGACCGAACTGCTCATCGCCCTGCTGGCGCTCGCGGCATCGCTGGCCACACGCCCCTGGCGCCTGCTGGCCAGCAGACCGGGGGCAGACAGCCAGCCCCAGGCCAGCCCGCTGCTCACGCCGCTGCTGGCCACACTGGTGCTCCAGCCCTGGCTATGGGCCCTGCCCGCGCTGCACGCCATGCCGCTGCAACTGCAGTGGTCCGGCGCCTGCCTGGTGGTACTGATGCTCGGCTGGCCGCTGGCCGTTCCGGTGATGCTGGGCGTGGGCGCCATCACCGGACTGATTTCGCCCATGGACTGGCAGCAGAGCCTTCATGCCACGGTCTGGCTGGGTCTGGTGCCGGGTACGCTGACCCTGCTGGTGGGCACCCTGCTGCGGCGCCTGACCGGCGAGCAGATGTTTGTCTACATCCTCGGCCGGGCCTTCCTGGGCACCGTGCTCTGCGTCTTCGCCACCGCCGTGCTGGCTCAGTGGATCGGCAGCCCGCTGCCCGGCGTGGACCCTCAGCTTTCGCTGGTGGCGCACTGGCTCATGGCCTGGGGGGACGCCATCGTCACGGGTATGCTGTGCGCCATCTTCGTGGCCTTCCGGCCGCAGTGGCTGGCCACCTGGTCCGACCGCCTGTACCTGCGCCCCTGAAAGATAAGATTCCACATCCTCGCTGCTCGCCACACCCATGACCCACGCCACCGAATTCGCGCCCGGCCTCATCGTCCAGGGCATTGCACCGCCCCTGAAGCTCTCCGACTTCAAGCTCATCGCCTTCGACATGGACTCCACGCTGATCAACATCGAGTGCGTGGACGAGATCGCCGATGCCGCCGGCCGCAAGGCCGAGGTGGCCGCCATCACCGAGGCGGCCATGCAGGGCGTCATCACCGACTACAAGGAGAGCCTGCGCCAGCGCGTGGCGCTGCTGCGCGGCGTGCCCGTCTCCCACATGGACCAGGTGCTGCGCGAGCGCATGCAGTACACCCCCGGCGCGCAAGCCCTGGTGGCGGCTTGCCGCAGCGCAGGGCTCGCCACGCTGCTGGTGTCCGGCGGGTTCACCTACTTTGCCCGCCCCGTGCAGGCCGCGCTGGGCATTCAGTTCTCGCGCTCCAACCTGCTGGAGGTCGAAAACGGCCACCTCACAGGCCGCATGGTGGACCAGGACTGGGGCGACATCTGCGACGGTGCCGAAAAGCGCCGTACCCTGCTGGAGCTGGCCGCCCTCATGGGTATTTCCCCGTCGCAGACCATCGCCGTCGGCGATGGCGCCAACGATCTGCCCATGATGGAAGCCGCAGGCCTGTCGGTGGCCTACCGCGCCAAGCCCTCGGTGCGCGCCCAGGCCCAGGTGGCCATCAACACCGGCGGGCTCGACCGCCTGCTGGAAGTGGTGCAGCCCTGACAGGCTGGGTGTCCATGTCCTCCATCCAGCCGCTGTGGCGGCGCCTTGCCGCCCGGCTGCGATGGCACTTGCGGTCCCATTTTGGCACCGTTCTGCTGGTGCTGGCCGTGCTGGCAGGCGCCCACCTCTGGCAGACCCGCCATGTGCCGTCCGGGCCGGCTCCTGACCTGCCCCTGCTGCTGAGCACCGGCGAATCGACCACGCTCGGCGCCTGGCGGGCGCGCCATCCGGGCCAGCCCGTGGCCCTGCATGTCTGGGCCGAGTGGTGCCCCATCTGCCGCGCCGAGGAGCACAACATCACGCGGCTGCAGGCCGACTGGCCCGTGCTCACGGTGGCCATGCAATCCGGTGGCACGGCCCAGGTGCAGCGCGTGCTGGACCAGCGCGGCCTGCCCTGGGCCACCGTGGTGGACGACTCCGGCGCGCTCGCACGCCGCCTGGGCGTACAGTCCGTACCGGCCCTGCTGGTGCTGGACGCGCAGGGCCACCTGCGGGCGGCCTCTGTGGGTTACACCAGCGAGATCGGCATGCGCCTTCGGTTGTGGTGGGCGCGGGCCCTGGGAAGAGACCCCGCCTGAGAGCGGACGGCTATCCCAGGGCGCGGGGCAAGCCCGGCACCAGCGGCACGTAACCGTCGCTCGACGCCTGGCTGGCCGATGGGGGAGGCACCATGAGGTCTTCGAGCGTGAGGTTGTCCAGCACCGAAAAGAAGCTCTTGATGGCCTGACCCAGCACGCTTTGCAGGCGGCAGTGGCTGCTCAGCCGGCACTGGTTGTTGTCCGGGTCGAAGCACTCGACCACGGTGAAGTCGGTTTCCGTCGCCCGCACAACCGCGCCGACGTTGATCAGGCGCGCCGGCTTCATCAGGCGCATGCCGCCGCCCCGCCCACGCGTGGTTTCCAGCAACCCCATGGCAGAGAGTTCCTGGACGATCTTGGTCAGATGGCTGCGTGAAATGCCATAGCTGTCGGCCACCTCACTGATCGTGACCGGTTGCTCGCGCCCTTCACAGGCTGCGCAGTACATCAGGACCCGCAGGGTGAAGTCAGTCCACTGGGTGAGCCTCATAGAGCTTGTCGTAGATCAAGGAAAATAGGCATTCGACGTGCATTTTATTATATAAAATGATCAGTCATTATGCACCTTTCCTAGGGATTTCCCCATGAACGCACCCGTATTGCCCCCTGAAGTCGCTGCATCAAGCCTCAGCGCCAACCAAACCATCGGCCAGATCGCCGTTGAAATTCCTGGTGCCACCGCAGTGTTCCGGCGGTTGAAGCTCGACTTCTGCTGTGGCGGGCATCTCAGCCTGGCCAGCGCCGTGGCCGAGAAAGGGCTGGATCTGGAAGCCGTCATGGCCGAGCTGGCCCAGCTGCAGCGCACCGACGCCGCACCCGAGGCGTCCGATCCCGTGGCGCTGATCGACCATATTCTTTCGCGCTACCACGAAGTGCACCGCGCACAGCTGCCCGAGCTCATTCGCATGGCCCACCGCGTGGAAAACGTGCACCGCGCCAACCCCGACGTGCCCGCCGGGCTGGGCGAACTGCTGGAATTCATGCAGGCCGACCTGATCGCGCACATGCAGAAGGAAGAAGGCATCCTGTTCCCCATGCTCAAGGCCGGCGGCAACCCCTTCGTGACCCAGCCCATCAATGTCATGCGCGCGGAGCATGTGAGCCACACCAACGTCATCGAAAAGCTCAATGCCCTGACCAACAACGCCACGCCGCCCCTGGGGGCCTGCAACACCTGGCGCGCGCTCTACAACGGCATTGGCCAGCTCATCGAAGACCTGATGAACCACATTCACCTGGAAAACAACGTACTCTTCCCCTATTACGAGGCCAAGGTACGCCAGAATGCGGGCGGCTGCGGCGGCTCTGGCGGCTGCCAGTGCAGTTGAGCCCGGGAATCGGCGGCGCCCTTGCCGCGCGCCCCACCAGCCCGACAGCGCAAGCCGTCGGGCTTTTTTTCGGCCTGTGCACGCGCAAGACCACCCCGACCGACACATGGACACCCCATTGCACTGCCCTGTTTGCGAAGCCTGCGCAGCGCGCCCGTTCCAGCGCATCGGCGCACGCGACTACTGGCGCTGCGAAGCATGCGACGCCACGTTTCTCGACCCGGCGCAGCGCCCCGACCCTGCCACCGAGCGGGCCGAATACGACCTGCACCAGAACGACCCGCACGACAGCGGCTACCGGACCTTCCTGGCCCGTCTGGCGACACCCCTGCTGGAGCGCCTGCCCGCCGGCGCGCACGGCCTGGACTATGGCTGCGGCCCCGGCCCCGCACTCGCGGGCATGCTGCGCGAGGCCGGTCACGCGGTGGCGCTGTATGACCCGCTGTTCTTCAACGCCCCCGAGGTGCTGAGTGGGTCGTATGACTTCATCACCTGCACCGAGGTGGCGGAGCACTTCCATCGCCCCGCCGAGGAGTTTGCCCGGCTGGACCAGTTGCTGCGCCCGGGCGGCTGGCTCGGCATCATGACGGCCTTCCAGACCCGGGACGAGGCCTTTGCCCGCTGGCATTACCGGCGCGACCCGACGCATGTGGTGTTCTACCGGGCCCGCACCTTCGAGGTCATCGCGCGGCGCCACGCATGGCAGTGCGAGATCCCCCGCGCCAATGTCGTGCTGATGCGCAAGCCGGGGTGAGTACCCGCGGCCTTCAACCCCGGGGCCGCAGCGGGTCGAGCAGAGCGGTCAGACCGTTGTGGTCGATCTCGTGCATCAGGGCCAGCAGGCGCCCCAGTTCACCGCGCGGAAAGCCCTCGCGCGCAAACCAGTTCAGGTAGTTGCCGGGCAGGTCGGCCAGCAGACGGCCTTCGTATTTGCCAAAGGGCATGCGGGTCTCGACCAGTTTGCGCAGGTGTTCGGCGTCCACGCTCAGCCTCCGCTGCGCTTGGCCGCATGGCCCTGCTTGCGCAGCCATTCCAGCACCTTGTCGGCATGGTCGCCCTGCACCTCGATCACACCGTCCTTCACCGTGCCGCCGCTGCCACAAGCCGCCTTGAGCTGCTTGCCCAGTTGCACCAGCGCCGCATCGTCCAGTGCCAGGCCACGCACCAGCGTGACGGTCTTGCCGCCGCGCCCCTTGCTCTCGCGGGCCACGCGTGCAATGCCGTCACCGGCCGGGCGCACCGGGGCGCTCTTGCAGGCACACTGCGCCACGGGCTGACGGCAGCCCGGGCACATGCGGCCTGCATCGGTGGAATACACCAGCCCGCCCAGACCCGCCAGCGACTTCATGGCGCACCACCCTCGCGCAGCAGCGGAAAGTTGAGCAAGCGCGTGGCAATCACCGTTTCGGCCAGAAAACACACCAGCGCCAGCAGAAACGAAGCCACCCCGGCGAGGAACCCGCCCACCGCCATGCGGTTGGCCTGGAAGTCGGTGGTTTCGCCCAGAAACAGCAGGATGATGGTCAACCCGATCAGAAAGGCGCAGAACGTCAGCAAGGCAATGCAGCCGTTGGCCAGGCGGCCGCGCATGCGCAACTGCCCCAGCTCCACGGTGGCCTGTTCCACAAAATCGGGCCGTGTGCGGGCGCGCTCTTCCACCACACGCGCCCGGTCGATGATGCGGGCCAGGCGCCCGGCCACCGCGCCGATCATGCCCGACACGGCGGTGAGCAGAAACACGGGAGCCACCGCCAGCTGGATGCCGTGGGTGATGGCGGCGGAGTCAAGGGCAACGGCCATGGTCGGGTTCTTCCAGAAATGCAGGCCCCGGATTATGGGCCTGCGCCAGGCCCCTGGTGCCCGTGCCGCACAATGCCGGTTTGTTCCTCCTGCTTTGCGGCCCGCCCGCGCCTTTCATGCCCTTTGCCTCCCTCGGTCTTTCTCCTGCCCTTGTTGCCGCCGCCGGTGCGCTGGGCTTTCGCAGCCCCACCCCCGTCCAGGCCGAGGCGATTCCGGCCATCCTGCGCGGCACCGACCTGGTGGCGCAGGCGCAAACCGGCTCGGGCAAGACGGCCGCGTTTGCCCTGCCGCTGCTGCAGCAACTGCAGGGCACGCAGCCCTCACGGCGCCCGCGCGCGCTGGTGCTTGCGCCCACGCGGGAACTGGCGGCCCAGGTGGGCGAGGTGCTGCAAGGCCTGGCGCGGCACCTGCCCCACGCGCCGCGCGTGGCCGTGGTGTTTGGCGGTGTTTCCATCAACCCGCAGATGATGGCGCTGCGCGGCGGTGCCGACGTGGTGGTGGCCACGCCGGGCCGCCTGCTCGACCTGGTGGAGCACAACGCGCTGAGCCTCTCTAGCGTGGGCCTGCTGGTGCTCGACGAAGCCGACCGCCTGCTCGACCTGGGTTTTGCCGAAGAACTGCAGCGCGTGCTGGCCCTGCTGCCAGGCAAGCGCCAGAACCTGCTGTTCTCGGCCACTTTCCCGCCCGGCGTGGAGCAGCTGGCACAGGGCCTGCTGCACGAACCCGTGCGCGTGCAGGTGGCCGAGAGCGCCGCCAACACCCCCGACATCACGCAGCGCGCCATCCAGGTCGATGCCGCGCGCCGCACCCAGCTGCTGCGCCATCTGGTGCAGGAGCAGCAATGGTCCCGCGTGCTGGTCTTTGTGGCCACGCAGTATGCGGCCGAGCATGTGGCCGAAAAACTCTACAAGGCGGGCATCTACGCCTCGCCGTTCCACGGCGGGCTGAGCCAGGGCGCACGCAAGCAGGTGCTGCAGGAGTTCAAGGACGAGCGTTGGCAGGTGGTGGTGACCACCGACCTGGCGGCCCGTGGCATCGACATTGCGCAACTGCCTGCCGTGGTCAACTACGACCTGCCGCGCTCCGCCGTGGACCATGTGCACCGCATTGGCCGCACCGGGCGCGCGGGCGAGAGTGGCGTGGCCATCAGCTTCATCACCCCCGAGGCCGAGGCGCATTTCCGGCTGATTGAAAAACGCCAGCACCAGGCCGTGCCGCGCGAGCAGATTCCCGGATTCGAGCCCACACAGAGCCCGCCCGGCACCCCGGCACCCGGCACCGGGGGCATCAAGGGCAAGCGCCCGAGCAAGAAAGACAAGCTGCGCGCTGCGGCCGCCGCCCAGCAGCCCCCGTCGAGCTGAACGGGCTGCGGTGGTTTCTGTGCACACACGGCATTCCCTAAACCCTGCCGTGGTGCCACAATGGGTTGTAACCGAGGTAGCCCTGCCCATGCTTACCGACCCTGAATTGCTGAGCGCCCTGCCCGTGGCCGTGCTGGTCACCCAGCAGGGGGTGATCCGTATCGCCAACGAGGCCAGCGTGACGCTGCTTGAAGCCGACGGCCCCGAACAACTGATGGGCAGGCCCCCGGCGGACTTTGTCCACACGATTGACAAGCTGCGCTCGAGCAACCGCATCCACCAGGCCAGCGAGCCGGAGCAGGCAGGCCAGGCCAACAAGCCGTCGGAGTTTCGCATCCGCACCTGCAAGGGCAACCTGAAGATGGTGCTGATCTCCACCGTGGCCATTGCCCTGGACGGCGCGCCCGCCCTGCTGATGTGCGGCATGGACATGACGCACCAGAACGAAATCCAGGAACAGCTGCGCGAGAGCGAACAGACCTTCCGCCGCCTGTTCGAGAGCATGCAGGACGTCTACTACCGCACCAACGCCCAGGGCGTGGTGCAGCACGTGGGGCCCGGCGTGCGCCGCGTGCTGGGTTACGAGCCGCACGAGATCGAGGGCCGCACGGCCGAGTCGTACTACCCGCAAAGCTCCGACCGCGACGCGTTCAAGGCCGCCATCATGGAACATGGCGAGGTGTCCGACTTCCCCGGCCAGATGGTGCGCAAGGACGGCACCATCATCGATATTTCCATCAGCAGCCACGCGCTGTTTGACCACAACGGCAACTTCGCGGGCGTCGAGGGCATTTACCGCGACGTCACCCAGCGCAAGAACCTGGAGCGCGAGCTGCAGCGCCTGGCCACCACCGACATGCTCACCGGCATGGCCAACCGCCGCGCCTTCCTGGAGCTGGCCGAGGCCACCTACCAGCGCGCCCGCACCGCAGGCGAGCCGCTGACCCTGCTGATGCTCGACCTGGACCACTTCAAAAGCATCAACGACCGCTTCGGCCACCTGGAGGGCGACCGCGTGCTGGTCGAGTTTGCCCGCACCATCAAAACCCATCTGCGCGCCAGCGACACCGTGGGGCGCCTGGGCGGCGAGGAATTCGGCCTGCTGCTGCCGCTGACCACCCCGGCCGAGGGCGCCGACGTGGCCGCGCGCATCCTCGACGCCATCCGCGCGCTGGAGCTGACCGACGGCACCGGCCACAGCTACCGCATCACCACCAGCATGGGCCTGGGCGCCCTGCACCTTTCGGACCGCAGCCTGCGCGACCTGCTCGACCGCGCCGACCAGGCGCTTTACCTGGCCAAGCACCGGGGCCGCGACCAGCTCGCCATGATCGACAGTGGCGGCCCCTGCGGCACGCCACTGACCGAAACGCCGCACTGACCCGTGCGGCCGGGGGCCGGCGCCCCATGCCGCAGAATGCACCCATGCACACCCACCACCCCGTTCCTGGCAAGGACCAGATCGCGCTGCTCGAACCCTTCGAGCGCCTGGACCTGGACCGGATCCATCTGGTCTCGACAGGCGCCCAGGCCGAGCGCGCATGCGCCGCACTCGCCGCCACGTCCTTCTGGGGGTTCGACACCGAATCCCGGCCCACCTTCGCCAAGGGGCAGGAATCCGAGGGGCCGCACATCGTGCAGCTCGCCACGCTGGACGCCGCCTGGGTCTTCCAGCTGCACGACCCCGAGTGCAGCGACCTGGTGGCCGAACTGCTGACCCGGCCCGGCGTGGCCAAGGCCGGTTTCGGCCTGGGCGACGACCGCAAGCGCATCCAGCACAAGCTGGGCGTGGAGGCCACCGAGGTGCTGGAACTCAACACCGTGCTGCGCCAGCGCGGCTACCGCAAGGACATGGGCGTGAAAGCCGCCGTGGCCGTGCTGTTCAACCGGCGTTTCATCAAGTCAAAAAAGGCGGCCACCTCCAACTGGTCCAACCCGCGCCTGACCGAGGCGCAGCTGGTGTACGCAGCCAACGACGCCTTCGCTGCCGCGCACGTCTTCCACGCACTGGGGCTTTCACGCTGAGCGGCAGGGCATTTCGCTATGTTATTAATAGCTATCAGCGCTTGATTTTATTGATTTTCAAATACAAATGTATCTGAAAACATTTTTGATAAAGCGTTTGCAGCTCTTACTTTTATAGCTACAACTGCGCTGCCAAGCGCGCTGCCTGGTCGATGGCGCGCTTGGCATCGAGTTCGCCCGCCTCCAGCGCGCCGCCGATCACATGCACCTTGCGGCCCTGCGCCTGCAGCGCGTCAGCCAGTTCGCGCAGCGGCACCTGGCCGGCGCACAGCACCACGGTGTCGCAGGCGATCCAGGCCGGGTTCTCGCGCCGCTCGCCATAGGACACCAGCAGGCCCTCGTCGCCGATGCGTTCGTAGTTCACGCCGCCCACCATGCGCACCTGCTTCATCTTCAGCGTGGTGCGGTGGATCCAGCCCGTGGTCTTGCCCAGGCCCTCACCGAGCTTGCCCGGCTTGCGCTGCAAGAGCGTCACCTGGCGCGCCGGGGGCGGCACCTGCGGCCCCTGCGGCGCCAGGCCACCGCGCGCGGCCTGCGGGTCGGCCACGCCCCACTCGGCCTGCCAGGCCGTCAGGTCGAGCGTGGGCGAGTGGCCGTCGTGCACCAGGAACTCGGCCACGTCGAAGCCGATGCCGCCCGCGCCGATGATGGCCACGCGCGGGCCCACCGGCTTGCCGTGGCGCAGCACGTCGATGTAGCTCAGCACTTTGGGGTGGTCCTGGCCGGGGATCTTCGGGTCGCGCGGGCTCACGCCCGTGGCCACCACCACCTCATCAAAGCCGGCCAGGTCGGCCGCCTCCACGCGCTGCTCCAGGTGCAGGGCCACGCCCGTGTCCTGCACGCGCGTGGCGAGGTAGCGCAGCATCTCGTGGAACTCTTCCTTGCCCGGCACCTGCTTGGCCATGTTGAGCTGGCCGCCGATGGCGCTGGCGGCATCGAACAGGTGCACCTCGTGCCCGCGCTCGGCCGCCACGGTGGCCGCCGTCAGGCCCGCCGGGCCGGCGCCCACCACGGCGATGCGCTTGCGCGCGGGCGTGGGGCGGTACACCAGCAGCGTCTCATGGCAGGCGCGCGGGTTCACCAGGCAACTGCTGGTCTTGTTGCGAAACACGTGGTCCAGGCAGGCCTGGTTGCAGGCGATGCAGGTGTTGATGCGGTCGGCCTGGCCCTGCGCCGCCTTGTTCACGAAGGCCGGGTCGGCCAGCAGCGGGCGCGCCATGCTCACCATGTCGGCGCAGCCCTCGGCCAGCACCTGCTCGGCCACCTCGGGTGTGTTGATGCGGTTGGAGGTGACCAGCGGCGTGGCGATGCCCGCCGCCGCGAATTCGGCCTTCATCTTCTGCGTCACCCAGGCGAAGGCAGCGCGCGGCACGCTGGTGGCGATGGTCGGGATGCGCGCCTCGTGCCAGCCGATGCCGGTGTTGATGAGGCTCGCGCCACCCGTGGCCATGGCCTTGCCAAGCGTGACGATCTCGTCCCAGCTGCTCCCGCCCGGCACCAGGTCGATCATCGAGAGGCGGTAGATGAGGATGAAGTCGCTCCCCACGGCCTCGCGCGTGCGCGCCAGGATCTCCAGCGGCAGGCGCATGCGCTGGCTGTAGTCGCCGCCCCAGGCGTCGTCGCGCTGGTTCGTGGCCTGCGACAGGAACTGGTTGATGAAGTAGCCCTCGGAGCCCATGATCTCCACACCGTCGTAGCCCGCCTCGCGTGCCCTGGCAGCGCAGTTGACGAAGGCGCGGATCTGCCGCTCCACGCCCCGGCCCGACAGCTCGAACGGCGTGAACGGCGAGATCGGCGACTTGAGCCGCGACGGCGCCACCGCCAGAGGGTGGTAGGCGTAGCGCCCCGTGTGCAGGATCTGCAGCGCGATCTTGCCGCCCGCGCCGTGCACCGCGTCGGTCACCTGCCGGTGGCGCCGCGCCGCGCCCGAGGTGGAAAGCGTGCCCGCAAATGGCTTGGCCCAGCCCGCGATGTTGGGCGCGAAGCCCCCGGTGACGATCAGGCCCACGCCGCCCTCGGCGCGCTCGCGGAAGTAGGCCGCCAGGCGGGACAGGTCGCGCCCGTCCTCCAGGCCGGTGTGCATGGAGCCCATGAGCACGCGGTTCTTGAGCGTGGTGAAGCCCAGGTCGAGCGGCGCCAGCAGGTGGGGGTACAGCGCGTGGCCGGGAAGTGCCGCAGTAGGTGGAGCGGTGGCGGTCAAGGTGGCGGACATGAGGGGACGTGGAAGTAGAAATATTTTCTAGAACTTTATTCTACAATCTGCTCCCATGGCAAGCCGCTCGCGTCTCCCCCCATCGCCTCCAGCCGCCGAGCCCCCCGGGCCCGAGCCCACCGACCGCCGACAGGACATCCTGAACGCCGCCCTCGCCTGCGCGGCCGAAGGCGGTGTGGACGCCGTCACCATCGACGGCGTGCGCGCCCGCTGCGGCGCCAGCGTGGGCAGCATCTACCATCACTTCGGCAACCGCGACGGTATCGTGGCCGCGCTGTTCTTCGACATCTTTCACGACCAGTCGCGCAGCGTGCAGGCGCAGCTGGACGCCGCCCGGGGCGCGGAGGCCGGCGTGCGTGCCCTCGTCACGGGCTATCTGGACTGGGTGGTGGCGCAGCCCGAGCGGGCGCGGTTTCTCTTCCAGGCGCGCGGCGCCGTGGCCGCTGGCCCGCGCACGCCCGACCTGGCCGAGGCCGCACGGCGCCGCAACCAGGCACTGGTGGCCTGGTTCGAGCCGCACCGGCAGGCCGGCGCCGTGCGCGACCTGCCCTGCGACCTGATGCCGTCACTGACGATGGGGCCGGTGCAGAGCTATTGCAGGGCGTGGCTGTCGGATCGATCAGGCGACGGCAGCCTGCCCTCGCCCACCACGTACCGCGCGGAGCTGGCGGATGCTGCGTGGCGGGCTGTGCGCGCGTGATACCGCAACACTCATCAACAAAAAACCGTTCACACCGCACCTGTTCCAGCGCCGCGCGAGGCTTTGACAGACTCAGCCCGAAAGGCAACGAAAGATCGACCGGGCGCTCCGTGAGCGGTCAGTAATGGGGTGGCAGTTCGTCGCGCAGGTTGCGCGGGCCGTTCGATCCGCCCTCGGGCGCCTGCTGGCGCAGCTCGATGACCTCGTGCGTGAGCCGGTCGATGAGCCGCTGCTGCTGGTAGATGGTCATGTTCAACTGATCCAACAGGTCTTCGGTGAAGCTGGCCTTGATCTCCAGGGCTTCGAGGCGTTGAACGATGTCGTCGGTGGGGGTGGATGTCATGGGTGGGGGATGCATTGGGCGCCGGTCAGGGTCGCGTCTCGACGATATGCAACTGGCTGGGCAGGTCCAGCAGCCACTCGGTCAGGGCCAGGTTGCACACGATGTCTTCGTTCAGCGGCAGGTCCTTGCCCAGCACAAAGCGCAGCAGGATGTAGCCCCGCTGGCCTGCGCGCTCCGCCGGGCGGAAGGCATCGCCCCAGGAGCGCGTGGCGTATTCAAAACGGGCTGCGTAGCCTTCGCGCCGGTCGGGCGGCCAGCACATCATGCGCACGCCGGGGCCGCCATCACGCCAGGGCCGGGCGTCAGCCGGGTCGATGTACAGCTCCACCTGGAAGGCCGCAGGCTGCGAGCGCCGCAGCGGTATGCCCCACACCCCGCGGGTGTCGTTGATGTGCGGCAGCGTGCGCGAAAACACGGGCGCAAAGCCCGGCCCGTCCAGCACCTGCACGCGGCGGTTGGCGGCCTGCAGCTCTCGCATGCGCTGCGCATAGGCCGCCGCCACACACGCCACGTCGTCGCAGCGGTTGCGCTGGCGCAGCCACCGCAGCTGTGCGCCGCGCAGGGCGGCCAGCGCGGCATGCCCATCGGGCTTGGCCTGGGCGATGCGGTAGGCCTCGCTCAGGCGCCCATCGGCCTGCGCCAGGTCCGGGCTGGCGCAGATCCAGTGCTCCACGGTCTTCTCGGCCGCGGCGCAGTCAAAGCCGGGGGCAGGCGCCAGCGCCTCAGACACCTGGGCGCCTGCGCCGCTGCACAGTCCGAAGACCAGCAGCGCCAGCGTGTACAGCCCGATCCGCATGGTGCCCTGTTCAGAAGCGGCAGGTCAGATCGCCTGGCCCAGGCGCGCCACGCCTTCGCGGATTTTGGCCACATCGGCCGTCGCAAACGACAGGCGGAAGGTGGCGTGGTCGGGGTTGGCGCAGAAGAACGGCGTGCCGGGCACAAAGGCCACGCCCTTTTCAATCGCGCGCTTGGCCAGCACGTTGCCGTCCGCCACCTTGCCACCCGCGCCCGTCAGGCGCGCCCACACGAACAGGCCGCCCTGGGGCTGGACGAACTCGATGGCGTCGCCCAGGTCGCTGCGCAGCGCGTCGCCCATGGCCTGGGCGCGCTCGGCGTACACCTTGCGCACATGGGCCAGCGTGGCGGGCATGCGGCCGGCCTTGAGGTACTGCGCGGCCGTGGCCTGGGCGAAGGTGCTGGTGTGCGCGTCGCTGAACTGCTTGCACATGGTGGCCTTGGCCAGCAGGTCGGCCGGGGCGATCATCCAGCCCACGCGCAGGCCGGGCGAGAGCACCTTGCTCAAGGACCCGCAGTGCACCAGCAGCTCGCGGCTGCCCGGCACGGTGGCCGACAGGTTCAGCAGGCTGGGCGGCGGCGCATCGCCAAAGTACAGGTCGCCATAGGGGTCGTCCTCCACCACCAGGGTCTGGTACTTCACCGCCAGCTCCAGCACCTTCTTGCGGCGCTCCAGGCTCAGCATGGCACCGCTGGGGTTGCCGAAGGTGGGGATCAGGTAGACGAACTTGGGCTGGTGCTCGGCGATGAGCTTTTCCAGTTCATCGGTCTTCACGCCGTTGCCGTCGATGGGCGCGCTGATGAGCTGCGCGCCATAGAGGCGGAAGCACTGGATGGTGGCCAGGAAGGTCGGGCCTTCGACGATCACCTTGTCGCCGGGACTGATGAGCGTCTTGCCCAGCAGGTCCAGCGCCTGCTGGCTGCCGGTGGTGACGATGAGGTTCTCGGGCGCCACGCCCTGCGCGCCCTTGCTGGCCATGAACTGGCTGAGCTGCTCGCGCAGCGGCTGGTAGCCCTCGGTGGCGCCGTATTGCAGCGCAGCGCCGGGCTCCTCGGCCAGGGCCTGGTTCACGGCGGCCTGGATGCCGTCCACGTCGAACATGGCGCTGTCGGGGAAGCCCCCGGCAAAGCTGATGATGCCGGGCTTGCCCAGCAGCTTGAAAAGCTCGCGGATGGCGGAGGTTTCTACGTTGTTCAGACGGTCGGCGAATTGCATGGCGTGATGGAAACGGGTTGGCGAAGAATCCCGCATTGTCGCCAATTGGTGCGCAGGATTCCTGCTTGCATGCACCGGTCATGCCGCTATTGCATAAGGCAATGAGTTGCGGTCTGCGGCTATGGCCTGCCCGGCGGGGCGATCCTAGAATCCCAGGCATCCGCACACAGAACGGATGGACAGCGCCGCAGACGCCGCGTTCGCCAGGTGACAAACCGCACAAGAATAAATGAGCGTGCACACGCTCGAAAACCAAGGAGCACAAGATGACCCATTCCGCGCTCTCGGACCTGCTGGCCTTTACCCAGGAACACGCAGGCCCCGCCCAAGGCAGCATGGGGGGCTTCACCGCCGCCTATTACGAGAACACCGACCCCGACGAGCTGCAGACCCGGGGCCCCGCCGCGCTGTACGCCAACGCCACGGCCCACTGGCGCCTGCTGCAGGCCCACACCGCCACCGACAGCGCGCAGGTGCGGGTGTTCAACCCCACCCTGGCCGAGGACGGCTTCGTCAGCGAGCACACCGTGGTGCACATCGTGCACTCGAACATGCCGTTCCTGGTGGATTCGGTCACCATGGCCATCAACCGGGGCAACCGCACGGCCCACTGGATCGTGCACCCGCTGATGGCCGTCGGGCGCGACGCCAGCGGCAAGGTGACCGCCGCCTCCAGCGCGGCCACCGCCAGCGCGGCCGGCGGCGGGACGCCGGTGGAATCGGTCATCCTGGTGGAATGCGACCGCATCGTGCACGCCCAGGACCGCGAGGCCCTGCAGGCCGATCTGCAGCGCGTGCTGAGCGACGTGCGCGCGGCCGTGCAGGACTGGGAGGCCATGCTGGACCGCGCGCGCACCGTGGCGCAGGCGGCCGCCCACTCCAGCCTCTCGCCCAGCGGCCGGCAGGAAGGCATCGACTTCCTGAACTGGCTGGAAGACCGCCACTTCACCTTCCTGGGCGCGCGCGACTACGACCTGGTGCGCGAAGGCAGCACGGTAAGCATGCGCGCCAAGCCCGGCACGGGCCTGGGCATCCTGCGCGGCGCGGCGCAGACCGAACAGACCGTGCTGCCGCCCGAGGCCATGGCCCTGCTCGAATCGAACGAACTGGTGCTGATCACCAAGGCCATGTCGCGCGCCACGGTGCACCGCCCGGCCTGGCTCGACTACATCGCCGTCAAGCGCTTCGACGCGGACGGCCAGATCGTGGGCGAAACCCGCTTCCTGGGGCTGTACACCTCCACCGCCTACACCGCCGCTGTGAGCGAGATCCCCCAGGTGCGCAGCCGCGTGGCCGCCGTGATGGCGGCCGCAGGCGTAGTGCCCGACAGCCACGCCGCCAAGTCGCTGCAGTCCATCCTGGACGTGTACCCGCGCGACGAGCTGTTCCAGATCGACACCCCCACCCTCACCGAGCACGCCATCGGTATCCTGCGGCTGCAGGAGCGCCAGCGCACGCGCGTGTTCCTGCGCCGCGACGTGTTCGGGCGCTTCACCTCGGCCCTGGTGTTCGTGCCGCGCGAGCGCTTCAACACCGAGCTGCGGCTCAAGATCGGCGAGGAACTCATGGCCGTGCTCGACGGCCAGTCGGTGGAGTTCACCCCCATGCTCACCGACAGCCCGCTCGCGCGCATCCACTACCTGGTGCGGGCCCGGGAGCGCGCGCCGCAGAACGTGGCCCTGCATGCGCTGGAGGCGCGCATCGCCCGCCACACCCAGCGCTGGGAAGACCACTGCACGGCCGAATTCCTGCGCATCCACGGCGAGGGCCCCGGCCTGGCGCTGGCGCACCGCCATGCCAACGCCTTCCCCACGGCCTACCGCGAGCAGTTCTCACCCCAGGTGGCCGTGGAAGACGCGGACATCCTGACCACGCTCTCGGCCACGGCCCCGCTGGCCGTCAAGCTCTACCGCCCGCTCGACGCCGGCCCCGGCGCGCTGCGCCTGAAGGTCTACAGCACCGCCAAGGTGGCCTTGTCGGACTCGCTGCCCGTGCTCGAACACCTGGGCGCGCGGGTGCTCGACGAGCACCCCTACCGCATCGGCCACGACGGCGATGCGCCCTGGATCCATGACCTGGGCCTGCAGCTGCCGCCCGGCACCGACCTGGCGCGCGTGAAACAGCGGTTCGAGGAGCTGTACGTGGCCGCCTGGCGCGGCGAGGTGGAGAACGACGACCTCAACCGCCTGGTGCTGGCCACCGACCTGGACGCGCGCGCCATCGGCGTGCTGCGCGCCTACACGCGCTACTTCAAGCAACTGGGCTTCGCCTACAGCCAGAGCTACATCGAGGCCACGCTGGCGCGCAACCCGCAGCTCACGCAGGCCATCGTGGACCTGTTCATGGCGCGCTTCGACCCGGCGCGGGAAGAAGGCCGCGAAGAACGGCAGCAGGCCCTGCGGCGCGGCATCGACGCCGAACTCTCCAAGGTGGCCAGCCTGGACGAAGACCGCATCCTGCGCCAGTTCGTCTCCACCCTGGCCGCCACCCTGCGCACCAATTTCTGGCAGCGCACGGCCGACGGCCAGGCCAAGCCCTACCTCAGCTTCAAGCTCAACCCGCGCGAAGTGCCCGGCGTGCCCGAGCCCAAGCCGCTGTATGAAATCTGGGTCTATTCCCCACGCATGGAAGGCGTGCACCTGCGCGGCGGGCGCGTGGCCCGTGGCGGCATGCGCTGGTCCGACCGGCGCGAGGACTTCCGCACCGAGGTCCTGGGGCTGGTCAAGGCCCAGCAGGTGAAGAACACGGTCATCGTGCCCGTCGGCTCCAAGGGCGGCTTCGTGCTCAAGAACCCGCCGCCCGCCACCGACCGCGAAGCCTACCTGGCCGAAGGCGTGGCCTGCTACCAGACCTTTTTGCGCGGCCTGCTGGACGTGACCGACAACATCGCCAAGGGCGCCGTGGTACCCCCGGCCCAGGTGGTGCGGCACGACGGCGACGACCCCTACCTCGTGGTGGCCGCCGACAAGGGCACCGCCACGTTCTCCGACATCGCCAACGGCGTATCGGCCGAGTACGGCTTCTGGCTCGGCGACGCCTTCGCCTCGGGCGGCTCGGTGGGCTACGACCACAAGAAGATGGGCATCACCGCGCGCGGCGCGTGGGAGTCGGTCAAGCGCCACTTCCGCGCGCTGGGCGTGAACACGCAGACCACACCGTTCACCGTGGCCGGCATCGGCGACATGTCAGGCGACGTGTTCGGCAACGGCATGCTGCTGTCCGAACACATCCAGCTCGTGCTGGCCTTCGACCACCGGCACATTTTCATCGACCCCCACCCCGACACGGCGGCCTCGTTCGCCGAGCGCCAGCGCCTGTTCCAGTTGCCGCGCTCCAGCTGGGACGACTACGACAAATCCCTCATCTCGCCCGGCGGCGGCGTCTACCCGCGCACGGCCAAGTCCATCCCGCTGAGCCCCGAAGCCCAGGCCGTGCTGGGCATCGCGGTGCAGGAGCTGGCCCCGGTGGAACTGCTCAAGGCCATCCTGCAGGCGCCGGTGGACCTGATCTACAACGGCGGCATCGGCACCTACGTCAAGGCCAGCTTCGAAACCCATGCCCAGGTCGGCGACAAGGCGGGCGACGCCTTCCGCGTCAACGGCAACGAACTGCGCTGCAAGGTGCTGGTCGAGGGCGGCAACCTGGGCTGCACGCAGCGCGGGCGCATCGAATACGCGCAAAAGGGCGGCCTGATCTACACCGACGCCATCGACAACTCGGCCGGCGTGGACTGCTCCGACCACGAGGTGAACATCAAGATCCTGCTGGGCGCCGTGGTCGAGGCGGGCGACCTCACCCTCAAGCAGCGCAACGACCTGCTGGCCTCCATGACCTCCGAAGTGGCCGCGCTCGTGCTGCAGGACAACTACTACCAGCCCCAGGCCCTGGACATCGCCTGCCACCGCCCGCTGTACGTGCTCGACGGCCAGCAGCGGCTGATGCAATGGCTCGAAGGCGGCAAGCGCCTGAACCGCGCCATCGAATTCCTGCCCACGGACGAAGAGATCGCGCAGCGCCGCGCGCGCAAGCAGGGCCTGACCGCCCCCGAGAACGCCGTGCTGCTGGCCTACGCCAAGATGGCCGTGTTCGACGAACTGGTGGCCAGCAACCTGCCCGACGACCCCTTCTTCGGCCGCGCGCTCCAGGCCTATTTCCCCAGCGTGCTGCGCGAGAAGTACGCGGACGCCATGAACGCGCACCCGCTCAAGCGCGAGATCATCGCCACCTTCATCACCAACACGGTGGTCAACCGCACCGGCGCCACCTTCATCAACTTCCTGGCCGCCGAATCGGGCGCGGCCACGGCCGATGTCATCCGCGCCTTCACGCTGGCGCGCGAAATCTTCGACCTCGAACCCCTGTGGGACCAGATCGACGCCCTGGACTACCAGGTCGGCAGCACGCTGCAGCTGGACCTGCTGCACAAGCTGATCGCCATCGCCCAGCGGGCCTCGCGCTGGATTCTGCGCATCCGCTCGTCGGACCAGACCGACCTGCCCACCCTCATCCAGCGCTACCAGGGCCCGGCGCGCGAACTGCGCACCCGCCTGGACGACTGGCTGCCGCCAGGCGCCGTGCAAGGCTGGCAGCAGGCCACGGCCAGCCTGGTGGGCGCGGGCGTGCAGCAGGCGCTGGCGCACAACCTGACCGCGCTGGACTACACCTTCCCGGCCCTGGACCTGGTGGATCTGGCGCAAGACACCCCGGCCAGCCTGGAGCAGGCCGCGCGCGCCTATTTCGGCATCGAGGCCCGCCTGGACCTGGCCCAGTGGCGCACGCAGATCAACCGCCTGCCCACCGAAACCCTCTGGCAGACCCAGGCCCGGGGCAGCGCGCGCGACGACGTGTACTCCATCGCGCGCCACATCACCCAGGGCCTGCTGCAGCGCCAGGAAAACCTGCCCAGCTGGGAAGAGCGGCATGCCCGCCCCATCGAGCGGCTGAACCACCTGCTCGCCACCGTCAGCACCCAGGCCCCCGACCTGGCCCCCGTATCGGTAGCGCTGCGCGAGCTGCGCCATCTAGCCTGAACCCATGCACCCTTCCAAGATCGAACCCTTCTTCGCCACCCTGAAGGCCGCCAACCCGCAACCCAACACCGAGCTGGAATACACCAGCGTGTTCGAGCTGCTGGCCGCCGTGCTGCTGTCGGCGCAGGCCACTGACGTGGGCGTGAACAAGGCCACGCGCAAGCTGTTCCCGGTGGCGGGCACGCCGCAGGCCATCCTGGACCTGGGCCTTGCAGGGCTGGAGGGCTACATCAAGACCATCGGCCTGTATAAAAGCAAGGCCCGGCACCTGATGGAAACCTGCCGCATCCTGGTGGAGCAGCACGGCGGCGAGGTGCCGCGCACGCGCGAGGCGCTCGAAGCCTTGCCCGGCGTGGGCCGCAAGACGGCCAACGTGGTGCTCAACGTGGCCTTCGGCCAACCCACCATGGCGGTGGATACGCACATCTTCCGCGTCGGCAACCGCACCGGCCTGGCCCCCGGAAAAAACCCGCTGGCGGTGGAAAAGCAGTTGCTCAAGCGCGTGCCCGCCGCCTACGCGGTGGATTCGCACCACTGGCTCATCCTACTGGGCCGCTATGTGTGCCAGGCACGCAAGCCGCGCTGCTGGGAATGCGCCGTGGCGCCGCACTGCGACTACCAGCCCAAGACCCTGGCACCCTGAGCCCGAAAACGGCCGTGGTGCGCTTTCGCGCCGTGTCTGGCTGCAGACACGCACGGCGAAGCAGCCCGATGCCTTCGCAGACCATGCTGTGCCGTTTCAGCAACAACCCATATCACTCCTAAAAAAGGAGCTACTCGCGCTTGATAAACAAGCGCTCAAGCCCGATTTGATATCAAAATCCAGGTTCGCAAAGCCCTGGTGGGTGCACCACGCCCGCTTGCCGCGCCGGCGCGCACCTCCCCGTCAACATTCCACTCCCCGCAATCTCCGGGGCGTGGCTATACTGGATTGCACCACCCTGCGCTCCATCCGCCAGATGACCCAACTCGACCCGCGCTCCCTGATCGCCATGGCGGGATTCATGGCTACCGTCATGGGCATGGTGCTGTATTTCTTGCGCCGCTACTACCCGCCCAGCATTCGCGGCCTCGGTCACTGGGCCAGCGCACCGCTGATGTGGCTGGTAGCCTCCGTGCTGTTCAGTGGGCGCGGCCTGATCCCCGATCTGCTCTCGCAGGTGGGGGCCAACACCTTGCTGCTGCTGGGCACCTCGAGCTACTACATCGGTTGTCGCCGCTTTCTGGGCCAGGCCGGCGGCTGGCGGCTGTGGGGCAGCGTGGCAATGCTTGCTGCGCTGCTTTCCACCTGGCTCACCTACGGTTACCCCCACTACCCCCTTCGCCTGGGGGCGTTCACCGCGCTGATGATCTGCGTTTACACGGCCAACCTGCGCTTTTTGTGGCGCCATGGCGGCACACGTTTTCCCGTGCGGCTGGTGGAGGTGGTGCTGGCCATGCAGATTGCGGTGTTGCTGGTGCGCCTGGGCTCGGTGGTGGCAGGACACGCCGGCAACGACCTGATGGAGCCATCACTTTTCCAGACCCTGTACATCGGCACCTATGTGCTCACGGTGCTGATGCTCTCGATCGGCGCCGTCCTCATGGCCACCGACCGCCTGACCACCGAACTCGAGCACCTGGCCACGCACGACCCGCTCACCCGCACGCTCAACCGCCGCGCGCTGCTCGAACGTTTCGAGGAAGAACTGGCACGCAGCCAGCGCAACGGAAAGAGCGGCCCGGCCATCATGATGCTCGATCTGGACCACTTCAAGGCCGTGAACGACACCCTGGGCCACCAGCATGGTGATGCCGTGCTGGATCACTTTGCCCAGCGCACACAGGCGGTGCTGCGCCGCGCCGACCGGCTGGGCCGCTACGGCGGCGAAGAATTTCTGGTGCTGCTACCCGAAACCGACGCCGAAGCCGCCCGCAACGTAGCCCAGCGCATCCACGCTGCAGCGGCCTCGGGCCACACACTGGACTGCCAGCTCAGCATCGGCCTGACCACCTGGCAGGGCTCGCACGACACCCAGAGCGCCATGCTGGCCCGCGCCGACAAGGCACTCTACCAGGCCAAGGCGCAGGGGCGCAATCAGACCTGTGTGGCGTGATGCCGCGCTGCGGCTCCCGGCGCGACGGCTTTCGCCCCGGTGAGTGCAAGACCGCGGAAGACACGACGTTTAACGTTTGACGTTTGAAGACAAAATCTATTAACGAGGTTTCTCATTCAAAACGACCTCAATCTCATGTCCATCAAGCGCTGACAGCTCTTTTTTTGATAACAAATATTGGGCATTTGGCAACTGCGTCGAAAACCACGCTGGGCAACCCTGAAGGGGATTGCGGGGCCACCTGCGATTGCGAACAGTTCCTCTCAACCAGTTCACAAATGTCCGCTTTTCCCTATGCGGGTCATTCGGCAGCCAGCAGGTTCTGACCAAGGGAACTTACAAACTCGGCGAAATCCTTACCGCCTACTGAGATGTGTCGCACCATCGCCTGGCGGGCTGCTTCACTGTCGCCTGATTCGATAGCTACTACCACCTCACGATGCTCCAGGAGCGACTGTACAAGCCGCCCAGGCAGGTCAAAACGCGAGCGTTGATAGCTCGCACAGCGCAGTCGTAGCGCATAGACCTGCCTTGCTGCCCACTCGTTGCGCGCCCCTGCATAAATGAGCTGGTGAAACTGCTTGTTTGCGTTGTCGTAATCCTGGGTGTTGTTGGCGGCAGCGGCGTTTTCACAAGCGACCAGCACTTCTCGCAAAGCTTTGCGCTCTCTCGCATCCATCCGCTTGGCAGCGAATTTCGCGCAAGCCCCTTCCATCTCCGCAAGCATTTCCAGCAGCGACAGAAGTTCTTGAATACCGAGTTTTGGAACCATGACACCGACACGGGGTACGACGTTCAGTAGCCCCTGCGCAGCCAAATACAGCACAGCCTCACGTACAGGGGTTCGTGACACTCCGAATTTTTCGGCCAATGACCTCTCGTCCAGTAGCGTTCCCGGAGCCAATGCCCCACTGAAGAGGTCGCGCTCCATCTGGACGCGAACCGTGTCCGAAAGACTTTCCGGATGCAAGGTCTTGCTCATGGTGGAATCTTAAACTATAGTTCTGGCATACCAAAAAAGTTCATTGGGATACCAAGGAGACAACATGAATGGTGAATCCACACCTGTACTAAGCCGTCCCGTTGCCAACGTCGCACTGATAGAACTCAACAGGGTTGCAAATGCCAATCGCATCCAACCGGAAGATTTGGACATGTTGGAGTGTCAGCTTGACGAGTGCGAACGAGATCAAAACATCCACGTTCTGGTGCTCACGGCCAAAGGGACTTACTTCAGTGCGGGCTTCGATTTGCGAGCGCTTTCCGCCAACGCGGCCTCGGGAGAGCTCAAGGCCGCTGAAAGCGACAGTGCTTTTGAGCGTTTCGTGGACCGTCTCGAGAACACCCGCCTTATCGTGATCGCTGCCATCAATGGCCCGGTAATTGGCGGATCCACAGACATCGCTTTGGCATGCGACTTGCGCATCGGCGTTGAAAAGGCGTACATGCTGATGCCAGCTGCGCGCTTCGGCCTGCCGTTGTACGCCGGTGCCCTTCAGCGCTATGTGACGCGCCTTGGTTTGAATCAGGCAAAGCGTCTCGTCTTCTTGGCGCAAAGGGTAGAGGCTGCGGAGATGCTAGCCATCGGCTTCCTGAATGAAATCGCGCCAGAGGCCGAATTGCTATCCCGCGCACTTGAAGTTGCATCCAGCATCGCTGCTATGCCAGCGGGCCCGCTCACCGCAATGAAAAAGGTGCTCAACGCATCGGCCCTGTCAAAAGGGACTGCGCAGGAGAATCGAAACGTGCTGCTGGCGGCATTCGATGGGCCTGCTATTGCGGCTCGAATCTCTGCAGGCAATCTCGCTCGGCAATCAAAGGATTGAGGTAGTCCCAATGCTTGCAGCAAAAAAGATGGGGCCTCTCGCTGGTCTGGTAGTAATCGATCTCACCCGCGTTCTAGCGGGCCCGTATTGCACTATGACGCTGGCCGACCTTGGAGCTCGCGTCATCAAGGTGGAGATGCCCGAACTGGGGGACGACGCTCGCCACGTCGGGCCATTTATCGAATCGGACGAGGGGCCACCACTCTCTGGCTACTTTTTCTCGGTCAACCGCAACAAAGAGTCCATTGCGTGTTGACGCCGACCGAAAACTGAGCCACTTTTTGGTGTGATGCCGACCTAAAACTGAGCCAGGTGTTTTACCTACCCTGCTGTTTTGTGCAGCAAGGGAATGAAGAGGGTGATCACCATGGACATGATTGGCAAGATACG
>JANJVX010000158.1 GCA_024709845.1 Burkholderiaceae bacterium | reverse complement strand
GGGCGCATGACGGCAGGCTTCGCGCTGGGCCAGTTGCTGGGTCCGCTCACCTCCGCCGTCATGGGCCGCTTCACTGCCGACTTTGCCACCGCACTGAACCACGCCCTGGTGCTGTCGGCCGCGGGCCTGCTGGCCAGCGCTGCCTACCTATGGCGTGAGGCGCGCAGGCAACCCGCCCCCTGAGGAGCGGCTGCGAACCATGCTGCGTTGAACGGGGTGGCCCTATGTGGGGGAGCGGGCGCTGGTTGGTGGGGGCACCTCGTGAGCGAGGGGTCAGGCCTCATCGATGCCGGACATGCGTGCGTTACACATGAGACTGCGTGCGATGGCAGTGACGTTCAGCATGGCCAACACTGGAAAACAGCCCACGAACAGGAGGCTGCCATAGAGGAGAGCCGGAACGGCATACTCGAAAACGTCAGACAGGACGAACTCCAGAGCAAGAGCAAACGCCACAAGTGACACGTACGCTGCGATAGCGCCGGTGATCAGACCGACAAGAGAGAGCCAGACCGAAGCTCTTCTGTACATGTCCAAAGTGGCGATTGTGGCGGAGATGACGAAGAGCACGATTGGGATGAGCGCACCACCGAGGGAAAGGGATCTCGGAGCGCTTGCAGCGCAGGTGGCGACGCCTGCGCAGATGAAGTATGCCGTGGCGATGAGGCCAATGACAGCCAGGAGCCCGAGGGCGTTGAGCACGAGGAAAGCGATCCTCATGACGTCCAACGCAATGCAGATGGCACCAAACCGCAGCCCATCTCTGGGGTTTGCGGTCCAAGTTGGCACCAAAACGCCGCAGCAAGGGGCTCGTAGTCTGGCTTTGCGGCATCCATTCTGGATGAAGATGCAGTACAGAATTCAGCCATGAAACCCGCCGCCCCTCCTATGTTGCGCGACACACGGTTGCTGGAATAGGTCCGTGAGCGCATTCGCTGCAAATACTATAGCCTGCATACCGAGCAGGAATGGGTGCAGTGCATCATTAAAGGATGGTTTTGCGGCTTCGATCCGGGCGGCTGGCAGGGGCTGCCACCAGTCACATCCCCACCTTGCTCACATCGCTACGGGCATCCCGCATGAAGACCTGCCCAGACTGCCAGCGCAGGTGCTTGAGCTGCTCATGTGTTAATAGCTGATAGCGCAGTATGGAAAAGGGCGGATTCATGCCACTTCTGGCTTGAAGTTCACCGGGCTGCGTTAGCGGGCGGCGTCATGGGCTGGTTCTGGACGGCGAAAACCAACGGGCATTGAAGCGGCAGGCTGGGGCGTGCGGGTGGTCGTGCGGGGTTCTGCAGGCGTTCCGGGCGGCCTGGCCTTCTCCCGCAAGGGGAGTGGGGGGAGGCACATGTCCGTGCCCGGGGATCTCAATTTTCAAAAAAATGTGGATAAAAAGCTTATGAATAAAGCGCTGGAAGCTATCGATTCAGGAGCGTAATGCAGCCTGCGCGGGGGGCGGGTTTTGCAGGCGCAAGCAGCCGTCCACGCGGCAGACCGTGCCCGCCTGCTCCAGCCGGGCCACGGTGCGGTAGAGCGCCTCGTGCGTCACGCACAGCTGTGACGCCAGCGATTTCAGTCCGGAGCCGATGTCCAGCGCGCCCCCGGAGCCCTCGGTCTCGATCAGGTGCAGCAGCCGGGCTGTGACGCCCTTGAGTGCCAGCCGCTCGGTCTGGGCGCGCAGGCGCCGCACCTCGCCGTTGAGCATGCCGATCCAGCGCCCGGCGAAGGCGCTGTCCTCCGCCAAGGCGGTCCGCAGCGGCACCAGCGGCAGCCGGATGGCGCTGCCCGGCAAGGTGGCGCGCCCGGTGCACTGGTAGCGGGTGGCCCACAGGCTGGCCTCTGCGGCAAAGCCGCTGCGCACGCGCTGCAGCACCACAGTCTGCCCTTGAATGCCGGTACGCTCCAGCACCACCTCGCCCTGGACCACGTAATAGAGCCCCGCAGGCACGGCCCCCTGGTCGAACAAGACCTGGCCTTTGGCCAGTGCCAGGGGTTCGGCCAGCGCTTGCAGGTGCGCGGGCAGCAGTGCCCACAGGCCAGCGGGGAGGGCATCGGTGGATTTCATCGGCAGCGGTGGTCGTGTGATTCTGATCATACGGACTGCCGCCGCCGCACCAGCACAATCCGGCCCATTCAAGGTGTACGGCCAGGCCGCCGCCTCTGGTTTGCGTGGGCTTGCGCTGGCTGTTCCATGCGGCTGGGTGGATGCCTGCCATGGCCAGGGAGGGCGGGGCGCTGCACCGGCAATGCGATTCAACGGAGTTCACGCATGAAGACACTTTCCCGTCTGGCCGCAGGCCTCGCCGCCGTGGCAGCCTCTGCACTGGTGCTGGCGGCCACGCTGCCGTTTGGCTTCACGCACTACGGCCACTTTCAGCACATGATGCACACCGGGGACACGGGCGGCAAAGCCGTGCTGTCGGCGTTGTCGCAGGAGGCGGGCACCTGGGGCGTGGGGGCCACGGCAGGGCTGAAGGGCGAGATCGTGCAGCTGGATGGCAGGCTGCTGGTGAGCCAGGGCACCGATGCCCAGGGTCGCGTCCAGGCGCCGTTGCCGGACGAGCAGGCGGCGCTGTTTGCCAGTGCCCGGGTTCAGGAATGGGCCGATGTGCGTCTGCCCTCCGACATGGACCCGCCTCGGTTTGAAGCCTTTCTGACACAGGAGGCGCAGCGCGCCGGGCTGTCGCTGGAGCAGCCTTTCGTGTTCCGGGTGGAGGGGCAGTTCCCGCGCATGCGCTGGCATGTGGTTACCGGCGAGGCGCCCACCGGCGGCCATGGCGGCCACGGCCCGCATGGCGCACACGGGGGGCATGCCAACAAGCAGTCGGGCATGAAGGTGTTTCACCAGCCTGGGAGCACCGGGCAGCTGGTGGGTGTGTACAGCGGCGCTGCGCTCGAAGGGGTGGTGTCGCACCCCGGCGAGCGCCTGCATGTGCACTTCGTGGATGCCGGGGCCACCGTGTCCGGACATGTCGATGCCTATGCCATCGCGGCCGGATCGGTCCTCAAGTTGCCGGTGCGCTGAGCACCGGCCTTGAATCCACCAAGCAATGAAAACTTGTAATTTGCTATTAAATAAATAGCTTTTTGCGCTTGCTGGATATGCCTTGGAGGCCAATTTTACTCAAAACTTCCAAGCCGACCTCCATACCCGTCCTACCCCTGTCCACCAGCGCAGATCAGTACACCAGCCGCTCCGGCCGGATCTCCTGCAGGATGGTCGTGGCGATTTCCTCGATGGACTTGGTGGTGGACGACAGCCAGCGGATGCCCGCGCGGCGCATCATGGCCTCGGCCTCGGCCACCTCGTGGCGGCAGTTCTGCAGGCTGGCGTAGCGCGAGTCGGGGCGGCGTTCGCTGCGGATTTCGGACAGGCGTTCGGGGCTGATGGTCAGGCCGAAGATCTTCTTTCGGTGCGGCACCAGCGCGGGGGGCAGCTGGCGGCGGTCGAAGTCCTCGGGGATCAGCGGGTAGTTGGCCGCCTTCAGGCCGTGCTGCATGGCCAGGTACAGGCTGGTGGGGGTTTTTCCGCTGCGGCTCACGCCGACCAGGATGACGTCGGCGCCTTCCAGGTCGTGGTGGGTCTGGCCGTCGTCGTGTGCCAGGCTGAAGTTGATGGCCTCGATGCGGTCGTGATATTCCTTGCTCTTGCTGATGTCGGAAAACCGCCCCACGCGGTGGTGCGACTTGATGCCCAGCTCCACCTCCAGCGGGTGCACGAAGGTGCCGAACATGTCCAGCAGCATGCCTTTGCAGCCGTCCTGGATGACCTTGAGCACTTCCATGTTCACCAGGGTGGTGAAGACGATGCACTTGCGCCCCTCCAGTTCGGCCGTGTGGTTGATCTGGCGCACGGCCTGGTGGGCCTTGTCCACGGTGTCGATGAAGGGCAGGCGCACGTGGCGGGGCACGATCTCGAACTGCGCGAGGATGGCGTTGCCGAAAGTTTCGGCGGTGATGCCGGTGCCGTCGGAGACAAAAAACACGGTGCGTGTGTGCATGCGGGCCTTATGGAATACGTCAGCCCGTTGCCAGAAGCGCGGGCCTACAATTGCGCCCATTATCCAAATTCTCACCATGCGCGCCGTCGGCCCACAAGCACAACAACAAAGCCGTGCCCCGCGCCTGGTTGCTCGCCCATTGCTCCTCCAGGGCGTGGGCGCAGAGCCGGTTTCAACTTCTGGAGCTTTCCCATGTCTGCACTGTTCAACGCGACCGCCCTGGTCGTTCCGTTTGAAAACCTGAGAATGACCGACGTCGAGGCGGTTGGCGGCAAGAACGCCAGCCTCGGCGAGATGATCTCGCAGCTGCCCCAGGGCGTGCGCGTGCCCACGGGCTTCGCCACCACGGCCCATGCCTTCCGCGACTTTCTGGCCTATGGCGGCCTGGCCGACAAGATCAGTGCCAAGCTGGCCGCCCTCGACACCGAGGACGTGCGCGCGCTGGCCCAGGTGGGCGCCGAGATCCGTGCCATGGTGGAGGCCCAGCCTTTCCCGGCCGATCTGGAGCAGGCCATCCGCGAGGAGTTCGCGCGCCTGTCGGCGGGCAACCCGCACGCCAGCTTTGCCGTGCGCTCCTCGGCCACGGCAGAGGATCTGCCTGACGCTTCGTTTGCCGGCCAGCAGGAAACCTTTTTGAACGTGCACGGCATCGAGGAGGTGCTGCACAAGATGAAGGAGGTGTTCGCCTCCCTCTACAACGACCGCGCCATCAGCTACCGCGTGCACAAGGGCTTTGCGCACGATGTGGTGGCGCTGTCGGCCGGTGTGCAGCGCATGGTGCGCTCCGACCTGGGCGCCGCCGGTGTGATGTTCACCATCGACACCGAAAGCGGCTTTGAGGACGTGGTGTTCATCACCAGCAGCTACGGCCTGGGCGAGACGGTGGTGCAGGGGGCGGTGAACCCCGACGAGTTCTACGTGCACAAGCCCATGCTCAAGGCGGGCAAGCAGGCGGTGATCCGTCGCAACCTCGGGTCAAAGCTCATCCAGATGGTGTTCTCCACGCCCGAGGAGAAGGCCGCCTCGGGCAAGCTCATCAAGACCACCGATGTGCCCGCCGAGCTGCGCAACCGCTATTCGCTCACCGACGCCGACGTGCAGCAGCTGGCGCACTACGCGCTGGTCATCGAGCAGCACTACGGCCGCCCCATGGATATCGAATGGGGCAAGGACGGCGAAGACGGCCAGCTCTACATCCTGCAGGCGCGCCCCGAGACGGTGAAGAGCCAGGTGCAGGGCCAGGCCGAGCTGCGCTACAAGCTCAAGGGCACGGGCCCGGTGCTGGCCGAGGGCCGCGCCATCGGCCAGAAGATCGGCACCGGCCCGGTGCGCCTGGTGCACAACATCAGCGAGATGGACAAGGTGCAGCCCGGCGACGTGCTCGTCACCGACATGACCGACCCCAACTGGGAGCCGGTGATGAAGCGCGCCAGCGCCATCGTCACCAACCGGGGCGGGCGCACCTGCCACGCGGCCATCATTGCGCGTGAGCTGGGCATTCCGGCCGTGGTGGGCTGCGGCAACGCCACCGACAAGCTGAGTGACGGCACCCTGGTCACGGTGAGCTGCGCCGAGGGCGACACCGGCCGCATCTACGACGGCCTGCTGGAAACCGAGGTCACCGAGGTGCAGCGCGGCACCATGCCCCCCATCAAGACCAAGATCATGATGAACGTGGGCAACCCGCAGCTCGCCTTCGACTTTGCCCAGCTGCCCAACGAGGGCGTGGGCCTGGCGCGGCTGGAGTTCATCATCAACAACAACATTGGCGTGCACCCCAAGGCCATCCTGGACTACCCGGCGGTGGATGCCGACCTGAAAAAGGCCGTCGAATCCGTGGCGCGCGGCCATGCCTCGCCCCGTGCCTTCTATGTGGACAAGGTGGCCGAGGGCGTGGCCACCATCGCG
>JANJVX010000152.1 GCA_024709845.1 Burkholderiaceae bacterium | reverse complement strand
GCCCAGGCCGTGCCCGGGCTGCAAGAGGGGGTGCCGCTCATGGCTTTTGGGGCGCAGGGGTGCCGCCCAGGGGGCTGCCCAGCCCGTACCAGTTCACCCGGCGCGTCAGCACCATCACCAGGGCCAGCACGGCGAACAGGGCGATGGAGCCCACCACCAGCGCGGTCTGCTCCAGTTGCAGCAGCACATACAGCAGGCCATAGAGCAGCGCCATGCCTGCGCCAAAGGGCAGGCCCCGGCGCAAACTGCCCAGCATGTGGCTGGCGTAGTAGCCCAGAAGCAGCACGCAGGCCGTGGCCGCCACGGCGTAAGCCAGGCTGAACGGCAGGTGCTCCGACAGGCTCACCAGCAGCAGGAAGAAGCTGCACAGCGCGCTGCCCACCAGCAGGTACTGCACCGGGTGCACGCGCAGCCGCAGCATCAACTCGAACAGGCCCACGGCGACGAAGGTCAGGGCGATGAACAGCACGCCGTATTTGGTGGCGCGGTCTGACAGCGCATACGGGTTCACCGGGTCGATGAAGGCCACGCTGAAGCTGTCAGCGCATTCGCGCGCCGCCGGGGGCGGCGGTGCGTAGCCCTCCGGGTTGTCGGCGGTTTCGCACACCGGTTTGCCCTGGGCAATGTCCTGCTGCGCCGTGGTGGCCAGCGATGACAGGCGCCAGCGTGCCGTGAAGCCGTCGTTCCGCACCTCGCGCTCGGATGGCAGAAAGCGCCCGGTGAACGAGGGGTGCGGCCAGGGGCTTTCCATCTGCACCTCGGTGCGGCTGCCCAGCGGCACGATGGACAGGCGCTCGGTGCCCACCAGTTCCAGCTCCAGCGTCACGGCCAGGCCGTCCGCCAGGTCGCGCACCGATTCGGGCAGCGTGGCGTGCAGGCCCCGGCTGTAGGTGGGGTGGAAGGTGCCGGGCTTGAGCGCAAGCGGCTGCTCGCCCAGCACGAGCTGCGCGGTGCGGATGCCGCGCGCATCGCCCACGGCCAGCATCAGGATGGGGGCGCCGCACTGCATGCGCGAGCCTTTCACCGTGGCCTGGGGCTGCAGGCTGGTCAGCGCTGCCCACTGTGCGGTGATGTGGGCCTGCAGGGTGTAGGCGTGCACGGTGTGCAGGCCCCGGGCGCGTTCCTCCAGGGCCGCGCCGCTGCGCAGCTGGAGCTGTTCGGGCATGGCGGTCAGCAGGAATTCACGCCGCTGCTCGACGCGGCGCCGCTCTGCGCCCGTGCCGGCTTCCACGTCCCAGCTCTCGACGCAGGCGCTGTGGATCATCGGGCCCATCAGAGTCTGCGGCCCGGCCAGGCTGCTGGCCACGCTGTGCTGCGTCAGGGTGCGGTAGCGCTGGCGGTCGCGCACCACGTCGTCGATCAGGCCCAGGCCGAACAGCAGCAGCAGGGTGATGGCGGCCAGCGCGGCCAGTTTGGTGAACCAGGGGTGTTTCAAGGCGTCCTCCACAGTGAATGTGCAGGCAGTGTTTGCCCCGGGTGTGAGGGGGGTATGAAGTTTGTGAGGGCCGTGTGAAGCGGCGGCCGGGATGGCATTCCCCTGGGGCCGGGTCAGTCCGGCGCGTCTGGCGACTCGCGTGCCGGAAAGCGCACCGTGAAGCGCGCCCCCGGCGGCTGCTGGCCGGGGCGGGCGTCTTCCACGGAGATTTCGGCGCCGTGCTGGCGCGCGATTTCCAGCACGATGGGCAGGCCCAGGCCGGAGCCGTCGGCGTCGGTGCCCAGGGCGCGGTAGAAGGGCTGGAAGATCAGCTCGCGCTCAGCCTCGGGCACGCCGGGGCCGGTGTCTTCCACCTGCAGCAGCAGCACGCGGCCAAAGGTGTCGGCCAGCACCCGGGCGGTGATGATGCCGGGCTTGTCGGCACTCGACGGCGTGTAGTTGATGGCGTTGTCCACCAGGTTGCGCACCAGCTCCTTGAGCAGGGTGGGGTTGCCGTCCAGCCACACGCCGGGCGCTCCGGGTTCGGCGCCGTCGTAGCCCAGGTCGATGCACTTGTCGAGCGCGCGCGGCACCGAGTCGCGCACCACCTCCACCGTCAGGCGGGCCAGATCGCAGGGCACATGCGCCATCTGCACGCCGCCGCCATCGGCGCGGGCCAGTGCCAGCAACAGGTTGACGGTGTGGGTGGCGCGGATGCTGGAACGCCCGATCTGCTGCAGCGAGCGCTTGAGCTCGTCGGTGCTGGTGCCTTCGCGCTGCGCCAGGTCGGCCTGCATGCGCAGGCCCGCCAGCGGGGTCTTGAGCTGGTGCGCGGCATCGGCCAGAAAGCGCTTTTGCGTGGCCAGCGAGTCGTTCAGGCGGGTGAGCAGGTCGTTCACCGAGGCCACCAGGGGCGCCACCTCCAGCGGCACGGTCTTGTGGTCCAGCGGGGAGAGGTCGTCGGGGTCGCGGGCGCGGATGCGCTCTTCCAGCTGGTTGAGCGGCTTGATGCCGCGCGCCAGTGCCAGCCAGACGAGCAGCACGGCCAGCGGCAGGATGACGAACTGCGGCACCATCACGCCCTTGATGATCTCGGTGGCCAGCACGCTGCGCTTCTCGCGCGTCTCGGCCACCTGCACCAGGGCCAGCGGCGCATCGGGCAGCGGCAGGCGCACCCAGATGTAGGCCATGCGGATCTCCAGGCCGCGCAGTTCGGCGTCGCGCAGGCGCACTTCGCCGATGGTGGGCAGCTCCTCCTCGGGCGGCAGCGGCAGATCGCGCTCGCCCGAGAGCAGGTCGCCGCGCGGTCCCATGACCTGGTAGTACACGGTGTCGGAGTCGTCGGCGCGCAGGATCTCGCTGGCGGGCTGGGGCAGGTTGAACTGCGGCTGGCCCTTGTGCACCGACACCAGCTGGGCAAGGGCGTGGGCGTTGTATTCCAGCGCGCGGTCGAACGGCTTGTTGGCGATGCCCTGCGCTACCAGCCAGGTCAGCGCCAGGCTCACGGGCCACAGCAGCAGCAGCGGGGTGAGCATCCAGTCCAGGATCTCGCCGAACAGGGAGCGCTGCTCGCGCTGGAAGATCTTCAAGATCGCTGCCCTGGTTTTGAATCAAAAGTGGCTTCAGCGCAATGTGGGTAAGCGCTATAAGCTATTAAATCAGGAGTAATTGGCGCCGTTCCATCTGGGGCGTATGCAACGGGCGCGACCCAGGCCAGCGGCCCCCGCGCAAGGGCCGCCAAGCTGCGTATGCGGCGCTTCGCTTGCGTGCGCTGGGGGCGTCCCCCTGCCCGCAGCGCGCAGCGCTGCGAGAGCGGGGGGAAGCGGCGCAGCCGCTCAGGGGGGTGTCCCATCTCACCCAGGGATTTTTTCCAGGCAGTAGCCCAGGCCGCGCACCGTGGCGATGCGGATCGGGCCCTTCTCGATCTTCTTGCGCAGGCGGTGAATGTAGACCTCGATGGCGTTGTTGCTCACTTCCTCGCCCCATTCGCACAGGCGCTCGACCAGCTGGTCCTTGCTCACCAGGCGGCCGGCGCGCTGCAGCAGCACTTCGAGCAGGCCCAGTTCGCGTGCCGACAGCTCAACCATCTTGCCGTCGATGGTGGCCACGCGGCCGGCCTGGTCGTACACCAGCGGGCCGTGCTTGATGGCGCTGCTGGTGCCGCCCATGCCCCGGCGCGTGAGCGCGCGCACGCGCGCCTCCAACTCCTGCAGGCTGAAAGGCTTGGCCATGTAGTCGTCGGCACCGAAATCCAGGCCCTTGACGCGCTCTTCCACGCTGTCTGCGGCGGTGAGGATCAGCACCGGCAGCGCCGAGCCGCGCGAGCGCAGGCGCTTGAGCACCTCCAGCCCGTGCATGCGTGGCAGGCCCAGGTCCAGAATGAGCAGATCGAACTCGTTGTTGGTCATCAGCGCGGCATCGGCCTCGCTGCCACTGGCCACATGGTCGACCACGGCGCCCGAGCTGCGCAGGGTACGCAGCAGGCCATCGGCCAGCACCTGATCGTCTTCGGCAATGAGGATGCGCATGGTGTCTCCTGTTATGGGTCCGATTCTAGGAGTTCGGGGCCGCTCCGCGTCAGGCCGGATTGTTGCCGCCCGCGTAGGCCTCCAGGCCGATGGCGACCACGGCGGCCACCTCGTCGCCCACCTCGGCACGGAATTCGGCCTCGGCCTGCGCCACGGCGCCCTGGAAGGCCTGCAGCCAGGCCCGCCCCGTGGGCGTGAAGCGCACGCGGCGCGCCCGTGCGTCGTGCGGGTCGGGGCCGCGCTCCACCAGGCCCCAGGCCTCGCACTGGTCCACGAGGGCGCCCATGGCCTGCTTGGTCATGCCCGCGCGCTCGGCCAGGTCGCCCAGCCGGTCGCCGTGCAGCGAGAGGTGGCGCGTGATGTGCACATGCGCCGCGCTCACCTGGTCGCGCGCTGCGAGGTTGGACAGCGCCAGCGGCACCTCCACGTTGCGCGCCATGAGTTGCAGCACGCGTGCGTCGAAGCGCCGCAGCGCATGGCCGATGAGCCGGCCCAGGTGGGTCTGGCGCCAGGCGTCGTGCTGCGCGGCGCGGGCCGGAACGGGGGCGGCAGAGTGCATGGGTGAATGGTAAGGCAAACTGACCAAATAGTTTGCAATCTTCAGAAGCTGTCTGGATAAACTACTGTTCAAGCATCCAGCCTGTAATTAATTGCAGAGGGATGCGCCAAGGCATCCCACCGAATATTCCAAGGAGTTTTTCATGAACGCACCCATCAGCCGCAGCATGCCCCCCGACAGCGAAAAGGCCAAGGCCCTGCAGGCCGCGCTGGCCCAGATCGAGAAGCAGTTTGGCAAGGGCACCATCATGCGCCTGGGCGAGGGCGAGGTGATCGAGGACATCCAGGTCGTCTCCACCGGCTCGCTGGGCCTGGACATCGCGCTGGGCGTGGGCGGCCTACCGCGCGGCCGCGTGATCGAGATCTACGGCCCGGAAAGCTCGGGCAAGACCACGCTGACGCTGCAGGTGGTGGCCGAGATGCAGAAGCTGGGCGGCCAGTGCGCTTTTGTCGATGCCGAGCACGCGCTCGACATCCAGTACGCGCAAAAGCTCGGCGTGAACCTGCAGGACCTGCTGATCTCGCAGCCCGACACGGGCGAGCAGGCGCTCGAAATCGTCGACAGCCTGGTGCGCTCGGGCGCCGTGGACCTGATCATCGTGGACTCGGTCGCCGCGCTTACGCCCAAGGCCGAAATCGAGGGCGAAATGGGTGACAGCCTGCCCGGCTTGCAGGCCCGCCTGATGAGCCAGGCGTTGCGCAAGCTGACCTCCACCATCAAGAAGACCAACTGCACTGTCATCTTCATCAACCAGATCCGCATGAAGATCGGCGTGATGTTCGGCAGCCCCGAAACCACCACGGGCGGCAACGCGCTCAAGTTCTACGCCTCGGTGCGCCTCGATATCCGCCGCACGGGCACCATCAAGAAGGGCGAGGAGGCCATCGGCAACGAGACCAAGGTCAAGGTGGTGAAGAACAAGGTGAGCCCCCCGTTCAAGACGGCCGAGTTCGACATCCTGTTTGGCGAGGGCATCTCGCGTGAGGGCGAAATCATCGACATGGGCGTGAACGCGCGCATCGTCGAAAAGAGCGGCGCCTGGTACGCATACAACGGCGAGAAGATCGGCCAGGGCCGTGACAACGCGCGCGAATTCCTGCGCGAGAACCCGCAACTGGCGCACGAGATCGAGAACAAGGTGCGCGAGAGCCTGGGCATCGCCCTGCTGCCCGCCGCATTGCCCATGGGCAACGGCACGGTGGCTGCGGCCGATGGCGAGGTGGCCGCCCCGGCAGGCCGTGGCCGCAAGGCGGCCGAGCCCAAGTCCGATTGACCACGGCCGGGCAGGAAACCATGGCGGCACCCCAGCCCTCCCTCAAAGGCCGGGCCCTGCGCTGCCTGGCGGCGCGCGAGCACTCGCGCGCCGAACTGCAGCGCAAGCTGGCGCCTTATGAGGAAGAGCCCGGCCAGATCGAGCGCGTGCTCGACGAGCTGCAGGCCAAGGGGTTCATCAGCGAGGCGCGGGTGGCCGCGTCGCTGCTGCACCGCCGTTCAGCGCGCATGGGGGATCAGCGCATCCGGCAGGAGCTGCAGTCCAAGGGGCTGGATGCGGACACGGTGGCCCAGGCCCTGGAGCAGCTGCGCGGCACCGAGCACGAACGTGCACAGGCCGTGTGGCAGCGCAAATTTGGCACACCCGCGCAGGATGCCAAAGAGCGCGCGCGCCAGATGCGCTTTCTGATGGCGCGCGGGTTCTCTGCCGACGTGGTGCGGCGCGTGGTGCAGGGTGGCGCAGGCCCGGATGCCGACCCCAGTATTTGAAGCGTTTTCAGGCTGTAGCGCTTGATGGATAAGCGCCAAAAGCTATTGATTTGATAGTATTCAGAGTCCCAGCATCAGGCGCAGGTTCTGCACCGCTGCGCCGCTGGCGCCCTTGCCCAGGTTGTCCAGCCGCGCAATCAGCACGGCCTGGCGGTAGGCCTCGTTGGCGAACACGCGCAGTTCCAGCTGGTTGGTGTTGGCCAGTGTGTCGGCGGCCAGCTTGAGGTCGTCCGTCGGCGGCAGCACTTTCACCCATTGCTCGGGCGTGTTGGTGCGCGCGTAGTGGGCGGCCAGGGCATCGTGCAGCGCGGCCGCCTTGGGCTGGCCGGGCAGCAGATCGAGGTGCAGCGGCAACTGCACCAGCATGCCCTGCGGGAAGTTGCCCACGGCAGGAATGAACAGCGGGCGGCGCGTCATGCCGGTGTAGTGCAGGATCTCCGGGATGTGCTTGTGCGCCAGGCCCAGTGCATAGGCCTCGTAGGGCGCAGCCGTACCGGCTTCGTAGGCCTCGATCATCGGGCGGCCGCCGCCGGTGTAGCCCGACACGGAGGGCAGCGACACCGCGAAATCCTTGGGCAACAGACCCGCATCGACCAGCGGGCGCAGCAGCGCGATGGCGCCCGTGGCATAGCAGCCGGGGTTGGCCACGCGCGTGGCCGCGCGCACGGCATCCAGCTGCCCCGCGCACAGTTCGGGGAAACCGAACACCCAGCCCGGCGCGGTGCGGTGCGCGGTGCTCGCATCGATCACCTTGATGCCGCGGCCGGTGGTCTTTTCGATGTCGTCCACCAGCGCCACGGTCTCGCGCGCCGCGTCGTCGTGCAGGCACAGCACCACGAGATCGGCCTGGCCGACCAGGGCACGCTTGGCGGCGGGGTCCTTGCGCAGTTCGGGCGCGATGCTCAGCAGTTCGATCCCGGCCATGCCCTGCAGGCGTTCGCGGATCTGCAGGCCCGTGGTACCGGCTTCGCCGTCGATGAATACTTTGGACATGTTTTGCTCCTGCAAAGGTGCCTCCCGCCCATTGCGGCGGGCGTAAGCTTCAGAAAAGGTATGGTGCGTCGCAACATGATACATTTACCGGCTGCCATGTCCCACGCCCGCCGCCAGACATTCCAACCATGGTAGACGGGTGAAATCCCTTTCCTGAGAGAGACCTCATGAAGATTCACGAATACCAAGGCAAGGAAATCTTGCGCAATTTCGGCGTGCCCGTACCCCGCGGCATTCCCGCCTTCACGGTTCAAGAAGCCGTGGAAGCTGCACAAAAGCTTGGCGGCCCCGTCTGGGTGGTCAAGGCCCAGATCCACGCCGGTGGCCGTGGCAAGGGCGGCGGTGTGAAGGTGGCCAAGAGCATTGACGACGTCAAGAAGCTGGCTGGCGACATCCTGGGCATGCAGCTCAAGACGCACCAGACCGGCCCCGAAGGCCAGAAGGTCCGCCGCCTGTACATCGAAGACGGCGCCGACATCAAGAACGAACTCTACGTGTCCCTGGTCACCGACCGCGCCACGCAGAAGGTCGCCCTGATCGCTTCGAGCGAAGGCGGCATGGACATCGAGGAAGTGGCGCACTCCACGCCCGAGAAGATCATCACCGAGATGATCGACCCCCTGACCGGCATCACCGCCGAACAGAGCAAGAAGGTGGCCGCGGCCATCGGCCTGACCGGCGCCTCCATCGACCAGGCCGTGGACATCTTCGCCAAGATCTACAAGTGCTACATGGACACCGACGCGTCGCTGGTGGAAATCAACCCGCTGAACTGCGACTCCAAGGGCAACCTGATCGCCCTGGACGCGAAGTTCAACTTTGACGCCAATGCCCTGTTCCGCCACCCCGAGATCGTGGCCTTCCGCGACCTGGACGAAGAAGATCCGGCCGAAGTGGAAGCCTCCAAGTTCGACCTGGCCTACATCAGCCTGGACGGCAACATCGGCTGCCTGGTGAACGGCGCCGGCCTGGCCATGGCCACCATGGACACCATCAAGCTGTTCGGCGGCGAGCCCGCCAACTTCCTCGACGTGGGCGGCGGCGCCACCGCCGAGAAGGTGACCGAAGCCTTCAAGATCATGCTCAAGAACAAGAACGTCAAGGGCATCCTGGTCAACATCTTCGGCGGCATCATGAAGTGCGACACCATCGCCACCGGCGTGATCACCGCCTGCAAG
>JANJVX010000140.1 GCA_024709845.1 Burkholderiaceae bacterium | reverse complement strand
CGCCACCGGGCTCTACGGCATCTCCTTCGGCGCGCTGGCCGTGGCGGCCGGGCTCACCGTGTGGCAGGCCATGGCGCTGAGCCTGCTCATGTTCACGGGCGGCTCGCAGTTCGCCTTCATCGGCGTCATCGCCGGTGGCGGCGCGGGTCCGGCAGCGCTGGGCGCCGCCGCGCTGCTGGGCGTGCGCAACGCGGTGTACGGCATGCAGCTCAACGCCATGGTCGCCCCCACCGGTTGGCGCAAGGCCGTGGCTGCGCAGCTCACCATCGACGAATCCGCCGCCACCGCTGCGGGCCAGCAGGTGCCGGACGAGCAGCGGCGCGGCTTCTGGACGGCGGGCGTGGGTGTGTTCGTGCTCTGGAACCTGTTCACGCTGGTCGGTGCGTTGCTGGGCGACGCCCTGGGCGACCCGCGCCGCTGGGGCCTGGACGGCGCCGCCGTGGCGGCCTTTCTGGCCCTGCTGTGGCCACGCCTGAAGCAGCGTGAACCCGTGGCGCTGGCCGTGCTGTGCGGCGTTGCCACCGCCCTGGCCGTGCCGCTGGTGCCGCCCGGTCTGCCCATCCTGCTGGCCGCCGTGGTCGGCGCCGCCTGGGGCTGGTGGGTGTGCAGCCCGGATGCGCCTTCCGTGCGCGAGGAGGCCGCGACATGACGCTCTGGACCGCCATCGTGCTGGCTTGCGCCGCCACCTACCTCACCAAACTGGCGGGCTACGCCGTGCCCGCCCGCTGGCTGCAAAACCCCCGCATGGCCCGCGTGGCAGGCGCGATCACCGTGGCTCTGCTGTCGGCGCTGACGGTGATGAACACCTTTGCCGCAGGCACCGCCCTGGTGATCGATGCCCGCCTGGCCGCTTTGGGCGTGGCCGCGCTGGCCCTGTGGTTGCGGTTGCCGTTTTTGCTGGTGGTGGTGCTGGGGGCGGCAGCGGCGGGGGTGGTGCGGTGGTGGGGGTGAGGTTGGTGTCGGGCGACTCCCGGCCATCAACGATTTATCAGTCAGCCTTGCTGACGGTTGATTCGGCCCCACTTCAAAATATTGCATGGCACAGCGGCTGCGAAGGGGTTTCTGACTACGCAGTGATGCAGCGGTACACTTTTTAAAATGCGCGAAGATAAAGATCCGCAGCGTGAGGAAGCGCCGCCTACCGTTGCGCAGACGGTTGTCGGCGTTAGCGTTGTCCTTTTGATAGTCCTCGGACTTATTCTTGTCGGTTGGCCAGCCGCGCGATGCCTACTCTGGACGGCGCAGGCTGCTGCGTGGGTACAAGCCATTGGCTCGGTTGCGGCGATTGTTACAGCTGTATGGCTTGCGCATGCGCAAGCTGAAAGAGAACGCCAAAAAAGAGAGCGTGAGGAATACGAACGGCGCGTGAGAAACACCTCCGTTGCTCTGGCCGCTGTTCAATATATTCGTTATGTTGCGGAGGGAATTCAGAAAGATTTGGTTCGAGCTTGCAGTACCGATGAGATACCGGCGAGGCCTGAGGTGATGGGGCACCGGATCGAAGCGTTGAGGAGTTTCGCGGAGCGGTTGGATGTTGCTCAACTTGACAACGCAAAGATCGCACCTCGCTACTTCGGCGTTTTAGAGGCAGTTGTTGCGCTCGATGCCGCATACGTGGAGTCTCCGCAGTGTGCGCTGAACGCAACAACAGGAATGCTAGAAATCTGCAGCCGCTTCTCTCGCGACTTCGGAGGTGCTGGTGTCCATGCCATTCGCGAACGCATTTTCTTGCCTGAATTTCAGGAACGGTAACTCCTGCGGGGTTTGCTAAAACGTCTGACTTTGGGTGATCTCTGCCATCCATGGCCTCCAGCCGTTTCTTGGCATGTGTTCCTGACTCTCCGGCCAAGCCTCGTCGCATGGGTCGTCACAGCCCGGAACACAAAAGGCTGCATAGCTACACTCATCCGGCTTGTGGCTGCAAAGCCACCGTCCCCGCCCGTTCTTCCTTGGGAGCCCCCCGCATGACCGATCCCACCCCCTACACCCCGCCCGCCATCTGGCAATGGAACAAAGAAAGCGGCGGCAAGTTCGCCAGCATCAACCGGCCCATTGCCGGTGCCACGCACGACAAGGATCTGCCGGTGGGCAAGCACCCGTTGCAGCTCTATTCCCTCGCCACCCCCAACGGCGTAAAAGTGACGGTGATGCTCGAGGAGTTGCTGGCGCTGGGCCACAGTGGCGCGGAGTACGACGCCTGGCTGGTGCCCATTCAGGAGGGGGCGCAGTTCAGCAGCGGCTTTGTGGCGGTCAACCCCAACTCCAAAATTCCGGCGCTGATGGACCGCAGCGATGGCGCCAACCCGGTGCGCGTGTTCGAGTCGGGCGCCATTCTTTTGTACCTGGCAGAAAAGTTTGGCGCCTTTCTGCCCCAGGCGCCCGCCCAGCGGGCCGAGTGCCTGTCGTGGCTGTTCTGGCAGATGGGCAGCGGGCCGTTTCTGGGGGGCGGGTTCGGGCATTTTTTTGCCTATGCCCCCACCAAGATCGAATACGCCATCGATCGCTACGCGATGGAGGTCAAGCGCCAGATGGATGTGCTCAACCAGCGCCTGGCCGTGCACGAGTACATCGCGGGCAGCGACTACACCATCGCGGACATGGCCATCTGGCCCTGGTATGGCGCGCTGGCCAAGGGCCAGCTGTATGAGGCGGGCGAGTTTTTGCAGGTGCACGAATACACCCATGTGGTGCGCTGGGCCGACCAGATTGCCAGGCGCCCGGCCGTGCAGCGCGGCCGCAAGGTCAACCGCACCTGGGGCGAGCCGGCCAGCCAGTTGCACGAACGGCATGACGCGAGTGACTTCGATACCCGCACGCAGGACAAGCTGGCGGCCCCCTGAGGGGGCGGGGGCACGGCGCGCCCTCAGTTGCCGCACATTTTGATAGCTGCTTGCGCTGGATGGATAAGGGCTGGAGGCGGATTTGATCTGTAAAAAGCCTCAGCGCCACGCCCCTGCCACCAACTGGCTGTAATGCACCCCCGGCCGGCCCAGCAGTTGCTCGAACGCCGCCGGGTCGCCCACGTTGTCGCTGTCCAGCAGGGCCAGCGATTCGCTGCACCAGGGCACCGAGGCGGGCAGCAGGTCGCCCATGCGGGCGCTCAGGCGGGTCAGCGGCAGGGGCAGGCGCAGCACCCGCGCGGGGCCGTGGCCTTGCTGCTGGCGCAGGCTGGCAACGAAGTCGGCCATGCGCAGCGCCTCGGGGCCGGGGCAGGCTATGGTGCCGGTGTGCTGCAGGGCCGGGCCGAGCAGGGCCACCACGGCGGCGGCCAGGTCGTGCACCGACACGGGCTGGATGCGTGCCGTGAGCATGGGCGCGGGGAACACCACCACGGGCAGGCGGGCCAGGTTCATGAACAGGGCGCTGCTGTCGCCGCCCTTGCCAAACACCACGCTGGGGCGCAGCACCACGGGGTCGAGCTGGGCAGCATCGGCCAGGCTGCGCAGGCAGGCCTCGGCGGCGAGCTTGGTACGCGCATAGCGCGTGGTGCTGCCCTCAATGCCCAGGGCCGAGATCTGCACCACGCGGCGCACGCCCGCCTGCGCGCAGGCCTGGAACAGCGCGCAAGGGGTGTGCTGGTGCACGGCATCGATGGGGCGCGCGCGGCTGTTGCGCAGCACGCCCACGGCGTTGACCACGGCGTCGATGCCCTGCAGGCGGGGCAACCAGGCCTCGGGCGTGGTGTCGCGGGCAAAGTCCATGGGCACCTGGCGGGTGGCAGGGGCGTGGCGGGGCGATACGCCGCCGTGCACCGCATGGCCCGCGCGCTCCAGCGCGCTGCGCAGGGTGTGGCCGATGAAACCGGTGGAGCCAGTCAGGAGGATGTGCATGGCGGGTGTTGCGGATCGGTGTGATGGCGGATCGGGGCGATGTGCGCAATCTAACCCGCTTTGCCTTGGCGCGCCGGTGGCGGCCCGGCAGGCCTGGCCTTGCGCGGGCATGGCGTGGCGGCTCCTGCAGCCGTGCGCCAAAGCGCCTAGACTGCGGCCTCGCCTTTCATCCACCCGTTATTGCAGGAGACATGCCATGAAACTCGATGATGTCCGGTCCGATGTCAGTGCCTTGCTGCCCGGCCGCAGCACCGAAGCCGGTGCCACGCGCCGCACCGCCTTGCAGGCCGCCCTGGGCGCGGGCTATGCGGCAGCGGCGGCGCCGCTGATGGCGCAGACGGCCATTGCCACGCCCGCCGACGGGCTGGATGCCGGAACAGTGCACTTCTCCGTGGGCGGCTTCAGCGTGCCCGCGTACCGCGCTGCGCCTGCGGGCAAGACGGGGCTGCCGGTGGTGCTGGTCATTCAGGAGATTTTTGGCGTGCATGAATACATCGCCGATACCTGCCGCCGCTTTGCGCGCGCGGGCTATCTGGCGATTGCGCCGCAGCTGTATGCGCGCCAGGGCGACCCATCCAGCTACACCGAGATCGCCAAGCTCATGGCCGAGGTGGTCTCCAAGGTGCCCGACGCCCAGGTGATGGCCGACCTGGACGGCGCCGTGCAGTGGGCCACCGCCCATGGCGGCGATGCCGCGCGCATCGGCATCACCGGTTTTTGCTGGGGCGGGCGCATCACCTGGCTGTATGCCGCGCACGGCCCGGTGAAGGCGGGCGTGGCCTGGTATGGCCGCCTGGTGGGCGAGGCCACGGCGAACACGCCCCGGCACCCCCTCGACATCGCGCCCACGCTCAAGGCGCCGGTCCTGGGCCTGTATGGTGAAAAAGATGGCGGCATACCGCTTGACACGGTTGATAAGATGAAAGCGGCCTTGGCCGGTGGCTCGCCCGCTGCCAAGGCATCGGAGTTTGTGGTCTATCCTGACGCACCGCACGCCTTTCATGCCGATTACCGCCCCAGCTACCGCAAGGGCCCGGCAGAAGATGGCTGGCAGCGCGCGCTGGCGTGGTTCAAGCAGCACGGCGTGGCCTGACCGCACTGCACGCTGATTGCACAAGCCGCCTGGTGTTCGCCGGGCGGCTTTTTTGGTGCGCGAAGACCGCGCATTTTTTGAGTAAAAAGTAACTCAAAGCCTGACTGAGAAAGCGCTAGTAGCTATGGTTTTGTTAGCAATCGTCGCGGCCACCCTGGCCACGGGCATTGGCAGCGTGTGGGTGGCGGCCCTGCTCATGCGCGCCGGCCTGGGCGGCAAGGAGGGCACGCAGCATCTGCTGAGCCTGGCGGCGGGCGCGCTGCTGGCCACGGCTTTCATGCACCTGCTGCCCGAGGCGTTCGAGCGCCAGGCGGGCGCGCACGACCTGTTCGCCACGCTGCTGGTGGGCGTGGTGTTCTTCTTTCTGCTCGACAAGGCCGAGCTGTGGCACCACGGGCACGAGCACAACCACACCGCGCACGGCCATGCCCATGCACACCTCCATGACCACGGCCATGCCGGGCACCACCATGCGCATGGCCACAGCCACGGGCCGCGTCCGGCAGGCGGCTGGTCGCTGCTGGCGGGCGACAGCGTGCACTGCTTTGGCGACGGGGTGCTGATCGCATCGGCCTTCGTGGCCGATATGCGCCTCGGCCTGGTGGCCGCCGTTTCGGTGCTGGCGCACGAGGTGCCGCACCACATTGGCGACCTGGCCGTGCTGCAGCGGACCAGCGCAAGCCGTCGCATCGCGCTGGTCAAGGTGTCTCTGGCCGGGGCGGTGACGGCCATCGGCGGCCTGGTGGGCTACTTTCTGGTGGCCCAGTTGCACGACTGGCTGCCGTATTTCCTGGTGGTGGCGTCGAGCAGCTTCATCTACGTGGCGCTGGCTGATCTGATCCCGCAACTGCAAAAACGCCTGAGCGCCCGCGAGACCACGTTCCAGATCCTCTGGCTGGCGGGGGGAATGGGCGTGGTCGTTCTATTGAGCGGCCTGGCCCACGCGCACTAGTAGCGCAACCCCCTGAGCGGCTTCGCCGCTTCCCCCCTTCTCTCGCATTGCTGCGCAATGCGGGAAGGGGGACGCCGCCAGTGCGGCGGGGCGGCCCTTGCACGGCGGCCCTGGCCTGGTCGTGCCAGTCTTTGAGGTCGTCAGTGTGCGTGCAGTGCTTGAGCTCAGCGGCCGAGCGCAAACACCACGGGCGTGTGCTTGTCGGGCGCCTCGGGGCGCTGGCGCCACTGCTGCACGCTCTGGCTGCGGATGCGGGCGTTCTCCAGCGTCAGGCCGCTGGCCAGGGCCAGCCGGGTGCCGGGCTGCAGCGTTTGCAGCAGGGCCTGGAGCAGGGCGGTGTTGCGGTAGGGTGTCTCGATGAAGAGCTGTGTCTGGCCGGTCTTGAGCGCCAGGGCCTCCAGCGCGCGGATGCGCTGGGTGCGCTCGTCGGCGTCCTGCGGCAGGTAGCCGACGAAGGCGAAGTTCTGCCCGTTGAGCCCGCTGGCCGCCAGGGCCAGCAGCAGCGACACGGGGCCCACCAGGGGCACCACCTCCACACCCAGGTCGTGCGCTGCGCGCACCACGGAGCTGCCGGGGTCGGCCACGGCGGGCATGCCGGCTTCGCTGACCAGGCCCATGTCGTGCCCGGCCAGGGCCGGGGCGAGCAGCGGCCGGGCGTCGAACACCGGCGCGCCCTTGCCGCCGTGGTCGCCTTTTTTGTGCACCTCGCGCGCCAGCTCGGTGATGTGCTGCTCCTGCAGCGGCAGGGCGAGCGGGTGCAGGGCGTCCACGCGCTTGAGGTAGGCGCGCGTGCTCTTGGCGTTCTCGCAGACCCAGTGTGTCAGGCGCGCGGCCGTGGCCAGGGTATGGGCGGGCAGGGCCTGTGGCAGCGCTGCCGTGGTTTCGCAGCCGAAATCGAGGGGCGCGGGCACCAGGTACAGGCGCCCGCGTGCGGGGGCGGCGGCGCTCATGGCAGCGTCAGCCCGGCGGCGCGCAGCATGCGGCAGGTGCGGATCAGCGGCAGGCCGACCAGCGCCGTGGGGTCGTCGCTGACGATGGCGTCGAGCAGGCTGATGCCCAGGCCCTCGCTCTTGGCGCTGCCCGCGCAGTCGTAGGGCTGCTCGGCACGCAGGTAGCGCTCGATCTCGTCATCTGCCAGCGCGCGAAAGCGCACCTCCACCGGGGCCAGGTCCACCTGCTCGAAGCCGGTGGCATGGCAGACCACGGCCAGCGCGGTCTGGAACACCACGGTCTGGCCGCTCATCAGGCGCAGCTGGGCCACGGCGCGTTCGTGCGCACCGGGCTTGCCCAGGGCTTCGCCAGCCAGGTCGGCCACCTGGTCGGAACCGATCACCACGGCCTCGGGATGCTGCGCGGCCACGGCGCGGGCCTTGGCCAGCGCCAGGCGCAGGGCGAGAGCGCGCGGGGCTTCGCCGGGCAGGGGGGTTTCGTCCACCTCGGGGGCGGTAACGGTGAAGGGCAGGTGCAGGCGCTGCAGCAGTTCGCGCCGGTAACGGGAGGTCGAGCCCAAAACCAGGGTTCGCGGCATGGGGAGGGGTTGATGCATGCCTTGATTCTCTTACACTGCGCACATGACCAAGGAATTCAACCCCGACCGGCTTGACGCCAAGGCCTTCGTGCAGGCAGGAGCACGTCTGGCGGGGCACGATTCCCTGCTGAAATACGAGCGCCTGGCCCAGGAGGCCAAGGGCCTGCACCCCGACCTGCGCGTGGACTGGGAAGCACAGGGTGAATGGCGGGCCGAGGCCGTGACAGAGGGTGGCCAGATGTGGATGCACCTGCAGGTGCAGGCCACCTTCCCCATGCTGTGCCAGCGCTGCCTGGGGCCGGTGGATGTGCCACTGCAGGTGGACCGGTGGTTTCGCTTCGTGGCCGATGAGGCCACGGCCGAGGCGCTGGACGATGAGGTCGAGGAAGACCTGCTGGCGCTGAGCCGCGAGTTCGACCTGCATGAGCTGATCGAGGACGAACTGCTCATGACCCTGCCCGTGGTGCCGCGCCACGACGAGTGCCCGACCCAGGTGCCCATGGCGTCGAGCGACGAGGATTTCGAGGCCGCCACGGCCGAGCGCCCCAATCCCTTTGCCGCGCTGGCCAGCCTGCGTGTGGGCAAGCCGGACCAATAAAACGCTTTGGGCTATAATCGAGGGCTTCGCGCGAATCCCCTCGTGTCTTTTAATGGGCTGATCGCGTTTTTACCAACCCCTTTTCAAGACCAGGAGCCAACCATGGCCGTTCAGCAAAACAAGAAATCCCCGTCCAAGCGCGGCATGCACCGCTCGCACAACGCCCTGAATGTGCCCGGCATCGCTGTCGAGCCCACCACCGGCGAAACCCACCTGCGCCACCACATCAGCCCCAACGGCTTCTACCGTGGCCGCCAGGTGCTCAAGAACAAGTCCGAAGCCTGACACCCGTCAGAGGTAAAGACCCCGGGGCCCGTAGCTACTTCCCCGTAGCACGGGCCTTTGTCATGCGTGCTCCGCGCGCTTCATCAGGCCGCACAGCCGACCACAACCTTATTCCATGATCACACTGGCTGTTGACTGCATGGGTGGCGATCACGGCCCCCATGTCACGCTGGCGGCATGCCGTCATTTCCTTGACCGGCACGCCGACGCCCACCTGCTGATGGTGGGCCTGCCCGAGGCACTGCAGGGCTTTTCCCATGACCGCGCCACCCTGGTGCCCGCCAGCGAGGTGGTGGCAATGGACGACCCGCTGGAGGTGGCGCTGCGCCGCAAGAAGGATTCGTCCATGCGTGTGGCCATCCAGCAGGTCAAGGACGGTGCGGCGGCGGCTGCAGTGTCCGCAGGCAATACCGGCGCGCTGATGGCCATTGCACGCTATGTGCTCAAGACGCTTGACGGCATCGACCGTCCTGCCATCGCCTACCCGTTGCCCAACTCCAAGGGGGGGGCCACCACGGTGCTGGACCTGGGCGCCAACGTCGATTGCAACGAGCGCCACCTGCTCGAATTCGCCGTCATGGGCTCGGCGCTGGACTCCGTGCTCAAGGGCAAGGAGCAGCCCACGGTGGGTTTGCTCAACATCGGTGCCGAGGCCATCAAGGGCAGTGAAGTGATCAAAAAAGCGGGTGATTTGCTGCGTTCTGCGGCCAACTCCGGTGATTTGAACTTTTTCGGCAATGTCGAGGGCAACGACATCTTCAAGGGTACGACGGACATCGTCGTGTGCGACGGCTTCGTTGGCAATGTGGCGCTCAAGACCAGCGAGGGCCTGGCGGCCATGGTGGGGGCTTTTCTCAAGCAGGAATTCTCACGCAATATTTTCACGAAAATTGCGGCCATCATTGCCTATCCGGTGTTATCTGCATTCAAAAAACGGGTTGATTACCGCCGTTACAACGGCGCGGCGCTGCTGGGTCTGCGCGGCCTGGTGTTCAAGAGTCACGGCTCGGCCGATGAGATGGCTTTTGAGACCGCTTTGAACCGGGCGTATGATGCAGCCCGCAACAACCTGCTGGACCGTGTCCGCCTCCGCATCGCCAGTGCAGCGCCCTTTCTGCTGCCTCCCGATGCCCCAGCCGACAGCGGCGCGGCGCCAGCGCCACATTGATGAAACGCTATTCCCGAATTACCGGTACCGGCAGCCACCTGCCGCCGCGCCGGGTGACGAATGCCGACCTGGTGGCCGAGCTCGCTGCCCGGGGCATCGAAACCTCGAATGACTGGATCGTCGAGCGCACGGGCATCCGCGCGCGCCATTTCGCCGCGCCCGATGTGGCCTGCAGCGACATGGCCCTGGACGCTTCGCGCCACGCCCTGCAGGCCGCCGGCCTGGAGGCGCAGGACATCGACCTGATCATCGTCGCCACGTCCACGCCGGACATGGTGTTTCCGTCCACGGCCTGCATCCTGCAGAACAAGCTGGGCGCCATCGGCTGCCCGGCCTTCGATGTGCAGGCGGTGTGCAGCGGCTTTGTCTATGCGCTGACCGTGGCCGACGCCATGATCCGCGCCGGCACGGCCAGGCGCGCGCTGGTGGTGGGTTCGGAGATCTTCAGCCGCCTGCTCGACTTCAACGACCGCACCACCTGCGTGCTGTTCGGCGACGGCGCGGGCGCCGTGGTGCTCGAAGCCTCGGACGAGCCCGGCATCCTGTCGACCGACCTGCACGCCGATGGCCGGCATGTGGGCATCCTTTGCGTGCCGGGCCATGTCTCGGGCGGGCAGGTCAGCGGCCTGCCACTGCTCACCATGGACGGCCCGGCCGTCTTCAAGCTGGCCGTGGGGGTGCTGGAGAGCGCTGCGCGCGCCACGCTCGAAAAAGCCGGGCTGACCGAATCCGACATCGACTGGCTGGTGCCGCACCAGGCCAACATCCGCATCATGCAGGGCACGGCGCGCAAGCTCAAGCTGCCCATGGACAAGGTGGTCGTTACCGTGGATCAGCATGGCAACACCTCGGCCGCGTCGATCCCGCTGGCGCTGGACCACGCCGTGCGTTCCGGCCAGGTCAACAAGGGCGAAACCGTGCTGCTCGAAGGCGTGGGCGGCGGTTTCACCTGGGGTGCCGTGCTCCTGAAAATGTAGCTGATAGCGCTTTCTGAATAAGCGCTCAGGCCGAATTTCATTCATATTCGAGACACCGCAATGAAAAACTTCGCATTTGTCTTTCCCGGCCAGGGTTCGCAGGCTGTGGGCATGCTTGACGGCTGGGGCAGCCACCCCGCCGTGGTGCAGGCGCTGCAGGAAGCGTCCGACGCCCTGGGCGAGGATGTGGGCCGCCTGATTCACGAGGGCCCCAAGGAGGCGCTGGCCCTGACCACCAACACCCAGCCGGTGATGCTGGTGGCCGGTGTGGCGGCCTGGCGCGTCTGGCGTGCCGAAGGCGGCGCGCTGCCCGCTGCCGTGGCGGGGCATTCGCTGGGTGAATACTCGGCGCTGGTGGCGTCCGGCGTGCTGACGCTCGCCCAGGCCGCGCCGCTGGTGCGCCTGCGCGCCGCCGCCATGCAGGAGGCCGTGCCCGTGGGCACGGGCGCCATGGCCGCGATTCTGGGCCTGGATGCTGCAAAAGTGATCGCTGGTTGCGCAGAAGTGACGGCCTCCATGGGCCAAAATGGCACTGAAGTCGTCGAGGCGGTGAATTTCAATGACCCGGCGCAGACCGTGATCGCGGGCAGCAAGGCGGCCGTCGAGAAGGCCTGTGAAGCCCTCAAGGCCGCAGGCGCCAAGCGCGCGCTGCCACTGCCGGTGTCGGCACCGTTCCACTCCAGCCTGATGAAGCCCGCCGCCGAGAAGCTGCGCGCGGCCCTGGCCGCCACGCAACTGGCCGCGCCGCAGATTCCGGTGCTCAACAATATTGATGTGGCCGTGCAGCAGGATGCCGACGCCATCCGTGACGCGCTCTACCGCCAGGCCTTCGGCCCTGTGCGCTGGGTGGAGTGCGTGCAGGCGCTCAAGACGCGCGGCATTACCCACATTGTCGAATGCGGCCCCGGCAAGGTGCTGGCGGGCATGACCAAGCGCATCGACGCCGAACTGACGGGCGCGGCACTGTACGACCCCGCCACCTTGAATGACGTGAAGGAACTGCTGGCATGAGCGAAACCACTGCAACCCCGACCGTGGCGCTGGTCACGGGTGCCTCGCGCGGCATCGGCGCCGCCATCGCGCTGGAGCTGGCCGCACGCGGCCACCAGGTCATCGGCACCGCCACCACCGACGAAGGCGCGGCGCGCATCACCCAGGCGCTGGCGGCCTACCCCGGCTGCCGGGGTGCCAACCTCAACGTGAACGACGCAGCGGCGGTCGATGCGCTGATCGACAGCATCGTCAAGGGCCAGGGTGGCCTGCATGTGCTGGTGAACAACGCCGGCATCACGCGCGACCAGCTCGCCATGCGCATGAAGGATGACGACTGGGACGCCGTACTGGACACCAACCTCAAGGCCGTGTTCCGCGTCAGCCGCGCCGCCATCAAGCCCATGATGAAGCAGCGCTACGGCCGCATCATCAGCATCACCAGCGTGGTGGGCGCCTCGGGCAACCCCGGCCAGGCCAACTACGCCGCCGCCAAGGCAGGCGTGGCGGGCATGACCCGCGCGCTGGCACGCGAGCTGGGCAGCCGCAACGTCACCGTGAACTGCGTGGCGCCGGGCTTCATCCAGACCGACATGACGGCCGAACTGTCCGAAGAGCAGCACAAGGCCCTGCAGGCGCAAATTCCGCTGGGCCACATGGGCCAGCCCGCCGACATTGCCCACGCCGTGGCCTACCTTGCATCGCGCGAGGCGGGGTACGTGACCGGACAGGAATTGCATGTCAATGGCGGCATGTATATGTAATTGACAGAAAATCACGCCGGTTCATCCGTGCGGCGGGCTGTTTCAGGGTGTTCTCTTAAACGGCTAGAATCGCGGATCCATTTACAACCCCCAGAGGGAAACCATGAGCGATATCGAAGCACGTGTCAAAAAAATCATTGCCGAACAACTCGGCGTTGAAGAGTCTCAAGTCACCAACGAAAAGGCCTTCGTGGCCGACCTGGGTGCCGACTCGCTCGACACGGTGGAACTGGTGATGGCGCTGGAAGACGAATTCGGCATCGAGATTCCGGACGAAGACGCCGAGAAGATCACGACGGTGCAAAACGCCATCGACTACGCTACCTCCCACCCGAAGGCCTGAGCGGCGCGCCTGGCGCCTTCCCTTCAGCGATCAGCACAAGGTTTTTACGCATGAGCCGTCGTCGCGTTGTCGTGACCGGCCTGGGTTGCGTCAGCCCCGTGGGCAACACGGTGCAGGACGCCTGGGCCAATATCCTCGCCGGTCAGTCCGGCATTGACCTCATCACCAAGTTCGATGCATCGAACTTTGCCTGCAAGATTGCGGGCGAGGTCAAGGGGTTTGACCTGGAGTCCTATATCAGCGCCAAGGATGCGCGTGCCATGGACTCCTTCATCCACTACGGCATCGCGGCGGCCTGCCAGGCCGTGCAGGACGCTGGCCTGCCCACAGGTGATGCGCTGAACGAGGAATTGGCCACCCGCATCGGCTGCGTGATCGGCTCGGGGATCGGCGGCTTGCCGCTGATCGAGGAAACCCATACCGAGTACGTCAACCGTGGGGCCAGGCGGATCACTCCCTTCTTTGTTCCGGCGTCCATCATCAACATGATCGCCGGGCATGTGTCCATGCGCTTCGGCTTCAAGGGGCCGAACCTGGCCGTCGTGACAGCCTGCACCACCGGCCTGCACTGCATCGGCGAAGCAGGCCGTATGATTGAATACGGCGATGCCGATGTGGTCATCGCTGGTGGCGCCGAAGCAACGGTGTCCCCGCTGGGCATTGGCGGCTTTGCTGCGATGCGTGCGCTCTCCACCCGCAACGACGACCCAAAGGCGGCCTCGCGCCCCTGGGACAAGGACCGCGACGGCTTCGTGCTGGGCGAGGGTGCCGGCGTGGTGGTGGTCGAGGAATACGAGCACGCCAAGGCGCGCGGCGCCAAGATTTACGCGGAACTGAGCGGCTTCGGCATGAGCGCCGACGCTGGCCACATGACCGCGCCCAACATGGACGGCCCGCGCCGTGCCATGCTGGCGGCCCTGCGCAATGCCGGCGTCAATGCCGACGAGGTGGCTTACCTCAACGCGCACGGCACCTCCACCCCGCTGGGCGATGTCAACGAGAGCAATGCCATCAAGGCGGCCTTCGGCGACCACGCGCACAAGATGGTCGTGAGTTCGACCAAGTCCATGACCGGCCACCTGCTGGGCGGGGCGGGTGGTATCGAGAGCATCTTCACTATTCTCGCGCTCTACCACCAGAAGGTTCCGCCGACCATCAACCTGGACAACCAGGACCCCGACTGCGACCTCGACTACTGCGCCAACACGGCGCGGGACATGAAGATGGATGTCGCCATCAAGAACAACTTCGGCTTCGGCGGCACCAACGGCACACTGGTGTTCCGGCGCGTCTGAGTTGCGTTTGCGCGCACTACCGGCCTGCGCCCGCCGCGTGCAACCGGTTCGGGATGGTGGGGCGTGCGTTCGATGACGGCTTCGCCTCCACGCTTCCGGGCTCCGGCAGTCCAGTATCCCGTGTCCGGGCGTTCTGTCTGGATCGGTGCGGCGCTGGCGCTGGTGTCCCTGGCCAGTCTGTCGGCCCTGATCGCCTGGGTGGGCCTCGGGGCGTCCCGCCATCCTGCCTGGATCACCGGAGCTGCCTTTGCGCTGTGGCTGCTGACCGTGGGCATCGCCTGGCGTTTCGCTTTCACGCTGTCCTCGGGGGTGCTGGCCTGGGATGGACAGGCCTGGACGTTCCAGGGAGGGCCCGATGGCGTGCGGTGGGGCAGCCTGACCGTGTGCATTGATCTGCAGCACCGCATGGCTGTCCGTCTGGCCGGTGATGATGGCTTGGCCCGTTGGTTCTGGCTGGAGCGGTGCCGTGATTCCGCACGCTGGGGGGACTTGCGCCGTGCGGTATATTCGCGCCCCGGGCAAGGCGTTGCTGACGCCCCCGAAAAGGCTTCTGAGGGCGCTGGCCCGGTGTGACCCCATTTTTCATGACCGCAACCCCACCCGCCCCCCCTTCCGACGAATCACCGACGACCCACAGTGACCTCCTGCTCGTGGAGCGGACGGTGGCGGGTGACTTGCGTGCGTATGACTTGCTCGTCATCAAGTACCAGCGCCGGATCGAGCGGCTGATCGGCCGCATGGTGCGTGACACCGATCTGGTGCAGGACATTGCCCAGGAGACGTTTCTGCGGGCGTTCCGGGCGCTGCACCAGTTTCGGGGAGATGCACAGTTCTACACCTGGCTGTACCGTATCGCGGTGAACACGGCCAAGAAGTTCTTGATGGACCTCAAGCGTGATCCCGTGATCTATGAAGGGGCCATGCGCGCCGATGATGACGAGAATGAAACTTCGCGCATCGGGCAAGAACTAACCAACGACGAAACACCTGAAACCGTGCTTGCGGCCCAGGAAATTGCAGCAGCAGTCAATGCTGCGATGGAAGCTCTGCCGGACGATTTGCGCCAGGCTGTCACGCTGCGCGAAATCGAGGGTTTGAGCTACGAGGAAATTTCCACGGTCATGGCCTGTCCGATCGGGACGGTGCGCTCGCGGATTTTCCGGGCCCGGGAGGCCATTTCAGCGCGGGTGCGCCCGATGCTGGAAAACCGTACGGGCAAGCGCTGGTAGCGGGGCAGGTGCGGGGGAAATGTGTTTCCATACAGGATGGAATGGGCGGTGACACCATGAACGATGATCTGAAGAAACGCGAACAACTCTCGGCGTTGGCCGATGGGCAGTTGCACGGCGAAGAATTGGCTCAGGCTCTCCAGTGGGCCGTGGAAGATGATGGCCGCGAGACATGGCAGGCGTACCACCTGGTGGGTGATGTCATGCGCTCTGCCGACCTGGCGAGCGCGGACAATGGACGGGATTTTCTGGCGAAGCTGCACCAAAGAATGGCCCAGGAACCGTTGCCTGTGCGCCCGCTGCTGCAAACGCCTACGCAAATAGAACTGCCGCCGGTGATCCCGGCGCAGGCAGCCAACGATTCTGCGTTCCGCTGGAAGATGGTGGCGGGGTTTGCGTCCCTCGCTGCCGTGGCGGCCATCGGCTGGAATGCGCTGGGGTTTGTGCGCGGTGACACCGCAGGGCCCCAATTGGCGTCGGCTCCTGCATCGGCGCCAGGGCCTGTTGTGGCGGCTGGCAATCCCGACGCGCAGGTGATGATCCGGGATCCGAGGCTGGATGAACTGTTGGCGGCGCACAAGCAATACAGCGGTACCACGGCCTTGCAGATGCCCGCAGGCTTCTTGCGCAACGCCAATTTTGACTCGCCTTCGCGCTGAGGCCGGTTTTCCGCAGGCAGACCGGCCCGTCATGGCGTTCCCGGTTTTTCTTATCGGGACCCGGGGCCCGGCCATGTGATTCTGCAAGGAACCAATTCCACCTGAAACATTTCTCAGCCTGACGAGGCGTCATGCGCACGCCTTGCGCGAAATGTGAACTCGAATTCTTGAAAGGTCGGAGATGAAAAAAAACGATTGGACGAGGCGGATGCTGGGTGGCGTGGCGGGTGCGCTGACCCTGGCCCTGGGTGTGGGCATGGTGGCGCCCGCGGTGGCGCAGGCGCCGTTGCAGGCACCGGCGGCCTCGGTCCGTGGTCTGCCGGATTTCACGGATCTGGTGGAGCAGGTGGGCCCTTCGGTGGTGAACATCCGCACCATGGAGAAAGTGGCGTCGCGCGGGGGAATGAGTGGCATGGACGAGGAGATGCTTGAGTTCTTCAAGCGCTTTGGCGTGCCCATTCCGAACATGCCCCGGCAGCAAAGGCCGCAGCGCCCCCATCAGGAAGACGAGCAGCCCCGTGGCGTCGGCTCGGGGTTCATCGTTAGCGCGGATGGCTATGTGATGACGAATGCCCATGTGGTCGATGGCGCGGATGAGGTGATCGTCACCTTGACCGACAAGCGCGAGTTCAAGGCCAAGATCGTCGGTACGGACAAGCGGACTGATGTGGCGGTGGTGAAGATCGAGGCCTCCGGCCTGCCTGCGGTGCGGATTGGTGACACCAGCCGCCTCCGGGTGGGTGAGTGGGTGATGGCCATTGGCTCGCCTTTTGGTCTGGAAAACACGGTCACCGCGGGAATCGTGAGTGCAAAGCAGCGTGACACGGGTGACTACCTGCCGTTCATCCAGACCGACGTGGCAATCAATCCGGGCAATTCCGGGGGGCCCCTGATCAATATGCGTGGCGAGGTGGTGGGTATCAACAGCCAGATTTATTCACGCTCGGGTGGTTTCATGGGCATTTCATTTGCGATTCCGATCGATGAAGCCATGCGCGTGAGTGAGCAGCTGCGCTCCAGCGGCCGCGTGACCCGTGGACGGATTGGCGTGCAGATCGGGCAGGTGACGCGCGATGTCGCCGAGTCGCTTGGCCTGGGCAAGCAGCAGGGGGCATTGGTGACGGGCGTGGAGGCAGGATCTCCGGCCGAAAAGGCAGGCATTGAAGCGGGCGACATCATCATGCGGTTCGATGGCAAGCCCATTGAAAAGATCGCCGATCTGCCGCGCATGGTGGGCAACACCAAGCCGGGAACCAAGAGCACGGTGACGGTATTTCGCAGGGGCAGCATGCGCGATTTGTCCATCCTGATTGCAGAGATCGAGCCCGATAAGCCGGCTCTCAAAACCTCGGACAAGGATGCCAAGCCGAAGACATCCACCGCCGCCCAGCAACTGGGACTGACGGTATCGGATTTGACCGATGCGCAGAAGAAAGAACTGAAGCTGCGTGGCGGGGTGCGCATCGACACGGCCACGGAGTCGGCGGCGCGCGCAGGTTTGCGTGAGGGCGATGTAATCCTGGCAATTGCCAACACGGAAGTCGCAGGGGTGAAGGATTTTGAAGCGGCCTTGGCCAAGGCCGACAAGGGCAAGCCGATCAATGCGCTCTTCCGCCGAGGGGAGTGGGCGCAGTACGCCCTGATTCGGCCCGCGCGCTGAAGCCTTCCGGGAGACGGGGAGGCGATCGGCCGATGCGGGGTGCAGGCCTCTGCAGATTGCGGCGGTCCCTCCGGGGCGCATCATTTTTCATCAATCCATTTAGGTAGAATGGATGCGCCCCTTGCGCTGCTGCCGGTATATCGCGCATCGAAAAATTCATGATGCAGAAAATCTGCAGATATTGAACAAGGGTTCCACAGGTCATTCACAGCTTGTTCCTGATGAGAGGGGTGGTTTGTGAGTAACTTGTGGATATTTGCTTTCTGCTGCCCTGAAACGTCCCTTGGCGGTCTGGGTGCAGTCTTTGATTTGCCGGCTTTTTGCCTACAATGAAGTCCCAACCATCGCAGTTGCCAAAGATTGTTGGTTCAGGGCGCGTCTCCCGCTGACGCGCCCTTTTTTCTTGCGTGCATTTTGGCCATTCCATCACTTGACGTTTTTCGTTGATGAACCACATCAGAAATTTTTCCATCATCGCGCACATTGACCACGGCAAGTCCACGCTGGCGGACCGGCTGATCCAGCGCTGCGGCGGACTGGCCGAGCGCGAGATGGAGGCGCAGGTGCTCGACTCGATGGACATCGAGAAAGAGCGCGGCATCACCATCAAGGCGCAGACCGCCGCGCTGCAATACAAGGCCAAGGATGGGCAGATCTACAACCTCAACCTGATCGACACGCCCGGCCATGTGGACTTCTCGTACGAAGTGAGCCGTTCGCTGTCAGCCTGCGAGGGCGCCTTGCTGGTGGTGGATGCCTCGCAGGGCGTGGAGGCCCAGACGGTGGCCAACTGCTACACCGCGCTCGATCTCGGCGTGGAAGTGCTGCCAGTGCTCAACAAGATGGACTTGCCACAGTCCGACCCGGAGAATGCCAAGGCCGAGATCGAGGATGTCATTGGCATCGACGCGGGCGATGCCATTCCCTGCTCGGCCAAGACGGGCATGGGCATCGAAGAGATTCTTGAAATGATCGTGGCCAAGGTGCCGGCGCCCAAGGGCAACCCGGACGGTCCGCTGCGCGCCATGATCATCGACAGTTGGTTCGACACCTATGTGGGTGTGGTGATGCTGGTGCGTGTGGTCGATGGCCGCCTGCTCAAGGGTGAGCGCATCAAGATGATGGCCACAGGCGCGGCCTACGAGGCGGGCAGCCTGGGCGTGTTCACCCCTGCCAACGAGCCGCGCGAGGCGCTGCGGGCCGGCGAGGTGGGCTATGTGATCTGCGGCATCAAGGAGTTGCAGGCCGCGAAGGTGGGCGACACCATCACGCTGGAGAAGAAGCTGCCGAACAACGCCGGCCCCGCTGCGGAGGCGCTGCCGGGGTTCAAGGAAATCCAGCCGCAGGTGTTTGCCGGCCTGTACCCGACCGAAGCGAGTGAATACGACCAGTTGCGCGACGCGCTGGAGAAGCTCAAGCTCAACGATGCCTCGCTGCACTACGAGCCTGAGGTGAGCCAGGCACTGGGCTTTGGCTTCCGCTGCGGCTTCCTGGGCCTGCTGCACATGGAGATCGTGCAGGAGCGCCTGGAGCGCGAGTTCGACCAGGACCTCATCACCACCGCGCCCAGCGTTGTCTACCAGGTGGTCATGCCCGGCGGCGAGGTCACCATGGTGGAGAACCCGGCCAAGATGCCCGACCAGGGCAAGCTGCAGGAGATCCGCGAGCCCATCGTCACCGTGCACCTCTACATGCCGCAGGACTATGTGGGCCCGGTGATGACGCTGGCCAACCAGAAGCGTGGCGTGCAGATGAACATGCAGTACCACGGCCGCCAGGTCATGCTGACCTACGAGATGCCGCTCGGCGAGATCGTGCTGGACTTCTTCGACAAGCTCAAGTCGGTCTCGCGCGGCTATGCGTCGATGGACTACGAGTTCAAGGAGTACCGTGCCTCGGACGTGGTGAAGGTCGATATCCTGCTCAACGGCGAAAAGGTCGATGCGCTGTCCATCATCGTGCACCGCAGCCAGTCGCAGTACCGTGGCCGGGCCGTGGTCGCCAAGATGCGCGAGATCATCAGCCGCCAGATGTTTGACGTGGCCATCCAGGCGGCGATCGGTGCCAACATCATCGCGCGCGAGACCATCAAGGCCATGCGCAAGAACGTGCTGGCGAAGTGCTATGGCGGTGACATCACCCGCAAACGCAAGCTTCTCGAGAAGCAGAAGGCAGGCAAGAAACGCATGAAACAGATCGGATCGGTCGAGGTGCCCCAGGAGGCTTTCCTCGCCATTTTGCAGGTGGAAGACTGATGCAGGCCATGCAGATCCTCACTTCGCTGGTGCTGGCCGCGTTCGCGGGCTACATGAGCGCCTGGTACTTTGGCGCGATCGAGGGCAATTTTGCCTTGCTGCTGTTCCTGGCCACGGTCGTGACCGGCGCCTACTGGCTGGCAGAGCGCCTCTACTTTCTGCCGCAACGCCGTCGCGCGGCCCAGGCCATCGAGGATGCAGCTGCCCAGCGGCGCGCCGAACTCGACCGCATGGGTATCGCCAAGGTTGATATTGACGTGCAGGACTCCAAGGCGCGTCTGCTGATGCAGCCCTGGTGGCTGGACTGGACGGCCGGCCTGTTCCCGGTGATTGCCACGGTCTTCCTGCTGCGCTCCTTTTTGTTCGAGCCCTTCAAGATCCCGTCCGGCTCCATGATTCCTACCTTGCTGGTGGGGGACCTGATCCTGGTGAACAAATTCACTTACGGCGTGCGTCTGCCGGTCATTCATACAAAGATCATCGACGGCAACGCACCGCAGCGGGGAGATGTGATGGTGTTCCGCTATCCGCCTCAGCCCAATCTGGACTACATCAAGCGCGTGGTGGGTGTTCCGGGCGATGAGGTGGCCTATCTGAACAAGCGGCTGACCATCAACGGTCAGCCGGTACAGACGGCCCCTGCGGCGGATTTTTTTGACGACAGCGTCATGCGCTACTTCAAGCAGTACGAGGAGCAATTGGGCGCACGCCCCCACCGGCTCTTGAACAACCCCGAGTCGCCGGCGTTCATTCAGGGGGTGGGCAACTTTGCTTACCGCGACAACTGCCGTTACAGTGTCGAAGGCGTGGTGTGCAAGGTTCCCGAGGGGCACTTTTTCATGATGGGCGACAACCGCGACAATTCGCTCGACTCGCGTTTCTGGGGCTTTGTCCCGGAGTCGCACATCGTGGGCAAGGCTTTCTTTGTCTGGATGAATTTCGGCAACCTCAAGCGCATCGGATCCTTCAACTGAGCCGCCCAAGATGCGGTCAACCACCAAGAGGGGGTAGTTTATGCATGTTTACCGTACAGCCAGCCGGGCGCGTCAGCGCGGCCTGTCGTTCATTGGCGTGATTTTCATTGGATTGTTTGCCGTGGTGGCGTTTGCCATTGGGGGACAATCTGTGCCTATTTTCTTGGAGTTCCAGGGGATTCGAAAGGCGGCAGCAAAGGCAGCAAAAGAAGGTACTACTGTCCAAGAGGTGCGCAATGTATTCGATCGTGCTGCGCAGATTGACACGATTTCGTCGATTCAAGGCAAGGACCTCGAAGTGACCAAGCGCGGTGACAAAGTCGTCGTGTCTTTCAAGTATTCGCGCGAGATTCCCCTGGCGGGGCCAGCATACCTTGTCTACCGTTTTGAAGAGTCGACCAAATAGGTGCTTCCTGCTCTTGCTTCGCTGCAGTCCCGGCTGCAGCATCTGTTTTCCGACCCCGCGCTGCTGCAGCGCGCCGTGACGCACCGCAGCTTCAGTGCCGATCACAACGAGCGGCTGGAGTTTCTGGGCGATTCCGTGCTGAATCTGGCGGTTTCAAGCCTGCTGTACCAGCGGCTCAGTTCGTTGCCAGAGGGGGACTTGTCGCGCGTGCGTGCCAACCTGGTCAAGGAAGCAACCCTGCACCAGCTGGCCTTGGGTCTGCGCTTGCCCGAGGTGTTGCGTCTGGGCGAGGGGGAAGCCCGTTCCGGGGGGCAGAAGCGGCCGTCCATTCTGGCCGATGCCCTGGAAGCCCTGATCGGTGCCGTGTACCTTGATGCCGGGTATGGGGCTGCCGAGGCTCTGGTGCATCGGCTGTACGAGGCGGTTGAGATCAATCCGCAGATGCAGGCGGTGGCCAAGGATGCCAAGACGGCATTGCAGGAGTGGCTGCAGGGCCGCAAAATGCAGCTGCCCCAGTACCGCGTGGTGGGCACCGTAGGGGCGGCGCACAAGCAAACCTTTGACGTGGAATGCACGATCGCCGAACTGTCCCTGTCCGAGCGGGGCATCGGCGGTTCGCGACGCGCGGGCGAGCAGTCTGCCGCGACGGCCATGCTGGCCACATTGAAAGCAAGACATTCATGACAGAAAACGCTACTGAAAATGTAGCTGGCGGCGCAGATGAATCGGGCGCCAAAGGCCAAAATGACCTCGAATCCATGCTGGCGGCAACCCGTCCGGCGGGTGCCCTTGCGGCTGGCGTGGAGGGCCAGCGCTGCGGCGTGATCGCCATTGTTGGCAAACCCAACGTGGGCAAGTCCACGTTGCTCAATGCCCTGGTCGGGCAGAAGATCAGCATCACCTCGCGCAAGGCGCAGACCACGCGCCACCGCATCACCGGCATTCGCACGCTGGGTGCCACGCAGTTCGTGTTCGTCGATACGCCGGGTTTTCAGACGCGCCATGCCACGGCCCTGAACAAGTCGCTCAACAAAACCGTGATGGGGGCCATCGGTGACGTGGACCTGATCCTGTTCGTGGTCGAGGCGGGCAGCTTCACGCTGGCCGATGCCAAGGTATTGAGCCTGTTCAAACCAGGCATCCCCACGCTGCTCATCGCCAACAAGCTCGACAACGTGCACCGCCGCGCCGAGATCGCGCCCTGGCTCAAGAGCATGCAGGAGCGCCACCCGTTCGCCGAGTTCGTGCCCATGTCCGCCAAGAACAAGGGCGACATCGAGCGGCTCTATGGCATCTGTGAAAAATACCTGCCCGAGCAGCCCTGGTGGTACGGCGAGGACGAACTGACCGACCGCAGCGAGAAGTTCCTGGCCTCCGAAACCGTGCGGGAGAAACTCTTTCGCTTCACCGGCGATGAGCTGCCCTACACCTCCACCGTCATCATCGACAAATTCGAGGAAGAGGCGAGCAAGCAGCACAAGCGCCTGGTGCGCATCGCGGCGACCATCGTGGTCGAGCGCGACAGCCACAAGGCCATGATCATTGGCGACAAGGGCGAGCGCCTCAAGCGCATCGGCACCGAGGCCCGGCAAGAGCTGGAGAAGCTCCTGGACGCCAAGGTCTTCCTGGAGCTGTGGGTCAAGGTGCGCTCGGGCTGGGCCGACGACGAGGCGCGCGTGCGTTCGTTCGGCTATGAGTGAGGGGCGCCCCTCCGAGGCGCCAATGGCCTGGCCAAGCCCTTTCCACGGCGTCTGTGGGTGCGGGCCGCGCGCCGCAGTGGCAGGTAATCGAATGAAATTGACCTCTAGCGCTTATTTATAAAGCGCCTGCAGCTATTGAAACAATAGCATCATGCCCGCCCGCCGCTTCTCGAATGAGCCCGCCTTCGTGCTGCACCGCTACGACTGGAGCGAGTCCAGCGTCATCCTTGAGGTGTTCACGCGCCACCACGGCCGCACCGCGCTGGTGGCCAAGGGCGCCAAGAAGCCCAGCTCCAACTTCCGCCCGGTGCTGCTGCCGCTGCAGCCGCTGCACCTGACCTGGACGCACAGCGATGCGGGTGCGGGCGACATCCACACCCTCAAGGGCGCGGAATGGGTGGGCGGCCACATCATGCCCACGGGCGATGCGCTGCTCTCGGGCATCTATCTCAACGAGCTGTTGCTGCGCCTGCTGGCGCGCGACGACCCGCATGCGGCCTTGTTCGACACCTATGCCGATGTGGTGCGCGTGCTGGCCAGCGAGCATGGTGAGGCGCTGGAGCCGGTGCTGCGCAGCTTCGAGTTGCTGCTGCTGCGCGAGATTGGTTTGCTGCCGGCGCTGGATGTGCAGACGCTCACCTTCACCGCGCTGGCGCCGCAGGCCCGCTATGCCCTGGTGGCCGAAGGCGGCTTGCGCGCCGCCACGGCCGCGGAGCGCGCCAGCCTGAGCGGTACCCAGTGGCGCACCCTGCACGAAGCTCTGCAGGAGGGCGTGCATTTCACCAACCTGCTGCGGGCCTGTGCGCCGGTGGCCGCCGAACTCAAGCCGCAACTGCGCACCCTGTTGCAATACCATTGCGGCAGCCCGCTGCTGCGCACGCGCCAGTTCATGATGGACATGCAATCGCTATGACCGAACTTCCGCAAAACGCTCCAGCGTCGTTGCCGTTCCATGCCGTGCGCTTGCACTGCCCGCGTCTCAGCGCCCCGGAGTCTGGCGCACTTTTGCGTAAGTTCTTATGAATTCACCTCTTTCCAGGCACCGCACCGCGCTGTCGGTCAATGTCAACAAGGTCGCGCTGGTGCGCAACACGCGCCACCTGGGCATTCCCAGCGTCACGCGTGCGGCGCTGCTGTGCCTGCAGGCGGGGGCCCAGGGCATCACCGTGCACCCGCGTCCCGACGAGCGCCACATCCGGGCCCAGGATGTGCACGAACTGGCCGAACTGATGAAGGCCTGGCCCGGCCGCGAGTACAACATCGAGGGCAACCCCTCGCAGAACCTGATGGACTTCATCCGCCAGGTGCGGCCCCACCAGGCCACCTTCGTGCCCGACAGCGAAGACCAGTTCACCAGCGACCACGGCTGGAGCTTTCCGCAGGACGCCGAACGCCTGCAGCCGCTGATCGCCGAATGCCGGGCGCTGGGTGTGCGCGTGAGCCTGTTCATGGACCCGGTGCCTGAACAGATGGCGCAGGCCCGCGCCGTGGGCGCTGACCGCATCGAGCTCTACACCGAGCCCTATGCCGCCGCCTGGGGCACCGGCCGCCAGGCCGCCGAACTGGAGCGCTACCGGGCCGCCGCGCAGGCTGCGCTCGACGCCGGCCTGGGCGTGAACGCAGGCCACGACCTCAACCGCGACAACCTGGCCGCCTTTGTGCGCACGGTGCCCGGGCTGCTGGAAGTGTCCATTGGCCACGCCCTGATCTCCGACGCGCTGGAACTGGGCTATGCCGCCACGGTACAGGCCTACCAGGTGTGCATTGGTGCGGGTTGCTCCTGATTCAATAGCTGCTAACGCTTTCTGTGTAGGCGATTGCGGCCATTTTCATTCAAAATCATGATCTACGGTATCGGTACCGACATCTGTGACGTGCGCCGCATCCGGGCCAGTCTGGAGCGCCATGGCGACCGCTTTGCCGAAAGGGTGCTGAGCGATGCCGAGCTGGCCGTGTGGCGCGCGCGCGCTGCGCGCTGGCCCGAGCGGGGGGTGCGCTACCTGGCCACGCGCTTTTCCGCCAAGGAGGCCTTCAGCAAGGCCATCGGGCTGGGCATGCGCATGCCCATGACCTGGCGTGCGTGCGAGGTGGGGTCGCTGCCCAGCGGTCAGCCCGTCATCGTGCTGCATGGGGCGCTCCAGCAATGGTTCGAGGCGCGGGCACTCACGGTGCATCTCAGCGTGACCGACGAGTCTGACTACGCCGCGAGCTTTTGTGTGGTAGAAAAATTGGCTTCTGGCGCTTGATGGACAAGCGCAAGCAGCTATCAGTTCAATAGCTATCAACCTGTGTTGGATTCACGATGGAACACGCCCCCCTGATTCTCGACGTGGCAGGCACCGCGCTCACTGCCGCCGACCGCCGCCGTCTCGCCCACCCGCTGACCGGCGGGGTGATCCTGTTCGCGCGCAACTGGATCAGCCGTGCGCAGCTGCTCGAACTCACCAGCGCCATCAAGTCCGTGCGCGGCGACCTGCTGATTTGCGTGGACCACGAAGGCGGGCGCGTGCAGCGCTTTCGCAGCGATGGTTTCACCCACCTGCCACCCATGCGCGCCCTGGGGGAAATGTGGATGCGCGATGGCAAGGGCGGCCCGGGCAGCGGCGCCATGGCGGCCACCAATGCCGCCACAGCGGCGGGCTACGTGCTGGCCAGCGAGCTGCGCGCCTGCGGCGTGGACTTCTCCTTCACCCCCGTGCTCGACCTTGATTGGGGCGGCAGCGGCGTGATCGGCGACCGCGCCTTCCACGCCGATCCACGCGTGGTCGCGCTGCTGGCCAAGAGTCTGGCGCAGGGCCTGTTGCAGGCCGGCATGGCGCACTGCGGCAAGCATTTTCCGGGGCATGGTTTCGCTCTGGCCGATTCGCACACCGATGTGCCTGTGGACCGGCGCAGCCTCAAGGCCATCCTGCAGGACGATGCCGCGCCCTACGCCTGGCTGCGCAGCACGCTCACCGCCGTCATGCCCGCGCATGTGATCTACCCCAGGGTGGACAGCCGTCCGGCGGGCTTTTCGCGCAAGTGGCTGCAGGATGTTCTGCGCGAGCGCCTGGGCTTTGACGGTGCCATCATCAGCGACGACCTGAGCATGGAGGGCGCGCGCCACATCGAGGGTCAGCTTGTCAGTCCTACCGACGCAGCCGTGGCCGCGCTGCAGGCCGGGTGCGATCTGGTGCTGCTGTGCAACCAGAGCCTGGGCGAAGGGCAGGTGCTGGACGATCTGCTCGACGGACTGGCTGGGCGGCAGGCCCAGGGCCAGTGGCATCCCAGCGCGGACAGCGAGTCGCGCCGCCTCGCCCTGCTGCCGGAAACCTTGCCGCAGGCGTGGGATGAGCTGATGTTCCAGCCCGCGTACCTGCAGGCGCTGGAGATGCTGCCCTGATCGGCGCGGCGCAGATGGCGGCCGTGCGTCAGGGAACGGGGGACGTGTTCTGTGACGGTGCCTCGGTGCTGCATGCCGGGGCGGTTCCGGGCTCCCAGCGCCGCAGGACGCGCTGAAAAACCAGCGTGTTGGGGATTTGCAGCAAAGCCCCGCCATGCCCTGCGGTCGCATCCTCCAGCGTGGTGTAGAGCAGATTGATGTCCACCACGCGGCCTTTGGCGCCGGGTTTTTCCGCGGTGTCGAGCAGTTCGATGGTGTCGCCCAGCCGGAAGGGCCCGACGGTGAAGATCAGGAACGCGCAGAACAGGTTGGACAGCACGCTCCACGCCGCGAAAAAAGCCACGGCACCTACTGTGGCAAAGCCGGTGAGGGCGGTCCACAGCACGGTGGCGGAGACCCCCAGGCGTTCGAGCACCAGCAGCAGGGCGGCGGCCAGAATGGTCCAGCGCACCAGGCCGTGGATGGGCATCTGCAACTCCAGGGGAATCTGGTAATGCCGCCCGGCACGGGCCAGCAACCGCCCCAGCAGGTGCTGCAGCAACCAGGCGGCCAGCAGGATGAAGACAATCTGCACGCCCGGGACGATGATTTCCAGCCAGTCCTGGGCCCAGTCGGGCAGGTAGAGGGTTAATGAGCGTCGCATGGAGCTTGCAGGGGGCATCCGTCAGCCGTGGCGCTGCTCCACGGTGTCCAGCTGCATTTCGAAGCTGAAGAAGCGGTCGCGCCCCTGCGCCTTGGCGGCGTACAGCGCCTGGTCGGCGCGCATGATCATGCTTTCGGCGCTGGTGTTTTCGTCGGGCACGCAGGTGGTGATGCCACCCGAGAGCGTGAGCACGCCGCCCAGGGGGGAGTCGGGGTGGGCAATGGCGCGAGCCCTCAGCAACTGGCCCAGGGCGCGCGCGAAGGTCATGGCACCCGAGCGGGGCGTGTTGGGCAGGATCAGCGCGAACTCCTCGCCGCCGTAGCGCGAGGCGACATCGCGCGGGCGCACGCACACTTCGTGCAGCACGCGGCCAATATCCTTGAGGCAGCTGTCGCCCTGCACATGGCCCGCCGCGTCGTTGTAGCGCTTGAAGTGGTCCAGATCGCAGAGCATGAGCGTGAGGGGGGTGCCATCGCGCCGCGCCGCCACGATCTCGCTGTGCAGGATGCGGTCGAAGCCACGCCGGTTCACCAGGCCGGTGAGGGCGTCGACCTCGACCATTTCGTTGAGGCGCTGGTTGGCCAGGTGCAGTTCCTCGGTCAGGCCCACCAGGCGCCGACGCATGTCGAGCAGGCGGCGCATGGCGCGCAGCTTGGCCACGAGCACGATGGGCTTGACGGGTTTGACGAGGTAGTCGTCTCCCCCGGCCTCGATGCCGCGCCAGACGTCGAGGTCGTTGTCCAGGCCGGAGAGAAAGATGATGGGTGTCCAGTCGCCTGGCTCGGCCATGCGCATCTGCTGCGCCACCCAGTAGCCGTCGTTGCCTGGCAGCCGGATGTCGAGCAGCACCAGATCGGGCCGCCGCAGCTTGAAAAGCTGCAGGGCCACGTCGCCGTTGGGCGCTTCGAGCACGTCGGAGACCCCGGCGTGGCGCAGCTCGCCCACCAGTGCTGCCCGGACTGAATCCTGGTCCTCCACCACCAGCACGGAGAGCGGCCCCATGCCGATGGGTGGCAGCAGCGATGCAGAGGTTTCGATGGGCTGGGCGGAGGTCATGGCAGTCAGGGCCAGCGGGGCCGGGTCAGGTTTCGCGGCGCAAGGCGGGGAACAGGATCACGTCACGGATGCTCGGGCTGTCGGTCAGCAGCATCATCAGGCGGTCGATGCCGATGCCGCAGCCGCCGGCGGGCGGCATGCCGTATTCCAGCGCGCGCACAAAGTCATGGTCGTAGTACATGGCCTCGTCGTCACCGCTGTCCTTGGCAGATACCTGGGCATGGAAGCGCGCGGCCTGGTCCTCGGCGTCGTTCAGTTCGCTGAAACCGTTGCCGAACTCGCGGCCAGTGATGTAGAGCTCGAAGCGCTCAGTGACCTCGGGGCGCGCGTCGTTGGCGCGGGCCAGCGGCGAGATCTCGGTCGGGTGCTCCATGATGAACGTGGGCTGCCACAGCTTGTCTTCCACCGTCTCCTCGAAGTACAGCACCTGCAGGCTGGCCAGGCTGCGGCCCGAGAGCTTGTTCTTCTCTTCGCTCAGCCCCAGCTTCTTGAGGGCGCTGATGAGCCAGTCGGCATCGTCCACATGGGCGCCCGCCTCGGTGTGCTGGAAAATCGCCTCACGGATGGTCAGGCGTGCGAAAGGCTGGGCCAGATCGACCTCGCGGCCGCCGTAGGTCAGTTGCAGCGTACCCGTGGCCTTCACGGCAGCGTCGCGCACGAGCTGCTCGGTGAAGCCCATGAGGTCCTGGTAGTTCCAGTAGGCCGCATAGAACTCCATCATGGTGAACTCGGGGTTGTGGCGCACCGAGATGCCTTCGTTGCGGAAGTTGCGGTTGATCTCGAACACGCGCTCGAAGCCGCCCACGAGCAGGCGCTTCAAGTACAGCTCGGGCGCGATGCGCAGGTACATCTCCTGCTCCAGCGCGTTGTGGTGCGTGACGAAGGGCTTGGCGTTGGCGCCGCCCGGGATGGGATGGAGCATGGGCGTCTCGACCTCCAGGAAGCCATGCTGCACCATGAAGTCGCGGATGCCGCTCACGGCCTTGCTGCGCGCCACGAAGCGCTTGCGGGCCTGCTCGTCGGTCATCAGGTCCACGTAACGCTGGCGGTACTTCACCTCCTGGTCGTGGATGCCGTGGAACTTGTCGGGCATGGGCCGCAGGCTCTTGGTCAGCAGGCGCAGGCTGGTCACCTTGACCGACAGCTCGCCGGTCTTGGTCTTCATGAGCAGGCCTTCGGCGCCGACGATGTCGCCCAGGTCCCAATGCTTGAAAGCGGCATACAGCTCTTCGCCCAGTGCGTCGCGCGTGATGTAGAGCTGCAGGCGACCCGAGGCGTCCTGCACCGTGGCAAAGCTGGCCTTGCCCATCACGCGCTTGAGCATCATGCGGCCGGCCACGCACACCGGCACGGGGGTGGCGTCCAGCGTCTCGGCCGGGGTCTCGCCATGCGTCAGGTGCAACGCATCCGCCTGGTGCGTGGGCTTGAAGTTGTTCGGAAATGCAACGCCCTTGCCCTGGGCCTGCGCCTCGCGCAGGGCGCGCAGTTTTTCGCGGCGCTCGGCGATGAGCTGGTTTTCGTCGTGGGGGGCGGGGG
>JANJVX010000134.1 GCA_024709845.1 Burkholderiaceae bacterium | reverse complement strand
CGCCGCGCATCGTGGCGCGCCAGGACCTGAAGTTCTGGCATGGCGTGGGCACCCTGATGTATTCGCTGCAGTGGGTTTGCGCCCTGATGACGCTGTGGCACACGCTGCGCGGCCCGGCAGCACCGCCGCCAGCGGCCTGAGGCGGTTTATTCGCGCCAATGCTCGGCCACCCAGGTAGCGGGCTGGATAAAACGAAAACGCCGGTTGCGCCGGCCCGCCAGGGCGTCGGGCGGATTGCACTCCCCGTGAAAAATCACCACGCGCGCGCCGGGCGGAACGAACGGCGCCTTCCAGTAGTTCGTGGGCCAGGCGGGAATGCCGTGGTACTTGAAGCTTGGGCACCACTCGGCGGGCCAGTACTGCAGCTTGCCCTGCTTGTGCAGGAAATCCGACAGGTAGGCCTGCTCGTTGCGGAACTGCTTGCGGATTGCGTCGAAATGGCCGCGAAAGTATTCGAGCACGTCCGGGTGCGCGCCCAGCTCGAAGCGGTACACCGACGAGTTGCCTGTGATGCGCCAGGGCCGCTTGTAGTCGTGGATGATGAGGAACTCGCCCGGCTGGGTGAAAAAATCATCCAGGCTGCCGGTGATGACCACGTCCACGTCGAGGAACAGCGCCGTGCCGCGCAGGCCGTGCAGGTCGGCGCTGAAGGTGGCCAGCTTGGTCCAGCCGCGCTCGGGAATGCCCGGGGGCAGGTCCAGCGGCGGGATGGGCAGGCACTGCACCTCGGAGCGGATGCCTGTGCTGTCGTCGGTCAGGCAGACGAAGTTGAAATCGCCGCCGAGGTGGCGGCGCACCATGGCGTAAAGGCGGTTGACGTATTCGGGGCCGTACTTGGTGCCCCACTTCATGCAGATCACATGGCGCTGGCGCGCCGTGCCAGTGGTGGTGCTCATCGGCTCAGTCGGCCTGGCGCTTCTTGACCGAGGTGGGCTTGCGCTTCTTGGCCCGCTTGATCTGGCCGCCGGGTGTCAGGCGCTGGTTGCCGAGCACGCGCAGCGTCTTGATTTCGGGCCGCTGGCCGCCGCGCTTGCTGTACTTGAGAACCTTGACATCCTTCGGGCCGGGCATGCGGTCCTCATCAACGGTGCGCTCCTTGGCCGGTTGCGGGCGCCACAGCACCAGCAGCTTGCCGATGTGCTGAACAGGCGCGGCATTCAGTTCCGCGGCCAGTTCCTGGTACATCAGCTCGCGCGCGGCACGGTCATCGCCGAACACGCGGATCTTGATGAGGCCGTGGGCATTGAGGGCGGCGTCGATTTCCTTGCGCACGCCAGGGGTCAGGCCATCGCCACCGACGAGCACGACGGGGTCCAGGTGGTGGGCGGCGGCGCGGTACTCGCGGCGCTCGGCGGGGGTGAGTTCAATTTGGGGCATGGGCCGTATTATCGAGGCAGGACGAAAGAAGCATGAAAACCAAAACCCAGAGCAAGAAGGTCAACAAGGCGTGGCTGCACGACCATGTGAATGACCCCTACGTCAAGCAGGCGCAGAAGGACGGCTACCGCGCACGCGCGGCCTACAAGATCAAGGAAATCGATGAACAGTTCGGCCTGATCCGTCCTGGGGCCACGGTGGTGGATCTGGGCTGTGCGCCCGGCGCCTGGAGCCAGTATGTGCGCCGTCGCCTCTCGCCGACGGGCGCGGCCGTCGGCGCGCTCAACGGGGCCATCATCGGACTCGACATCCTGCCCATGGAGCCCATCGAGGGCGTGACCTATCTGCAAGGCGATTTCCGTGAGCCCGAAGTGCTGGCGCAGCTGGAAGAGGCGCTGCAGGGCCGGGTTGTGGATGTCGTTGTGTCTGACATGGCGCCCAATCTGTCGGGCATCGCCTCGACGGACGCCACGCGCATCGCGCACCTGGTGGAACTGGCCGTGGATTTCGCCTGCACCCACCTGCGGCCGGAGGGGGCGCTGGTCGTCAAGCTGTTCCATGGCGGCGGATATGTCGAACTGGTGCAACTGTTCCGCGAAACCTTCCGTGTGGTCAAGCCGGTCAAACCCAAGGCATCACGCGACAAGTCGTCGGAAACCTTTTTGGTCGGCATCGGTCTGAAAAGCAAGGGCTGATGCCTGCGCGGTTTTGAGCCTGCGCAGTGGAATGGAACAAAACCGCGATCCTCCCAGGGGTGCCAGGGGGTATTGCAAACCCGCCCTGGGTTGAAACGCCTAAAATTGGCCCCATTTGCACGTGAAATCATTTAGCCACCCTCACTGGAGCTCCGCTTGAACAATCAGTGGTTTTCAAAAGTTGCCGTATGGCTGGTCATCGCCATGGTGCTGTTCACCGTGTTCAAGCAATTCGACACGCGTGCGGTCGGCGCTGCGGGCCACATCGGCTATTCGGAGTTCCTGGAAGAGGTGCGCAACAACCGCATCAAGAGCGCCACCATCCAGGAGGGGCAGGGCGGCACCGAGATCGTGGCCGTGACCCAGGATGACCGCCGCATCCGCACCACCGCCACCTACCTTGACCGGGGTCTGGTGGGCGATCTGATCAACAACAACGTCAAGTTCGACGTCAAGCCGCGCGAGGAAGGCTCGCTGCTCATGACCCTGCTGGTCAGCTGGGGCCCGATGCTGCTGCTGATCGGCGTGTGGGTGTACTTCATGCGCCAGATGCAGGGCGGCGGCAAGGGTGGTGCCTTCAGCTTTGGCAAGAGCAAGGCGCGCATGCTCGACGAGAACAACAACACCGTGACGTTTGCCGACGTCGCCGGGTGCGACGAGGCCAAGGAAGAAGTCAAGGAGGTTGTGGACTTCCTGAAAGACCCCTCGAAATTCCAGAAGCTTGGCGGCCGCATTCCGCGCGGCCTGCTGCTGGTCGGCCCTCCGGGCACCGGCAAGACGCTGCTGGCCAAGTCCATTGCGGGCGAGGCCAAGGTGCCGTTCTTCAGCATCTCGGGTTCCGACTTCGTGGAAATGTTTGTCGGCGTGGGTGCGGCCCGCGTGCGCGACATGTTTGAAAACGCCAAGAAGAACGCCCCCTGCATCATCTTCATCGACGAAATCGACGCCGTGGGCCGCCAGCGTGGCGCCGGCCTGGGCGGCGGCAACGACGAGCGCGAGCAGACGCTGAACCAGATGCTGGTCGAGATGGACGGCTTCGAGACCAACCTCGGCGTGATCGTGGTGGCCGCCACCAACCGCCCCGACATCCTGGATGCCGCCTTGCTGCGTCCCGGCCGCTTTGACCGCCAGGTCTATGTCACGCTGCCCGACATCCGGGGCCGCGAGCAGATCCTGAACGTGCACATGCGCAAGATTCCCGTGGGCCAGGATGTGAACCCGGGTGTGATCGCCCGTGGCACGCCCGGCATGTCGGGCGCCGACCTGGCCAACCTGTGCAACGAGGCTGCACTCATGGCCGCGCGCCGCAATGCGCGCACCGTCGAGATGCAGGATTTCGAGAAGGCCAAGGACAAGATCATCATGGGCCCCGAGCGCAAGAGCATGGTCATGCCCGAGGAGGAGCGCCGCAACACGGCCTATCACGAGGCGGGTCACGCCCTCATCGGCAAGCTGCTGCCCAAGTGCGACCCGGTGCACAAGGTCACCATCATCCCGCGTGGCCGCGCACTGGGCGTGACCATGAGCCTGCCCGAGAAGGACCGCTACTCCTACGACAAGGAGTACATGCTGAACCAGATTGCCATGCTGTTCGGCGGCCGCATCGCCGAAGAAGTGTTCATGCACCAGATGACCACGGGCGCGAGCAACGACTTCGAGCGCGCCACCCACATCGCGCGCGACATGGTAATGCGCTACGGCATGACCGAGGCGCTGGGTCCCATGGTGTATGCCGAGAACGAGGGCGAGGTGTTCCTGGGCCGCTCGGTCACCAAGACCACCAACATTTCGGAAGAGACCATGCAGAAGGTCGATGCAGAAGTGCGCCGCATCATCGACGAGCAGTACGCACTGGCACGCCGCCTGATCGAGGAGCACCAGGACAAGATGCATGCCATGGCCACGGCCATGCTCGAATGGGAAACCATCGACAGCGACCAGCTCGACGACATCATGGCGGGCAAGCCGCCACGCCCCCCGAAGGACTGGACGCCGCGCACGCCTTCCTCGGGCGGTGACGGGTCCAGCGGTGGCACACCGGCAGTGACCACGGATCCTGCACCCACCGCTGCCTGAAGACTGCGGTGGAGTCCATCAGAACGGGGCCTGCTGTGCCCCGTTTTTTCGTTTCTGTATTCGTTGGATACGCATGATCTGGCAAACCGCCCGCTTCGCCATTGACCTGTCCCGTCCCCGGATCATGGGGATCGTGAACGCCACCCCCGATTCTTTTTCCGATGGCGGGCGCCACGCCACGGCCGTGTCCGCGCTGCGCCATTGCGAGCAACTGCTGCGCGATGGTGCCGACATCCTGGACATCGGCGGCGAATCGACCCGTCCGGGCAGCCCCGCCGTGGCGCTGGACGAAGAACTGGCGCGCGTGCTGCCCGTGGTGCGCGAGGCGGTGCACCTGGGGGTGCCGGTGTCCGTGGACACCTACAAGCCCGAGGTGATGCAGCAGGTGCTGGACCTGGGGGCGGACATCGTCAACGACATTTGGGCGCTGCGTCAGCCGGGTGCTGCACCGGTGGTGGCCGCGCATCCTTCCTGCGGGGTCGTGCTGATGCACATGCACCGCGATCCGCAAACCATGCAGGCCGCTCCAATGGAGGGGGATTGCGTTCCGCTGGTGCTCTCATTTTTAGAGCAATCAGCGCAGGCGCTTCAAGCCCTGGGGGTCAAAATGAATCGCATTGTGCTGGACAGCGGCATTGGTTTTGGCAAGACCGTGGAGCAGAACTTTGCCTTGCTGGCCCGGCAGGGCGCATTGCGGGTGCTGGGCTACCCGCTGCTGGCTGGCTGGTCGCGCAAGTCGTCGCTGGGCGCCGTGACCGGGCTGGAGGTGGCAGAGCGCCTGCTGCCCAGCGTGGCGGCCGCATTGCTGGCCGCCGAACGCGGCGCACGCGTGCTGCACGTGCATGATGTGCGCGAGACAGCGCAGGCGCTGGCCGTCTGGCAAGCCATGCACGTGCAGGAAGTCCACACCCCCGACATCCGCAACAACAAGGAATACCCGGCATGACACGCAAGTACTTTGGCACCGATGGCATCCGTGGAACGGTGGGGCAGGCCCCGATCACCCCGGACTTCGTGCTGCGCCTGGCCCACGCCGTGGGCAGGGTGTTGCGCCAGACGGAGGAGCGGCCCACGGTTCTGATCGGCAAGGACACGCGCATCTCCGGCTACATGCTTGAAAGCGCCCTGGAGTCGGGCTTCAACTCCGCCGGGGTCGATGTGCTGCTGCTCGGGCCCCTGCCCACACCGGGGGTGGCCTATCTCACGCGCGCGCAGCGCGCCAGTCTGGGGGTCGTGATTTCGGCCAGCCACAATGCTTTTCCAGACAATGGCATCAAGTTTTTCAGCGCCCAGGGCACCAAACTGCCCGACACCTGGGAGCAGGCCGTGGAAGCCGCGCTGGATGAGCCGCCTGTCTGGGTCGAGTCGGCGGCTCTGGGCAAAACGCGCCGGCTTGACGATGCGGCAGGGCGCTACATCGAATTCTGCAAAAGCACCTTTGCCCAGGATCTGACGCTCAAGGGCCTCAAGATCGTGGTCGATGCGGCGCATGGGGCCGCCTACCACATTGCACCCAAGGTGTTCCATGAGCTGGGGGCGGAAGTCATCGCCATTGGCTGCTCGCCCGATGGCCTGAACATCAACCATGAAGTGGGTGCCACGCACCCGGATGCACTGGTGCGCTCGGTGCGCGCCAACCATGCCGACTACGGTGTCGCACTCGATGGAGACGCTGACCGGCTGCAGATGGTGGATGCTGCCGGGCGCCTGTACAACGGTGATGAATTGCTCTACCTCATGGTGCGTGACCGCATGGGGCGCGACGAGCATGTGCCCGGTGTCGTCGGTACGCTCATGACCAACATGGCGGTGGAGTTGGCGTTGAAGGAGCGCGGCGTCAAGCTGGTGCGTGCCAAGGTGGGTGACCGCTACGTGCTCGAAGAACTTGCACGGCACCGCTGGGTGCTGGGGGGCGAGGGATCGGGCCATCTGCTGGTGCTGGACAGGCACACCACGGGCGATGGTCTGGTCAGCGCCTTGCAGGTGCTGCAGACCTGTGTCCGCAATGGCCTCAGCCTGGCGCAGATGCTGGCAGGCGTGACACTGTTTCCGCAGGTGCTGCTGAATGTGCGCCTCCCGCCTGGGCAGGATTGGCGATCCAACGCCCGGCTGGCCCGGGAAACGCAGGCGGTGGAGGCTGAGCTGGGTGACGCCGGGCGTGTGCTGATTCGCGCCAGCGGTACCGAGCCCCTGCTGCGCGTGATGGTCGAGGCGCGTGACATGGCGCAGGCCAGTGCCAGCGCGGAACGCCTGGCCGAGGCTGCGCGCCAGGGTTGATTGCTATAATAAAAATAGCTATTAACGCTTTGTGCATGGGCTTTTTTGCCCTATTTTGCATAAATTCAAAGTACAAGAATGCTATGCTGGCTGGCGAAGTCCAGGGCAGAAAGACGGAGACGGGTACATGAAGAGAATGCGGGTGAGGGGGGGGCTTGCCGTGCTGGCAATGGCCGCAGCGCTGTTCTCCGTGCCGGCCCAGGCGGGCAAGACCCTGGAGGGCATCCGGGCCCGGGGGCAAATGGTCTGTGGCGTGCATACCGGTCTGGCGGGCTTTTCGGCGCCTGATGCGGGCGGCCGGTGGATGGGGCTGGACGTGGACATCTGCCGTGCCATTGCTGCCGCCGTGCTGGGCGATGCAGCCAAGGTCAAATACGTGCCCCTGACGGCCCAGCAACGTTTCACCGCGCTGCAGTCGGGCGAGGTCGATGTGCTTTCACGCAACACCACCTTCACGCTGTCGCATGAAGTGTCGATGGGGCTGCTGCTCACGGCTGTCACCTACTATGACGGGCAGGGTTTTATCGTGCATGCCCGCAGTGGCCTGCGGAATGCCCGGCAGCTCAAGGGACACAAGGTGTGCGTGCAGTCAGGCACCACGTCCGAGCGCAATCTGCACGACTACTCCAAGGCCAACGGCCTGGGTGTCGAGCCCGTGCTGTTCGAGAAGGAAGAGGCCGCGACGGCGGCCTATTTTGCGGGCCGTTGCAGTGCCTATACCTCTGATGCCTCGGGCCTGGCGTCCATCCGCAGCAGGCAGGCGGCCAAACCCGCCGAACACATGATCCTGCCGGAACTGATCTCCAAGGAGCCCCTGGGGCCGTTGGTGCGCCGGGGTGATGACGAGTGGTACGCCATTGTCAAATGGGTGATTCACGGCCTGATCGAGGCGGAAGAGTTCGGAATCACCCAGGCCCGGGTGGACCAGATCAAGGGCAGCAACCAGGACCCCGCAGTGCAGCGCATCCTGGGAGGGGCCGGGGACACCGGGACCATGCTGGGGCTGGACAAGGAATGGATGGCCCGTGCGCTCAAGGCCACCGGCCATTACGGTGAAATCTTCGAGCGCAACGTCGGCCCCAAATCGGCCCTGGGTTTGCCGCGTGGCCTCAACAGGCCGTGGACACAGGGCGGGCTCATGTACGCCTACCCGGTGCGTTGACCGTTCTTCAGCGCAGGAAGGCCGTGAACGCGCTGGTGGGGTTTGGGCGCTTTCCCGTCGCGGTGGCGCTTAGCTGGGCCTTGCGGCAGGCCTGGAGATAAACCTGGAGCTGGTCGGCCGCTTGCGGGTGCCCGCAGTAGAAGCCCTGGGCCTGGTCGCAGCCCTGATCGCGCAGGAAATCGAACTGCTCTCGCGTCTCCACCCCTTCCGCGATGGTGTGCATGCCAAGCGCCTGCGCCATGCGGATGATGGCGCTGACGATGGCACGGTCATTGGCATCCTCGCCAAGATCGCGCACGAACGACTGGTCGATCTTGAGCTTGCTGATGGGGAAGCGCTTGAGTTGGCTCAGAGAGGAATATCCCGTTCCAAAGTCATCGATCGAGAGCCGTACCCCGAGTGCATGCAGCTGGTCCATGGTGTCGATGGCCATGCGCGGATCGTCCATGGCCACCCCTTCGGTCAGCTCCAGTTCGAGCGAGCAGGGGGTGAGTCCGGCATCGGCAAGAATCCGCGCGATCAGCTCGGGCAGCCGGGGCTGGCGAAATTGCACGGCCGACAGATTGACCGAGATGGACGGAAGAATCAGCCCTTGCGTGTGCCAACTCTTGAGCTGGGCGAGCGCAGTACGCAAGACCCATTCCCCGATGGGCAGGATCTGGCCGCAGTCTTCCGCGATGGGAATGAATTCGGCGGGCGAGACCATGCCCAGTTCAGGGTGCTGCCAGCGCAACAGTGCCTCGACGCCCAGCACCTGCTGTGTGGCGATGCACACCTGCGGCTGGTAGTGAAGACTGAACTGATCCCGTTCAAGCGCACGGCGCAGAGCGTTTTCCAGTTGCAGTGCACGGACCGAGTGGGCCTGCATTTCGGGTGTGAAAAACCGGTAGGTGTTGCGGCCACCCTGCTTGGCGCGGTACATGGCCACGTCGGCCGACTGGCTCAGGGAGTCGAAGTCGTTGCCATCGTCCGGATACACGGCAATCCCCATGGAGGGGGCCATGGTGAGTTCATGGTGATCGATCTGGTAGGGCTGGCGCGACGCTTCGAGCAGCTTGCCCGCCACACGCGCAGCCCCTTTCGCGTTTGCACCCGGCAACAACAGGATGAATTCGTCGCCGCCCAGCCGGCAGACAGTGTCTTTTTCACGCACCACGGCACGCAGGCGCTTGGCAATCTGTACCAGCAGGGCATCGCCTACGCGGTGGCCCAGGGAGTCGTTTACATGCTTGAAGTGATCGAGGTCCAGGAAAATCACGGAAATCGGCGTCTGGTCCTGGCGTGCCACCTCGATGGCCTGTGTGCTGCGTTCCGCCAGCAGGGTGCGGTTGGGCAGGCCGGTGAGGGGGTCGTAGTGCGCCAGCCAGTAGATGCGCTCCTGGTCCAGCTTGCGGTCATCGATCTCGCGGTGCAGGGTGGCCACCGTGTCGCGCAATTGCTGCGTCCGTTCGGCCACCAGGGATTCCAGCTCGGCATGCACCTTGATCAGTTCCGTTTGTGCCTGTTTGCGCTCCGTGATGTCCATGCAGATCCAGATGGACCCCAGGGCAAGATTGGACGGATCGATGGCCTTGCTGCGAACGTCGCACAGCACGGGTGTGCCGTCCTTGCGGCGCAGCGGCAGCTCACCTTCGAATGACAGCCCCTGGGCCAGGGGTTCGTAGCACCGCCTTCCCACGTCTTCCCAGGCGGCCTCGTCCGGAAGCCAGCGCCGGGAGGAGCTGCCCTCCAGTTCACCGGGGCCGTAGCCCAGCATTTGTTCGAAATGCCGGTTGCACCGCGTGAGGTGCCGGTCGCGCAGATAGACAATGCCGACCATCGCGTTGTCCAGGAGGATCTGCTTTTCCCAGATGGCTGCATCCAGTTGAACCTGGGCGTTCTTCTGCTCGTTGATGTCGTCAATGATCCAGATGGAGCCTTCCGACGTGTCTTTCGGATTGATCAGGCTGCCCGTCAGGCGGCCCCAGAACATGGAGCCGTCACGCCGCCGCATGAGCCTTTCGACGCGGAAGGTTTCCCCGGCAGACACCACGGGATAGGCGGCGCGCCCAAGTTCGCGAAAGGCGGTGGTGTCGGGGTAGAAGCTCTCGCTGCGCTGGCCGCACAAATCCTCGGGGGCGTCGTAGCCGAAGATCTGCGCATAGCGCAGATTGCAGCGCACCACGCGTTGCTGGCGGATGAACGCAATCCCCGCTCCTGCGTTGTCCAGCAGCGTCTGCTGTTCACGCAAGGTGCGTTCAAGGGCTGTGTCTGGCGGGGGTTCGGGCGGACTTGAGCCGGGACTGTCGTGCAACAAAGACATTTCACCGAGGATGACGGGGCGGGAGCATCCCCGGCTTCGTCGTAAAAGTGTATTCAAGTGTATCAGGATTCCTCGCTGAAGGCTGGCGCAGGGCTATGGACGGTGCCGCCGGGAGAGCGCGGCAACGGTCGAGGCGTCATTGCCCGGTCATGGCGCTGACATGGTGCCGTCATGGGGAGGCTCCACACTGCGATGGCAGGAGACCCATGCCGAGTTCCCTGCCCGGATGTGTCACCGCTGCGGCGGTGGCAGACAGACCCAAGGAGTCCACCATGAACGATTTGCCCAGTCCTACGCTCCCGTTGTCGCCTGTTTCCCTGCCCCGGGGGTCGCTTCATTGCCCGGACCGCCCGGGTGATGCAGTGGCCATTGCGCCCGGGCGTGCTGGCGTGGAAGTGGCTTGGGCGCGTCACCTGGATGAAGTCAGGCAGGCACAGAAACTGAGGTACGACGTGTTCGCCACCGAAATGGGCGCGCGGTTGAAGTCTCCCATTGCGGGGCATGACATCGACATTTTTGACGATTACTGCGAGCACTTGCTGGTGCGCGATGCACAGACCCGGGAAGTCATTGGGACCTACCGCGTTCTGACACCGGCGCAGGCGCAGCGGGTGGGAAGTACCTACAGCGATACGGAATTCGATCTGACCCGGCTGCGCAGCCTGCGCTCGCGCATGGTGGAGCTGGGACGCAGTTGCGTTCATGCCCAGCACCGGCACGGTGGCGTGATCCTGGCGCTATGGGGGGCGCTGGCGGACTTCATGGTGAGAAACCAGCTCGACACCATGGTGGGATGCGCCAGCATTCCCATGGTGCGCAACGGCGTGGTCTGCGGTGACGCGGCCGCAAGCATCTGGCGGCAATTGCGCCAGACGCATCTGGCGGCGATTGAGTACCAGGTGCTGCCCCGTTTGCCTTTGCCGGTGGAGCGGCTTGACGACTCCCTGGACATCGAGCCGCCGGCCCTCATCCGAGGCTATTTGCGACTGGGTGCCCGTGTGCTGGGTGCGCCGGCCTGGGACCCCGACTTCAACTCCGCGGATCTGCCCATGATGATGCGGATCGGCGACCTGCCGGCGCGGTACCGCAAGCATTTCCTGGGGAGCTAGAGGGCAGGGAAAAACTTGACATGGTGCGTCACGCCAATGTAATGATGGGTGTCATCAAATTGTCATTGCCGACCCGAATACTTCGAGTTCTTTCTGCAATTGAACGTGCCCATGTCACCCTTTCCCAACGAAAAAAACGTGACCTTGTCGCACGAAGCCACAGCTGCCGGTACGCCTGGCGTTGAGTTGCAGGGCGGCATGCAGGCTGCGGTGGAGCCGGTGACGCCTCCCGCAGTCACCGATGCCAGCCCGGAGCCGTCGCTGGAGCAGGCTCCGGCAGAGTTCCTGGACCGTGATCACAGCATTCTGGCATTCAACGAGAGGGTTTTTGACTGGGTGATCCGCAAGGATGTGCCGCTGCTCGAACGCCTGCGGTTTCTCAGCATCGTGTCCTCCAACCTGGACGAGTTTTTCGAGGTGCGCGCGGAGCCCCACATCACGGCGGCCAGCAATGGCGAGACGAAGGGGCCCTACACCGTGGCCTCCTTTGAGGCGCTCGCAGCCAAGGCCCATGATCTGGTGGAGCGGCAGTACGCCTTGTACAACGATGCTCTGATTCCCGCGCTGGCGAAGAAGGGCATCCATGTGGTATCGCACGGCGATCGCACGGCGGCTCAGCGGCGCTGGGTGCATGAGTATTTTCTCCGCGAAGTCCGGCCACTGCTTGTACCGGTGGGTCTGGACCCTGCACATCCGTTTCCCCAGGTCGCCAACAAGTCGCTCAATTTCATTGTGCGGCTCAAGGGGCGTGACGCCTTCGGGCGAGAGAATGAAATCGCCATCGTGCGCGTGCCGCGTCTGCTGCCCCGCTTCATGCGCATGCCGTCCAGTGTCGCGTCCAGGGGCATGCAGTTTGTCAGTGTGTCAAGTGTCATACGCGCCCACCTGGACGATCTTTTCCCCGGCCGCGAGGTCACGCAGTTTTCGCAGTTCAGGGTGACCCGGCACTCCGATCTGGCGGTGGACGAAGAGGACGCACGCAACCTGCGCATGGTGCTTCGGCAGGGATTGCAGCAGCGCAACTTCGGCCAGGCCGTGCGTCTCGAAGTGTCTGCCGGTTGTTCGGAGTATTTGTCCGACTTCTTGCTGCGGCAGTTCGACCTGCCCCGTGCCGCGCTGTACCGTGTCCATGGACCGGTGAATCTGGTTCGGCTGGCGCAGCTGGTGGACCTCGTGGCGGACCCGTCGTTGCTTTTTCCGCCCAGGCGTCCTGTCTGGCCGCATTTCTTGCAGCAGGGCGTATCCATCATGGAGCAGCTGCGCCAGCGGGATGTGGTCATGCACCAGCCCTTCGAGAGTTTTGATGGCGTATTGACGTTTCTGCGTGAGGCGGTCCATGACCCGCAGGTGGTCGCCATCAAACAGACCATCTACCGCACCGGGTCCGATCTGCAAATGCTGGATCTGCTGCGCGAAGCGGTCCGCAGGGGCAAGGAAGTCATGGCGGTTGTGGAGCTCAAGGCACGATTCGACGAAGAAGCCAACATCAACTGGGCCGAGGCGCTGGAGTCGGTTGGGGCACAGGTGGTGTTTGGCGTGGTGGGGCTCAAGACCCACGCCAAGATGCTGCTGGTCACCCGGCGTGAAGGGCGTCAGCTGGTTCGCTACGGGCATTTGTCCACGGGCAATTACAACCCGGGCACGGCAAGGCTGTATACCGACCTGAGCTATCTCACTGCCGATGCGGACACCACGGCCGACATGGACAGTGTGTTCAATCACCTGGCCAGCCAGAACCGCCTGCCGCGCATGCGCCGTCTGCTGGTGGCCCCTTTCCATCTGCATCGCCGCACCCTTGAAAAAATCGAACAGGTCGGGCTCGCTGCACAGCGGGGGGAGGGGGGGCGCATTGTCGCCAAAATGAATGCTTTGACCGATGAGGCCATTGTGCGCGCCCTGGTGCTGGCTGGACAGCGTGGGGCGCGAATCGATCTCATTGTCCGCGGCGCGTGCATCTTGCCGGCACAAGTGCCGGGAGTGACCGGCAACATTCGTGTGCGCTCGATCATTGGCCGCTTTCTGGAGCATTCCAGGGTCTTCTACTTTCGCTGCGGTGCAGAAGAAGAGCTGTACCTGTCCAGCGCGGACTGGATGAACCGCAACATGATGCGCCGGGTTGAGGTGTCCTGGCCCGTCACGGACCCGGATCTTCGCCAGCGCATCATCGACGAGTGCCTGGTGGCCTACCTGCACGACGACCGTGATGCATGGGAGCTGCGGCCAGGGGGAGCGTATGTCCCGGCCGGAAATCCCGTTGCCGGGACAGGTGCACAGAATGCACTCATGGGCCGGTATGCTCCTTCAGGTCAGAAGGGGTAAACCATGGATCTGATCCTGTGGCGCCACGCCGAAGCCGAGGAGGGCGAGGACGACATGCAGCGTCCGCTGACCGCGCGCGGCGAGAAGCAGGCGGCCCGCATGGCGGCGTGGCTTGACAGGCATCTCCCTGAGGGGCTTCGGGTTTTGTCCAGTCCCGCGTGCCGGGCCGAGCAGACTGCCCGCGCATTGGGGCGCAAGTACAAGCTGCGTTCTGAACTCCTGCCCGATGGGACGGCGCACGATCTGCTCGAACTGGTTCAGTGGCCGCGTGCCCGGGGCGCCGTGCTGGTGGTGGGGCACCAGCCGGTGCTGGGCCAGACAGTGGCCCAGCTGCTGGGGATGCATTCCGGCGTCTGTGCGCTGCGCAAAGGCTCTGTCTGGTGGTTGCGCCAACGCCAGCGCATGGATTCCAGCGAAACCATTCTGCTGACGGTGCAGGCCCCGGATTTTCTGTGAGCCGCTGGCCCGCGTGCATGCGCGGGCGCAAGGCCTATTTCTCGGATTTTGGCCGGCCGGTCTTGATGGTGGGGACGGCCTGGAGGGCGGAACGCAGCCCCGCATCCGACATGCTGGACAGGGCTTTCAGCCCCGCACGCAGGATTTCGCTTTTTTTGGCGGGCTGGGACAGTTGCGCCGCCCGCAATTTCAGTGCCTCGATCACGGCATATTCGTCCTTGGGGAACGTGAAACTGTCACGGACGAGCTTGGGCTTCTTGGGTTTGGTTTCTTTCTCGGGGGCTGGCGCTGCCGCCACCTTTGGCACCATGGCGCGCTTGCGGACGGGGGGCGATGCCACGGCCTTGACTGGAGCCTGGCGGGCGGGCCGGGTTCGTGCTGGAGCGGCGTCGGGTTGCGTGGCGGGCTGGGGACTCTTGGCCATGGTGATCCTGAAGGACGATTAAAAAGGTATAAACAGTATATATCGTTTATTTCCTGGTGTCAGGGAAGGTCTGCCTGCATGTCCCAGGGGGTGCGCTGCCAGGCCAGCATTTCCTCGCGCAGCAGATGGGCGGACTGCGGATAGGCCGCCGCCCAGCCCCTGCGTGTGCCCAGCTGAAAGCGCTGGCCGCGCAGGGCCAGCGTGACGCCTTCCATATCCGGGTCGCGGCGGGCATGGCACAGCGCCACAGCCAGGCGCAGGCATACAAGCTGCAGCGCGAAGCTCGCGTCATTCAGGTCTGCTTCGAGTTTGCGCACTTTCCCCCGATGCCCGAGCACCAGCATGCCCAGCCGGTGGAGTTCGTGCTGGGCGAAACCGGCCACATCGGTGTTGTCCAGAATGTAGGCGCCGTGACGGTGGTAGTCGCTGTGCGAAATTCGGCAGCCTATTTCATGCAGCTGGGCGGCCCAGTTCAGTTTGCGCAGCGCGGTCCCGGTATGCGAGGGCATGGCCTGCTCAAACAGGGCGCAGGCAACGCGTGCCACGCGCTCTGCATGGCTTCGGTCCACGGCAAAACTGTGCACCAGCCCCTGCACGGTGGACGTCCGCAAGTCGGTTTCGGGTTGCTCACGGTCCAGAAGGTCGTACATGGCGCCTTGGCGCAGTGCGCCCTGGGCCACCCGCATTTCGTCGATATCGAGCAGATCGAAAACGGCACGCAGCACGCTCAGCCCGCCGCCGATCACGGCGCGCCGGTCTTCCTTGAGCCCCTCCAGCCGGATCTTGTCGGCACTTTGTGCGCGCAGCAGGCGCTCGCGCAGCCAGTCCAGGTCGGAGCGGGAAATGATCCCTTCAGGCTGTCCGGCCGCGGTCAGAATGTCGCCGACGGCCCCGACCGTGCCGGACGAGCCGTAGGCCACCTCCCAGGTGTCGCGGCGGTATGTCTCCAGGGCCTCGTCCAGTACGGCCTTGGCGGCAATCTCTGCCGCGGCGAAGGCTTGGCTGCTAAATGCCCCCTCGGCGAAATAGCGGCTCGACCAGGCCACGCTGCCTACCCTGAACGAGGCGACGGCATGGGGGGTGAATTGCTCGCCCAGGATCAGTTCCGTGGAGCGACCGCCAATGTCCACCACCAGTCTGCGTTCACCCGACTGCGGCAGCAGCCGCGCCACGCCCTGATAGATCAGCCGGGCTTCTTCCAGGCCCGATACCACGTCGATCGGGTGACCCAGAACTTCGCTTCCCCGCCGCAGGAACTCTTCGCGGTTGCGCGCCTCTCGCAGCGTCTGGGTGGCAACGGCGCGCACCTGGGCGCGGGGAAAGTCCGCCAGCCGCTCGGCAAAGCGGGCGAGGCAGTCCCAGCCGCGTTGCATGGCCTCGTGGCTCAGGTTGTGGTCCCGGTCCAGGCCATTGCCTTGCCGAACTGTCTCCTTGAGGTACTCCACCCGGTGGATGTGACCAAATTCATAGCGCCCGATTTCGAGGCGGAAACTGTTGGAGCCGAGGTCGACTGCGGCGAGACGAGTGCCGTTCTGCATGGGATTCTTGGTGAAGCTTCGTTCGGCATCGTACCCCGAGTGTCTGCCGGGGTGGGGCATGGGGCCAGACACGCGGTGGGCTGCGTGGTGCGATGGCATGGACTCGCGAAGTGTGTCTGGCAAATGTGACGAAAGAATGAAGATGTCTTGGCTGTCGATGGGCCTCCATGGTGGGCTGATGTGGTGCATGTTTGTGTCACTGAACTGTCACGTTGCGCCCCTAGAGTACGTGCTGTTCTGTCAACCCACTCGCCGAAAGGTATCGAATGAAACGCACATTTCTCAAAACCGTCGCTGTCGCGCTGGCCTCCATGGCTTTTGGTGGCGCCTTTGCGGCAGACATCACGGGTGCAGGGGCCACGTTCCCCTTCCCGATGTACGCCAAGTGGGCCGAGGCCTACAAGAAGGAAACGGGCACCGGTCTGAACTACCAGTCCATCGGTTCCTCGGGGGGTATCCGTCAGATTCGCGCCAAGACCGTGGCGTTTGGCGCAACGGACGCTCCTGTGTCGGGCGCTGACCTGGACAAAGACGGCATGGTGCAGTTCCCGGCCATCATCGGCGGCACCGTGCCTGTGATCAACCTCGACGGTTTCAAGCCCGGCGAACTGCGCGTGACCGGCCCCGTGCTGGCCGAAATGTTCCTGGGAAAGATCAGCAAGTGGAACGATCCCAAGCTGTCGGCGCTGAACCCCGGCAAGACCCTGCCCGACCAGAACATTACGGTGGTGCACCGTGCCGATGGCTCCGGCACCACGTTCAACTGGACCGACTATCTGTCGGTGGTGAGCAAAGAGTGGGCCGATACGGTGGGCAAGGGTGCTGCCGTGAAGTGGCCCGCAGCTTCCTCTGTCGGTGGCAAAGGCAATGAAGGCGTTGCCGCCAACGTCACCCGTGTGAAGGGGGCGCTGGGCTACGTGGAGTACGCCTACGTCAAGAAGAACAACATGAACTTCCTGCAATTGCAGAACGCCGACGGCAAGTATGTGAGCCCTGATGACAAGACGTTCGCGGCAGCAGCAGCGGGTGCCGACTGGTTCAGCGTGCCGGGGATGGGTATTTCGATGGTCAATGCCAAGGGCACCGACAGCTGGCCCGTGAGCACCGCGTCGTTCATCCTGATGTACAAGGACCCTGCAGACAAGGCCCAGTCGGCTGAGGTGCTGAAGTTCTTTGACTGGGCTTTCAAGAACGGCAAGGGCATGGCCGCTGAGCTGGACTACGTGCCGCTGCCGGACAGCCTGACGGCCGAGATTCGTTCCAAAGTGTGGTCGCAGATCAAGAAATAAGTAGTCTGCCGCCAAAATAGCGCCTGTCGGCCAGTTCGTCTGGCGGATGGGCGCTGGTTTGTGGGGCCTCCAGAAGCCAGATGGGAGTCAACATGAGCGTGGGAACCACCATGAGTTCGCAACCTGTGTCTGTCAAGAAGACGGACGTCCCCACCAAGTCCATGGTGTCGATTGCCAAGCGGCAGCGGCTTCAGGACATTTTTTTCCATCGGCTGACCCAGAGTCTGTCCCTGTTGGTGCTGGCCGCGTTGCTTGGCATCATCGTGTCCCTGTTCATCTACGCATGGCCGGCGTTTCACAAGTTCGGCGTTCAGTTCATCTGGCGCGTGGAGTGGGACATCATCAATGAAGAATTCGGTGCTGCGATCGCCATTGTCGGCACCATCGCCAGCGCGGGCATCGCACTGTTGATCGCAGTGCCTCTTGCGTTCGGCATCGCGCTGTTTCTTACAGAAACCTGCCCTGTGTGGCTGCGCCGCCCCTTGGGCACGGCGGTGGAGTTGCTGGCTGCCGTGCCTTCCATCATCTACGGCATGTTCGGCCTGTTTGTATTTGCCCCCCTGTTTGCCGACTACTTCCAGATGCCGGTGCAGAAGCTGCTGGGCTCCATGCCCTTGGTGGGGTTCCTGTTCGGGGGCAGCACCAACGGTTTTGGCATCCTGGCGGCCGGCATCGTGCTGGCGTTCATGGTGCTCCCGTTCGTGGCGGCCGTGATGCGTGACGTGTTCGAGATCGTGCCCCCCATCCTGCGCGAGTCGGCCTACGGCCTGGGCTGCACCACCTGGGAGGTGGTGCGGCGCGTGGTGTTGCCCTATACGCAGAAGGGCGTGATTGGCGGGATCATGCTGGGCCTGGGCCGGGCATTGGGGGAGACGATGGCGGTGACCTTTGTGATCGGCAACGCCAACCGCATGCCGACTTCGCTGTTCTCGCCAGGCACGTCGATCGCCTCCACGCTGGCCAACGAGTTTGGCGAAGCGGCCGATTTCCATCTCTCCACCCTCTTTGCCCTGGGCTTCCTGCTGTTCGTGATCACCTTCGTGGTGCTGTCGGCGGCCAAGATCCTGATGCTGCGTGCCGAGAAGGCCAAGGGTCTGTGACCCGGATTCGCAACCTTTTTGAGACAAGCCCGATGGAATTCAATCAACAACTTTATAAAAAGCGGCAGCGCTCCAATGCCATTGGCCTGACGCTGTCGCTGGGCGCGATGGCGCTGGGCCTTTTCGTGCTGCTCTGGATTCTGAGCGTTCTGCTGACCAACGGCTTCGCAGCGCTGGACTGGAACATGTTCACCCAATCCACCCCGGCCCCTGGCTCGGAAGGCGGAGGCTTGGCCAATGCCATCGTGGGCAGCCTGATGATGGTCGGTTTCACCGTGCTGGTGTCCACTCCCGTGGGTGTGCTGGCGGGGGTGTATCTGGCCGAGTATGGCGACCAGAGCAAGACGGCGGAACTGACCCGCTTTGTCACCGACATCATGCTGTCGGCGCCTTCCATCGTGCTGGGCCTGTTTGTCTACGCCATTGCGGTGGCCACGGTGGGCAACTTCTCGGGCTGGGCTGGCAGTCTGGCGCTGTCGCTGATCGCCGTGCCCGTGGTGGTGCGAACCACCGAGAACATGCTGCGGCTGGTGCCTGGCAGCCTGCGTGAAGCAGCCTTTGCCCTGGGTGCACCGCGCTGGAAGGTGTCGACCATGGTGACGCTGCGCGCAGCGCGCAGCGGAGTGATGACCGGACTGCTGCTGGCGGTGGCGCGTATCAGCGGAGAAACGGCTCCGCTGCTGTTCACCGCGCTCAACAACCAGTTCTTCAGCACCAACATGAGTGCGCCCATGGCCAACCTGCCCGTGGTGATTTTCCAGTTTGCGTTGAGCCCCTACGACAACTGGGTGCGTCTGGCCTGGGGCGGTGCACTGCTCATCACACTGTCGGTGCTGGTGCTCAACGTGGTGGCCCGGGTGTTTCTGCGCGAGAAGAACCGCAGCTGACACCGGTGAAGCCGTGAACGAACCCACCAAGCACGAACAACGTCTCTCTTCTCTCAGGATTCGACCATGAACGTCACTGCAACCGCTACGGCCTCTGATGCCAAAAATGCGCTGGAGTTGCGCAATCTGAACTTCTATTACGGCAAGTTCCAGGGGCTGCGCAATGTGAGCCTGGACATCGCCGAGCACAAGGTGACCGCTTTCATCGGTCCTTCGGGTTGCGGCAAGTCCACGCTGCTGCGCACGCTCAACCGCATGTACAGCCTGTATCCGGGGCAGCGTGCCGAGGGTTCCATCCGCTTCTACGGTCAGGACATCCTGGACCCCAAGCAGGATATCAACCTGCTGCGCGCACGCATCGGCATGGTGTTCCAGAAACCCACGCCGTTTCCCATGTCTATCTACGACAACATCGCGTTTGGTGTGAAGCTGTACGAAACGCTGAGCAAGAGCGAAATGGACGACCGCGTGGAGTGGGCGCTGTCCAAGGCGGCCCTCTGGAACGAAGTCAAGGACAAGCTCCACCAGAGCGGCCTGTCGCTGTCGGGTGGCCAGCAGCAGCGACTGTGCATTGCGCGCAGCGTTGCCGTGAAGCCCTCGGTGCTGCTGCTCGACGAGCCCACTTCGGCGCTCGACCCGCTGTCCACCGCCAAGATCGAAGAGCTGATTGATGAGCTCAAGCATGACTACACGATCGCCATCGTGACCCACAACATGCAGCAGGCAGCCCGTTGCAGCGACTACACCGCCTACATGTATCTGGGGGAAATGATCGAGTTCGGCGCGACCGAGGAAATATTCTTCAAGCCCGAACGCAAGGAAACAGAAGACTACATTACCGGCCGTTTTGGCTAAGGAGACCGCAGATGCCCGATAAACATCTTTCGTCCCAGTTCGACAGCGAACTCAACAGCGTTTCTGCCCGCGTCATGGAGATGGGGGGGCTTGTGGAGTCGCAGATTCGCCAGGCGGTGTATGCCCTGTCCCAGTTCAGCCTGGAAGCGGCTGAAACCGTCATGTCCATCGAAACGCGGGTCAATGCGATGGAGGTCGAGATCGATCAGGAGCTTTCCTCCATCATTGCCCGCAGACAGCCCACGGCGCGCGACCTGCGCCTGCTGCTGGCTTTCTCCAAGGCCACGGCCAACCTGGAGCGCATGGGCGATGAGGCCAGCCGCATGGCGCGCATGGTGCGCTCGATCATTGAGGGGGGCGCGCCGCGCTCCCTGCCGTCCAATGATCTGCGCGTGGCGGCCGACCTCGCTTCGGGCCAGTTGCGCAAGGCACTCGATGCCTTCGCGCGGCTGGACACGAAGATGGCGGTGGCCATCCTCAAGGAAGATGACCTGATCGACAAGGAGTTCGACGGCTTCGTGCGCAAGCTCATCACCTACATGATGGAAGACCCGCGCACCATCTCGCCGAGCCTGGATCTGCTGTTCTTGGCCAAGGCGATCGAGCGCATTGGGGATCACTCCAAAAACATCGCCGAGCTCATCATCTACCTGGTCAAAGGCATGGATGTCCGGCATACCTCTGTGGGTGAAATCGAATCGGCTGTGTTGTGAGGCCCTGGCATCGACATGAGAAAACTACCCCGTGTCCTGATTGTTGAGGACGAACCCGCGATTGCCGAACTGATTGCCGTGAATCTGCGGCACAACGGCTTTCAGCCGATCTGGGCTGAAGATGGCGAATCTGCGCAACGCGAGCTTGACGCCGTCTTGCCCGATGTGATCCTGCTCGACTGGATGCTGCCGGGCCAGAGCGGCCTGCAGCTTGCACGCAAGTGGCGTGCCGACAGCCGTGCCAAGCCCGTGCCCATCCTGATGCTCACCGCGCGCGGCGATGAGCCCGACAAAATTGCGGGCCTGGATGCCGGCGCCGACGACTACATCACCAAGCCTTTTTCCACCCAGGAACTGCTGGCACGCATACGCGCCGTGCTGCGACGCCGCGCACCGGAGCAGGTGAGTGACAGCGTCACCATCTGCGATCTGGCGCTGGATGCGGCAACGCACCGTGTGTCCTACCATGGGCAGCCCCTGAAGGTGGGGCCGACCGAGTTCAAGCTGCTGCACTACTTCATGAAGCATCCCGAGCGCGTGCACAGCCGCTCGCAGTTGCTTGACAAGGTCTGGGGCGACCACGTCTTTATCGAGGAGCGCACTGTGGACGTGCATGTCAAGCGCCTGCGCGAGGCGCTGGGCGATGCCGGTGCCATGGTGGAAACCGTGCGCGGGGCGGGCTACCGGCTTACGGCCCAGCCGCAGGTGCCAGTGCGGGCCTGAAGGGCCCGCCGCTGCGTGACGCATGTTCTGGCGTTTTTCCTTTTTCCTGGCCTGGCAACTGGCGGGCGGCAGCCTGGGATGGTGGCAGGCGGGGGCCTGGGGTGCGGCACTGGGCGCCGCTGTGGCGGCTTGGATCTGGTTCATTCTGGACATGCTGCGTGGTGCACGTGCGCTTCGCTGGCTGCGCTCGGGCGATATGGCCAAGGCCCCTTCGATGAGCGGAATGTGGGGCGAGGGCGTTGAGCGCACCTGCCGGCTGGTGCGTCAGCAGGAAGAGCGCGCCAAGGAAAGCCAGAACCGGTTACAGGAAATTCTTGCGGCGTTGCAGGCGTCGCCCAATGGCGTGGTGCTGCTGGATTCGCAAGGGCGGATCGAGTGGTGCAACGAAATGGCCGCCGCGCAGTTCGGGTTTGATGCGCGGAACGATGCGATGCAGTCCATCCGCTATCTGGTGCGCGATCCTGAGTTCAGTGCCTACTACGCCGCCCAGGATTTTTCGTCCGACGTGGTGCTCGAAGGGCGTGCCAGCACGCCGTCGCGGCCCGTGCGCATTTCGGTGCAACTGCACCCCTATGGCAATGGCCGCAGCCTCCTGCTTTCGCGCGATGTGACTGCGCTGGAGCAGGCGGAGGCCATGCGGCGGGATTTCGTGGCCAATGTGTCGCACGAAATTCGCACGCCCCTGACCGTGCTGATGGGTTTTGTGGAAACCCTTCAGACGCTGCCGCTCAATCCCCAGGAACGGTCGCGCTATCTCGACATGATGGCCCAGCAGGCAGCCCGGATGCAGAGCGTGGTGCAAGACCTTCTTACACTCTCGCGCCTTGAAGGCAGCCCATTGCCCGGCACGGGGGAGTGGACGCCGGTTCAAACCTTGTTGCAGCGCTGCGAGGTGGAAGGCCGTGCGCTGTCAGGTCTGCTGGCGCGCAACCAGCCGCGCCAGCATGAATGGGAGTTCCCGGAGCCGGCAGGCCTGTCGGCTGCAGGCGAGATCGCCGGGGTGCCGGCCGAGTTGCAGAGCGCATTGTCCAACCTGGTCAGCAATGCCGTGCGCTACACGCCGGCAGGCGGGCGTATTGTGGTGCGGTGGCAGGATTTGCCTGATGGCGGTGCGGTCTTCTCGGTGTCCGACACCGGGCCCGGCATCGCCCCGGAGCATGTTCCGCGTCTGACGGAGCGGTTTTACCGGGTGGACCGCAGCCGATCTCGGGAAACAGGCGGCACAGGGCTGGGCCTGGCCATCGTCAAGCATGTGCTGCAGCGCCATGGCGCTACGCTGGAAATCGAGAGTGTGCTGGGGAAGGGTTCCACGTTCCGTGTGCGTTTTCCGGCCAGCAGGCTGCGGCGGCCAGTGCCTGGCACCTCTCTCAATGCCGTGGCTGCGAGCCATTGAGTGCCCGTGCCAGCATCCATGCAAAAGCAGCGGCGGTCAGGCCCAGCGCCGCTGCGCTGGCTGCCCAGAAAGGGGTGGGGGAATGCAGCGGGGGAAGTGAGCCCATGCCTTGGTACGCCAGCCAGTACCCCCCGCCCAGTCCCAGCCCCCAGAGCATGCAGCCGTACACCACCAAGGGCGCGAGTGTGATGCGGTAGCAGCGCAGCAGGAAGATGCAGAGAATCTGCACCGCATCCGCCAAGTGGTAGATGGCGACCCATGCGAGCAGGCCTGCGGTGAGCAGAACCACCTCGGCCTGGTTGGAATAGATACTCGCAATGTGTGATTTTGCTATAAATAATATAGCTGATAACGCAATGCTGGTAAGGCTTGAAAGCCTAAATCCATCAAAAACAGCCTGGCGAGCCCGGATCTCGTCACACGCACCGCGCCAGTAGCTCACCCGGGCGCTGGTGGCAATGGCAAAGGAGAGCGGCACCATGTAGAGAACGGCCGCCAGATTGGCCGCGATCTGGTGCCCTGCCGCGGCCAAGGTACCCTGGCGGGCAATGAATAGCGCCATCAGTGCGAATGAGGTGACTTCCACCGTGATGGCCAGCGCGGCAGGGACGCCCAGCCGGGCGAAGCCGCCGATTTTCTTCCAGTCGGGCCGCTCCATGCGGCGCCACAGATGCAGGGGGCCATAAATGTCCTGCGTGCGCAGCAGCCACAGCGCCAGGCCGAGCTGGATGTAGTTCACCACCAGGGTCGCCCAGGCGCAACCCACCACACCCATTGCAGGCAGGCCCGCTCCGCCAAAGGTGAGCGCTATGGACAAGGGAATCTTGACGAACAGGCCCGTCACCTGCAGCCAGGTCACCAGTTGCGGACGTCCCAGTGCCTGGTTCAGCGTGCTGTACATGCGGAACAGCAGTGCGGGCGGCAGTGCCAGCGCCAGCACGCCGAGGTATTGGGCGACCGGTGCGCGCAAGTCCACGGGCACTCCTGTCCAGTCCAGAACGGCATCCGGGCTCAGCAAGGCCGCCATGCCCAGCAGCGAGGTGATGGCGCACAGGTAGAGGGCCTGCCGCGCAGAGCGCCCGATGCCCGCCCAGTCCTGGGCGCCGCGTTGCTCTGCCCACACCGGCAATAGCGCCTGGATCACGCCCATGAGCGCGACGTAGACGCTGATGAATATGGCAGAGCCGACCGACAGCGCTGCCAGCGAGGCCTCTGCATGGCGCCCGGCGACGATGGTGTCCGCCACGCCATAGGCCATGACGGCCAGCTGGCCAGCCAGCACCGTGAGGGCATGGCGCATGATGGTGGATCGTTCCGGCATTCAGGGAGTGTTCCGGCGGTACAGCGCAAGCGTGTCGTCTTTTTCCGTCGGGCGGCCATACACGGCATGCAGGCTCCAGGAGGCCATGTCGGGCGATGGCGCTGCGTTCCGCTCGGAGCCGTTTGGCGGCGCCATCACCAGCCATGGGCAGAGGGGGGGCTCAGAGAGCGGAACGAGCCGCAATGCACCGTGGTATTGCATGGCCGCCACCTGGCCGCGGCTGAGCCCGTGCATGTGCATGCAGGTGGGGGCATCGGCTGCGGACACGATGGCGTGCACCTGCGGAGCGTCGCTGCGGGCATAGTTCAGCATGGGGAGCCAAAGGGTCATCAGCAGCAGCCAGCTGAGTGTGGCCCCCGAGGCGGGCAGGACAAGGCTTTTCCAGATCGCTTTGCGGTGCCGCCCTGCGCGCCACCACACCAGGCCGCACCAGGCCGTGCTGGCCAGCACCGCGACAGACAGCGCCAGACCGGAGAACTCTGGCGTGAAGCCGCGCGCCAGCTTGGCTACGTTGGCGGCAGGTTTTGCGGGAAAACCGGTCTGTGTGGAAATCCAGATCACCCAGATGGCAATGGCGGAGACGGAGAAAAACAGCAGCGTGAACCAGTCGATCAATGCCGCCATGCTGCGGCGCAATGTGGGCAGGGCAAACGCCGCCAGTGCCGCCAGGGCTGGCAAACACAGCAGCAAAGCCCGATCCGAGGGCAGCGTGGCCAAGGTGGCGGCCACCGAAACCAGCACAAACCACAAGGGCAGCATCAGGTGCCGATGCACATGCCGGGTCAGGATCTGCTTGCGCCAGCGCCATAGCGTCCACAGGGCCAGAGGCCATGCAGGCCAGGTGAACCAGATCAGCAGGCGTGCCAGGCTGCCCCACTCCTTGCCATTGTCCTGTGGCCATGCAAGGCGCCAGCGCCACAGGTCGAGTTGCCATGCCAGTGCGGCGGAGGCAAGGGTCATCAGGGCGACAACCATGGCGAAGGTGCGGGCCTGTTGACGTGATTCGGTGGTTTGCACGGGACACCACAAGTACATCATGGCTCCACCCAGGCCGTAGAGCTGTGCCAGTGCCGGGGCGCCGCTGAGAACCAGTCCGGCGAGCCCCGCCAGCAAGGCCAGTACGGGCAATGTGCTGCGGTTCGGCATGGCAGCCAGTGCGTAAAACACCAGGGCAGTGCAGCACAGCTGGGTCAGGTAGGAGGTGGTCTCGTGGCTTGGCTGGGCAAGGCCCAGGCAGGCCATCAAGGCGAGCAGTCCTCCATCGGCCATGGCACGTGCGTAGTCGGCGGGCTGCGCCTCGCCTCCAAAGGCAAAGGCGACGGGTTGCGCACCCGGGCTGCGTGCCAGGTGGTATATGCCATGCCAGGTCACCAGCAAGGTCAGCACCATCAGCAGTACGAAGGGCACCCGGACGGAGAGTTCGGAAGAAACAATGGCGGGCGCCATCTGCATGGCCCAAGCGCCCAGCCAGTAAGGAAGAAGCCCATCGGTCTCCGGGGGCATGCCACCCAGCAGCGGCGCGAGCCACGGGGTGTGACCCTGGGCCAGCTCCAGCATGTAGCCAAATGCGGTCATGTCGGCGCCACGCCAAGGATCACGACCGATGAAGCCCGGAACAATGTAGGCAATGCACAGCAACCACAGCGCCCAGCGGGGCAGGGGGCGCACGGCGCTCTGGGGAACGATGGCGGGAGTGGGCTGGGTCACGCTACGGCAGAAAAGGAGACTGGCTGTCGAGAATAACGCCAGATTTCCCGGTGCGCGCATGTGGCGCGGTGTTTCGGAAAACCGGGCTCAATACAAACAAAAAGGCAGCGCGGTTTCCCGGGCTGCCTTGTGGCGAAAGGACGCTGGCTTACTTGGCAGCGGTCTTGCCGAAACGGTTGCGGAAGCGCTCCACGCGGCCGCCCATGTTGTCCACCGACTTCTGCGTACCGGTGTAGAAGGGGTGCGACTCGCTGGTGGTATCCAGCTTGAACAGCGGCAGTTCGCGGCCATCTTCCATCTTGATCATTTCCTTGGCGTTCACGCACGAGCGCGTGACGAACTTGAAGCCGTTGGACATGTCCTGGAAGCAAACTTCGCGGTAGTTGGGGTGAATGCCTTCTTTCATGGCGGATCCTTCTGTGTGTATCAACTGCGGCAGCCACTGCGGCACCTATTTGCCACAGCACTTTTCGCGAAAAGCCTCAGATTATCGCACGAATGGCGCCATCATCCGCCACGGCGCATCGCGTCGAAGAAATCCACATTGGTTTTGGTTTCCTTCATTTTCTTGATCATGAGTTCCATGGACTCGATCTCGTCCATGTTGTACATGAACTGGCGCAGGATGCGGGTCTTCTGCAGGATCTCGGGCGCCAGCAGCAACTCTTCGCGGCGCGTGCCGCTCTTGTTGAGCTCGATGGCGGGGAATACGCGCTTTTCGTACAGGCGGCGGTTGAGGTGGATTTCGCAGTTGCCCGTGCCCTTGAATTCTTCAAAGATCACTTCGTCCATGCGGCTACCGGTATCGACCAGCGCTGTTGCGATGATGGTCAGCGAGCCGCCTTCCTCGACCTTGCGCGCCGCGCCGAAGAAGCGCTTGGGGCGCTGCAGCGCGTTGGAGTCCACGCCGCCCGAAAGCACCTTGCCGGAAGACGGCACGACGTTGTTGTAGGCGCGGGCCAGGCGGGTGATGGAGTCGAGCAGGATCACTACGTCCTTCTTCAGCTCGACCAGGCGCTTGGCGCGCTCGATCACCATCTCTGCCACGTGTACGTGGCGTGCAGCGGGCTCGTCGAAGGTCGATGCAATGATTTCGCCCTTGACCGAGCGTTGCATCTCGGTCACTTCCTCGGGGCGCTCGTCCACCAGCAGCACCATCAGGTGCACGTCGGGGTTGTTGGCCGTGATCGCGTGGGCGATGTGTTGCATCATCACCGTCTTGCCGCTCTTGGGCGGAGCGACGATCAGCGCACGCTGGCCGCGCCCGATGGGGGCAATGATGTCGATGATGCGACCGGTGATGTTCTCTTCGCTCTTGATGTCGCGCTCCAGCCGCATGTGTTCCTTGGGGAACAGCGGCGTGAGGTTTTCGAACATCACCTTGTGCTTGTTCTGCTCGGGCGGGCCACCGTTGACCTTGTCGAGTTTGGTCAGGGCAAAGTAGCGCTCGCCGTCCTTGGGCGTGCGCACCTCGCCCTCGATCATGTCGCCGGTGTGCAGGTTGAAGCGCCGCACCT
>JANJVX010000118.1 GCA_024709845.1 Burkholderiaceae bacterium | reverse complement strand
CCCGCACACAGCCCGCACCATGCCGACGATCTGGAAAAAACCCATCTCCCTGGAACTGCTCAACCAGACCAACGAGCGCACCGCCGCCACCCACCTGGGCATCGAGATCACCGAGGTGGGCGACGACTTCCTGCGCGGGCGCGTGCCCGTGGACGAGCGTACACGCCAGCCCTTCGGCATCCTGCACGGTGGCGTGAGCGTGGTGCTGGCCGAAACGCTGGGCTCGATCGGCGCCTTCTACGCCTGCCCCGAAGGCCACCGGGGCGTGGGCCTGGACATCAACGCCAACCACATCCGCGCCGCCAGCAGCGGCTGGGTGACGGGCACGGCGCGCGCCGTGCACATTGGCCGCACCACGCAGGTGTGGCAGATCGACATGGTGAACGACGCGGGCGAACTCACCTGCGTCTCGCGCATCACCATGGCGATTCTGGCGCCGAGGTAGAGAACACCCACCCTGTGCGGCTGCGCCGCTTCCCCCCGCTCTCGCATGGCTGCGCCATGCGGGCAGGGGGACGCCACCGGCGCGGCGCGGCGGCCCTTGCGCGGTGGCTGCTGGCGTGGAAACGCGCCCGTTGTCTGCCGCCGTAGGCGCTGCAATCAGGCGCGAGACCGGGGGGTACGCGCCGCTTCGCGCTTTTGCTTGCGCAGGAAGACGGCGATGTCCTTGTCGTAGCGCCGGATGTGCAGTGACAGCCAGTCGCGCAGCAGCATCGAGAGCCGGGGCGCCACGGTAATGCTGCCTGCCGCAAACTTCTCCTGCAGTTCACGCAGTTCGGCCACGAAGTTGTCATGCCCGGCCTTGTGCTGTGCAAGTTGCGGGTAGCCGATGGTCTCCATGAAATGCTCTTCGCGCCGGATGTGTTCGACGGTGTCGCGCACCAGCTCTTCCAGCAGCCGGGCCACGATGTCCTGCCCCCGCCCTTCGCTCGTGGCCGTGTGCAGTTCGTTGACCTGGCGCACCAGCGTCTGATGGTCCTGGTCGATCGGCCCCTGGTCGATCACCATGTCATCCGCCCATTCGAAATAAGCCACAGTCTTTTCTCCGTGCGGGCGTTCAGCCCTGGTAGGTCAGGGCCGGTTCGCCGCGCTGGCCCAGCTTGAACACGCTGATGGTGCGCACCAGGCCCTGCGCCTGGCTCTCCAGGGACTGCGCGGCGGCGGCGGCCTGTTCGACCAGTGCCGCGTTCGATTGCGTGACCTGGTCCATCTGGCCCATGGCCTGGTTGATCTGGTCGATGCCGGAGGTCTGGTCCTGGCTGGCCAGGGTGATCTCGCCCATGATGTCGGTCACCCGGCGCACGTTGACGACGATCTCGTCCATGGTGCTGCCCGCGCGCTCCACCTGCTGGCAGCCCTCGGCGACGTTGTGGACCGAGGCGTCGATCAGGCCCTTGATTTCCTTGGCGGCTTCGGCCGAGCGGCTGGCCAGGCTGCGCACCTCGCTGGCCACCACGGCAAAGCCCCGGCCCTGTTCACCCGCGCGTGCGGCCTCGACGGCGGCATTGAGCGCCAGGATGTTGGTCTGGAACGCAATGGAGTCGATCACGCCAATGATGTCCGCGATCTTGCGCGACGAGGTGTTGATCTGCTCCATGGTCTGCACCACCTGCGACACCACGGCGCCGCCTTTCACGGCCACCTGCGAGGCCGATTCGGCGATGTGGTTGGCATGCTTGCCGTGCTGGAAGTTCTGCTTGACAGTATCGGCCAGCTCTTCCATCGAGGCGGCCGTCTGTTCCAGCGCGCTGGCCTGCTCCTCGGTGCGCGAGGACAGGTCGATGTTGCCCGCGGCGATCTGGCTGGTGGCCGTGGCGATGGCCTCGGAGCCCCGGCGCACATCGGCCACGATGGCCACCAGGCTGTTGTTCATGTCGCTCAGCGCCTGCAGCAGCTCGCCGGTCTCGTCCCGGCCCGTCACCTCGATCTGGCTGCTGAGGTCGCCACCGGCCACGCTCTGCGCCACGGCCACCGCGCGGCGCAGCGGGCGGGTGATGGACACGGTGATGCCATAGGCCAGCACGGCCCCCAGCAGCAGCGCCACGGTGCCCAGCGCCAGCATGAGGGTGCGCGCACCGCGAATATCGGCCAGCGCCTGCTGACCATCGGTTTCGGCCAGCTTGCGCTGCAGCGCCGTCAGTCCGTTGATGGGCTCCTGCAAGGCGTCCAGCGCGGGCAGCGTCTCGGATTTGAGCAAGGCCACCGCGCCCTCCCCGTTGCCCGCCTCGACCAGCTCGGCCACGCGTGTGAATGACTGCACATACTTGGCACGCAGCTCCTTGAGCCGCGCGAGCAGGGCCTTGCCTTCGGGCAGGTGGACCTTGCGGTCGAGCAAGGCGAGCGCGTCGTCAATCGTCTTCTTGTTGACACCGATGTCCGCCCTGATGGCCTGGAGCTGCGCGGCATCGGTGGCCAGCACCAGCTCCATGGTGCGGCGCGCATTGGCGCGCGTGGTCACGTTGATGACGTTGGCCGCCTCGGCCTTGACCCAGTCCTCCTCGACGATGCGGGTGTTGAGCTCGGCCACCGAACCAAAGCGCAACAGCCCCACGACGACGATGGCCAGCATCATCACGATCAACAGGCCGAATGTCAGGCCCAGGCGCGTACCGATCTTCATGTCGCTCATCTGCATGTGCACCCCCGTTCCGGCAATCATTTGTAAACGGATCATTCTGGCCGGTTTCGCCGGGGCCTGCTACGGCAGCGCACTTACCAGAGAAGGGCCGCAGGCTGTTGCATGCCCCATGCGGCACATCGCCGGTTTCATACAAAAAAGCGTTTTTCCCTTACCCTGCAAGCGCCATAAGCTATCAACAACATAGCAAAATGGCTGAACGCTACGCCTGCTGGGCACGTGCCAGGCGCTCGCTCTTCCAGTACACATCGTCGCCGCCGTCCATGCGGTTGAGCACGCGCGCGAGCACGAACATCAGGTCCGACAGGCGGTTGAGGTAGTGGCGCGGCGCCTCGCGCACCGCCTCCTGCGCGCCGAGCGCCACCACCGCGCGCTCGGCGCGGCGTGCCACGGTGCGGCACACATGGGCCTGCGCGGCGGCGCGCGTGCCCGCCGGGAGGATGAATTCCTGCAGGCGCGGCAGCGCGGCGTTGTGGGTTTCCAGCGCCTGGTCGAGCTGCAGCACGGCGGACGCCTGCAGCAGCTCGAAGCCGGGGATGGACCACTCGCCGCCCAGGTTGAACAGCTGGTGCTGCACGTCGATGAGCAGTTCGCGCACGTCCTGCGGCAGCGGCTCGCACAGCAGCAGGCCGATGTGCGAGTTCAGTTCATCCACGTCGCCCAGGGCCGCGATGCGCGGGTGGCTCTTGGGCACGCGCGTGTTGTCACCCAGGCCGGTGCTGCCGTCGTCGCCCGTGCGCGTGGCAATCTGTGTGAGTCGTTTGCCCATCTAAAAGGCCTCCATGCAATGTGGACTGCATTGTGCGTGACGCGCGATACCCACCACCGGCCCGGGGTTCCCGCAAGAACAGCAAATTACACCGCGCACCCAAATGTTGATGCAGGCAACAGCAGGCAAAAGTGCTGGCCCCGGCCCGCATGCTGCGGTGCAATGAAGCCTTGTTCAACTTCACAAGGGATTCCCCCCATGAAGACTTCTGCACACCGCCACTTCTCCTTTGACCGCCGCAGCGTGATGCTGATTGCGGCCATGGCGCTCACGGGTGCCTCCTCCGCCCAGGCTGCGGGCGCCCCCCCGGCCACGCCAGCGACGATCGGCCCCGCCGCCACGTCGCCCCAAGCCGTCCAGGCGAACCCGTTCACCGCAGGCCCGGCGAGCGCCTCGCCCATGCCCGCGCCCACCGCCGCCAGCGCGGCCTTCGAGCGCGCCGACACCGACCGCGACGGCCTGCTGAGCCCCAAGGAGGCCGAGGCGCTGCCCGCCATCCGCAGCCGCTTCGAGCAGCTGGACAAGAACCGCGACGGGTTCCTCTCGCGCGCGGAATTCGACGAGGGCGCCAAGTCCTGAGCCTGACGGGCGCATGACAGACAGGGGGACGCGGCGGAGGGCCGGTGGTATTCTTTTTCCCCCGACCAGGAGCCCCCCATGAACGCCCCCGCCGCAGCCTCGCACCTTCTGCCCACCATCGCCCTGCGGCCCGTGCCGCAGGCCCTGCTTGACGCGCTGGCGCAGCGCTTTGGCGCGCAGTGCTCCACGGCCCAGGCCGTGCGCGAGCAGCATGGCCGCGACGAGGGCTCGCTGCAGGCGCCGCCCCCTTCCGCCGTCATCTTCGCGGAAAGCACGCAGGACGTGCAGGACGCCGTGCGCCTGGCCGCGCAGCACAACGTACCGGTGATCCCCTACGCCGCCGGTTCCTCGCTCGAAGGCCACCTGCTGGCCGTGCAGGGCGGTATCAGCATCGACGTGAACCGCATGAACCGGGTGCTGAGCGTGAACGCCGAGGACCTGACGGTGACGGTGCAGCCCGGCATCACGCGCAAGCAGCTCAATGACAGCATCAAGGACACGGGCCTGTTCTTCCCCATCGACCCCGGCGCCGACGCCAGCATTGGCGGCATGGCCGCCACGCGCGCCAGCGGCACCAACGCCGTGCGCTACGGCACCATGCGCGAGAACGTGCTCGCGCTGGAGGTGGTGACGGCCAGCGGCGACGCCATCCGCACCGGCACGCGCGCCAAGAAGAGCAGCGCGGGCTACGACCTCACGCGCCTGATGGTGGGCAGCGAGGGCACGCTGGGCATCATGACCGAACTGACCATCCGCCTCTACCCGCTGCCCGAGGCGATTTCGGCGGCCGTGTGCTCCTTCCCCTCGGTGGGCGACGCGGTGCGCTGCACCATCCAGATCATCCAGCTCGGCGTGCCGATCGCGCGCGTGGAGCTGATCGACGCCAACACCGTGCGCGCCGTGAACGCGCATTCCAAGCTCAACCTGCGCGAGGAGCCCATGCTGCTGATGGAGTTCCACGGCTCGCCCGCCAGCGTGCGCGAGCAGGCCGAGACCGTGCAGGACCTCGCGGCCGTGCATGGCGGCAACGCCTTTGAATGGGCCAGCACGCCCGAGGAGCGCACGCGCCTGTGGAGCGCGCGCCACATGGCCTACTTCGCGGGCCTGCAGACGCGCCCGGGCTGCACCGCCATCACCACCGACGCCTGCGTGCCGAT
>JANJVX010000270.1 GCA_024709845.1 Burkholderiaceae bacterium | reverse complement strand
AATGTACAGTTCGGCGAGGGCGGCGCGGGCACCTTCTCGGACGGCAAGCTCTACAGCCAGATCAAGGACCCGCGCCACCTGGGCCGCAAGGTGATGGAGGAGTTCGTGCAGGCCGGCGCGCCGCCCGAGATCCTCTACGTGGCGCACCCGCACATCGGCACCTTCAAGCTCGTCAAGGTGGTCGAGACGTTGCGCGAGCAGATCATCGCGCTGGGCGGCGAGGTACGCTTCCAGCAGCGCGTGACGGATGTGCTCATCGAGCACGATGCCGCCGGCCAGCGCCAGCTGCGCGGCCTGCGCGTGCTCGACCAGGCCACGGGCCAGACCCGCGAGCTGGAGGCGCGCCATGTGGTCATGGCGCTGGGCCACAGCGCGCGCGACACCTTCGCCATGCTGCACGAGCGCGGCGTGCACATGCAGGCCAAGCCGTTCTCGGTAGGCTTCCGCATCGAGCACCCTCAGGGCGTGATCGACCGCGCGCGCTGGGGCCGCCACGCCGGCCACCCGCTGCTGGGCGCGGCCGACTACAAGCTGGTGCACCACGCCAGCAACGGCCGCACGGCCTACAGCTTCTGCATGTGCCCCGGCGGCACCGTGGTGGCAGCCACCAGCGAACCCGGCCGCGTGGTGACCAACGGCATGAGCCAGTATTCGCGCAACGAGCGCAATGCCAACGCCGGCATGGTGGTGGGCATCGATCCGCAGGACTATCCCACCGATCCCGCCGCCTTCGAGGCCGCGCTCGGCGCCACCCATGGCGTGGAGGCCTTGAAGGACGGTGAGCACCACCCGCTGGCAGGCATCGTGCCGCAACGCCAGCTGGAATCGAATGCCTACGTGCTGGGCGGCAGCAACTACAACGCGCCGGGCCAGCTTGTGGGCGATTTTCTGGCGGGCCGCGCCTCGCAGGCGCTGGGCAGCGTGGAGCCCTCGTACAAGCCGGGCGTGACGCCCGTGGACCTGCGCGCGGCCCTGCCCGGCTACGCCACCGAGGCGCTGCGCGAGGCGCTGCCCGCCTTCGGCCGCAAGATCAAGGGCTTCGACATGCACGACGCCGTGCTCACCGGCGTGGAGACGCGCACCTCGTCGCCGCTCAAGATCGGCCGGGGCGAGGACTTCCAGAGCCTCAACACCGCCGGCCTGTACCCGGCGGGCGAGGGTGCGAGCTACGCGGGCGGCATCCTGTCGGCGGGGGTGGACGGCATCAAGGTGGGTGAGGCCGTGGCACGAAACATTCTGACACCCCTCTGAGCGGCTGCGCCGCCTCCCCCTTCTCTCTCGCATCGCGACGCGATGCGGGGAAGGGGGACGCCACCAGCGCGGCGGGGCGGCCCTTGCGCGGTGGCCGCTGGCCTGGGCAGCGCCAGTTGCATTCGCCGCAGACAATGCGAAGCGCCGTGTAAAAAAAAACCGCCAGGGGCGGGGCCACCTGGCGGTTGTGCGAAGAGAAAGGCGGCAGTCAGCCGTTGTTCTGCGCGTTTTGCAGCGCAGCAATGCGCTCTTCAATCGGCGGGTGGGTGCTGAACAGCTTGCCAATGCCCCCGGCGATGCCCATGGCGGACATGCTCTTGGGCAGTTCAGCAGGGTGCAGGCCGCCCAGACGGGCCAGGGCGTTGATCATGGGCTGGCGGCGGCCCATGAGCTGGGCGGCACCGGCGTCGGCGCGGAATTCACGCTGGCGCGAGAACCAGGCGACGATGATGGCCGCCACAAAGCCCAGAACGATGTCGAGCACGATGGTGGTGACCATGTAGCCGATGCCGGGGCCCGAGCGGTTTTCGTTGTTCTTGTTCAGGAAGCTGTCCACCGCGTAGCCGATCACGCGCGAGAGGAACACCACGAAGGTGTTCATCACGCCCTGGATCAGCGTCATGGTGACCATGTCGCCGTTGGCGATGTGCGCCACCTCGTGGCCGATGACGGCTTCGACCTCTTCGCGCGTCATGTTCTGCAGCAGGCCGGTGGACACCGCCACCAGGGCCGAGTTCTTGAAGGCACCGGTGGCAAAGGCATTGGGGTCGCCCTCAAAAATACCGACCTCGGGCATGCCGATGCCGGCCTTGTCGGCGAACTTGCGCACGGTCTCGACGATCCAGGCCTCGTCCACCGAGCGCGTGCCGTCGATGATCTGCACGCCCGCGCTCCACTTGGCCATGGGCTTGCTGATGAGCAGCGAGATGATGGCGCCGCCAAAGCCCATGATGAACGCGAAGCCGAGCAGCGCGCCCAGGTTCAGCCCGTTGGCGGTGAGGTAACGGTTCACCCCGAGCAGGCTGGCCACAATGCCCAGCACGGCCACCACGGCAACGTTGGTCAACAGGAACAGGACGATTCTTTTCATGGTGCTTCCACAGGAATGCAGGGTTGTCAGAGCTTGAGGGCTGGCAGATGGGGATGGCCACCCGCCCCTTCAAGCAGGGCGTGCCGCAAGGGATGACCTGCATAACCCTCGCGCGTCGGTGGTAGTGCGGATCGGGATGGGCCACAAGGCGTCTTTTTTGCGGCCAATAGCTCGGCTATTGGCAAGAAAAACAACGCTGTGGACCGCCCGAGGCCGCGCTATCACAGACCGCAGGGAGTTATGCAGGTCGTCCCACGAGTGCGGAATACAGAAGAATCATCATAGAAGGAAAAGT
>JANJVX010000097.1 GCA_024709845.1 Burkholderiaceae bacterium | reverse complement strand
CCGGTGGCACCGATCGAATTGCCGATAAAGACCGTGCCGTCTGCGAGCGCCAGGATGGCGGGCGGGAAGGTTCCCTGAAGAGACAAAAGCACTGGGTTCTCCGGATGGTTACGGTCGCCCGGCGCCTGCAGGCCACTCGCGTGCGAGTGCCAGTGGCTGCTCTCTGATGGGTTGTTGCTTTGGGTGCGGTCGGGCGACGCTGTTGCGAGAAAAGCCCCTGATTGTACTCGCAGACACCCACCGCTTGCTGACAGCTGCTGCAATGCAACATGGCACAGTGCAGGCAAAAGGCCGTCGGCAATGGCACCTGCGGGACTCCTGCGCGGGCGACGCATCCCTAGAATGGGAGCGCCAACAAGGCCTGGGCGCCAAGCCGCGCGCGCTGCGACCTGCCTCCCCTTTCCCTCGCTCCATGCCCTCCCATACCCTCTACGGCGCAGACATCAGCTACTACACCGGCAAGGTACGCGCCTTTCTGCGCTGGAAGGGCGTGCCCTTCCGGGAAGTGCAGGCCACAGGCGACATCTATCGCGACGTCATTGTTCCGCGTGTCGGTTTTCCCGTCATCCCGGTGCTGGAAACGCCGGAGGGCGCCCTGCTGCAGGACTCCACCGACATCATCGATACCCTGGACCATCGCCATGGTGAGCCCTCGGTGTTCCCAACAACCCCCTTGCAGCGCCTTGCCGCCAGCCTGCTGGAACTGTATGGCGACGAGTGGCTGCTGATTCCGGCCATGCACTACCGCTGGCACCACAACCGCGAGTGGGCACTGCGCGCCTTCGGCGCCCTCAACGCTCCAGAGGCCACGCCAGAGGAGCAACTCGCCCTGGGCACGCGCCGCGCAGCCCCCTTTGCCCAGGCTGCCGTGCTGCTCGGTGCGAGTGCCCCCATGCATGCCGCCATCGAGCGCTCCTACGAGGGCCTGCTGGCCGAACTGGACCAGCATTTCGCCCTACACCCCTACCTGCTGGGAGATCGGCCTTCGATCGGTGACTTCGGGTTGTACGGCCCGTTGTACGCCCACCAGTACCGCGACCCGGCCAGCGGCGCCCTGATGCGACGCCTGGCTCCCCATGTGGTGGCATGGGTGGAACGGATGCAACAACCGCCAGTGCCCGGCGCCGGAGACTTCCTGCCAGACGACACCCTCCCGCCCACCCTGCTGCCGGTGCTGCACCGCATGGCACGCGAGCAAATGCCAGTGCTCGAAGACACGGCACGGCGCCTGAGCACCTGGCTGGCGGAACATCCGGGCGAGCCCGTACCCCGAGCCATCGGCATGCACGAATACGAACTGGAAGGCCAGCGCGGTGAGCGCATCGTGCGCCCTTATGCCTTGTGGATGCTGCAGCGCTCCCGGGACATCTACCGCGCGATGGCACCCGCCGACCGGGCGCGCGCAGACCAGTGGCTCGACGCCATCGGCGGACTGGCTTTCCGCGACTTCCAGGATCCGCCACGCCTGGTGCGCGACGGCATGAGCGTGGCCCTGGCCCCGGCGTAGCGCCGGGCCCTTGCCTCAGCGCCCCGCCCCGCTGGCGTGCAGGCAGATCGCGGCGGCGGCGGCCACGTTGAGCGACTCCTCGCCCCCCGGCTGCGCGATGCGGATCCGCAGGCTGGCGCGGGCCTCCAGCGCGGACGATACGCCCTGCCCCTCGTGCCCCAGCACCCAGGCGCAGGGCCACGGCAGCTCGGCACGGTGCAGAAAATCACCCTCGTGCACATGGGTCACCAGCAGCGGCACCTGCAGCGCCGTCAGGTCCGCCACCTCCAGCCCTTCGACCAGATCGAGCCCGAAGTGCGCCCCCATGCCGGCACGCAACACCTTGGGCGACCACAGTGCGGCACTGCCCTTGAGCGCCAGCACCTGTTTGAATCCAAAAGCCGAGGCACTGCGCAGAATGGAACCCACGTTGCCCGCGTCCTGCACCCGGTCGAGCACCACGCTGGCGGCGCCGGGCTGGAACGAACCTTGCATCGGCAGGTCCAGGAGGTAACCCATATGCGCGGGCGATTCCAGGCCGCTGATGTCGGCAAACAGAGAATCGGCGAGCACTATGATTTTGCTAGCTGCTTGCGCCCATTCGGCGGGCGCTTGAGGCCAAAAAGACTCTGAAAACACCGCGATGGCGGGATGCACGCCCCGCGCCAGCGCGGCGCGGCACAGGTGGTCACCCTCCAGCCACGCCCGGCCCTGCTTGCGGTAGGCCGTGCTGTCCTGCGCCAGGCGGCGCAGGTCCTTGACGAAACCGTTGTCGCGCGACTGGATGTGAGTCACCTGCGCTGCGCTCATGCAGCCTCCTCTTGCGCCGGTCGCAGGTTCTGCGCCACGGGCGCGAACGAGCTGCGGTGCAGCGGGCAGGCGCCGTGCGCGCGCAACGCCGCCAGGTGCGCCGCCGTGCCATAGCCCTTGTGCCCGGCAAAACCGTACTGCGGAAATTGCTCGTGCACCTGGGCGCACCAGCGGTCGCGGTGCACCTTGGCCAGGATGGAAGCGGCAGAAATGGCGGCCACCAGGGCATCCCCCTTGACGATGGCCTCGGCCGGCACGTCGAGCACCGGCAGGCGGTTGCCGTCCACCAGCACCAGCGTGGGCTTGAGGCGCAGCCCCTGCACCGCGCGGCGCATGGCCAGCAGCGTGGCCTGCAGGATGTTGAGGCGGTCGATCTCCTCCACACTGGCCTCGGCGATACTGCAGCACAGCGCCTTGGCACGGATCTCGTCGAACAGGGCCTCGCGCCGCGCGGCCGTGAGTTTCTTGGAATCGGCCAGGCCAGCGATGGGGCGCAGTTCGTCCAGGATCACGGCGGCGGCCACCACCGGGCCGGCCAGCGGGCCCCGCCCGGCCTCGTCCACCCCGGCCACGAGGCCCCGGGGCGGGTGCCAGTCCAGGCAAGCCTGTTCAGGCTTCGAGCGTTTGGCGGATGGCATCGGCGGCCAGTCGGGGGGTGTCGCGCAGCAGGCTCTGGTGCAGCGTGGTGAAGCGCTGCTGCAGCGCGGCGATGCGCTCGGGCGGCGCGTCGAACCACTGCAGCACGGCGGCCGCCAGCGCCTGGGGCGTGGCGGCGTCCTGGATGAGTTCGGGCACGGCGAATTCGCCGCAGAGGATGTTGGGCAGGCCCACCCAGGGCTGCAGCTGCTTGCGGCGCATCAGCCGCCAGCTCAGCGGGTGCATGTGGTAGCCGATGACCATGGGGCGCTTGAACAGCGCCGCCTCCAGCGTGGCCGTGCCACTGGCGATCAGCGTCACGTCGCAGGCGGCCAGCACCTGGTGCGACTGGCCGGTGACGATGGTCAGAACCTCGCCCAGACCACACTCACGCGCCACGCGTTCGATGCGCTCGCGCAGCGCCGGCACCGCAGGCACTACCATTTTGATAGCTGGATGCGATTGATGGATAAGCCTTGCAGCCTCAAAGAACTTGGGAGTGATGTACTGCACCTCGGCCGAGCGGCTGCCCGGCAGGATGGCCAGCACTGCATCGTTCTCTTCCAACCCCAGGTGCGCACGGGCCGCCGCGCGGTCGTGCACCAAGGGGATCACCCCGGCGAGCGGGTGGCCCACGTAGGTGGCGGCAATGCCGTGGCGTGCCAGCAGCTCGGGCTCGAACGGGAAGATGCACAGCACATGGTCGGCGGCGCGGCGGATCTTCTCCACCCGGTCGGCGCGCCAGGCCCAGATGGACGGGCAGACGAAATGCACGGTCTTGATACCGGCGGCACGCAGGTCGGTCTCCAGGCCCAGGTTGAAATCGGGCGCGTCGACGCCAATGAAAACATCGGGCCTGTCCTGCAGCAGGCGTGCGCGCAGGCGTTTGCGGATGCCGATGATCTCGGCCAGGCGGCGCAGCAGCTCGAAGCTGTAGCCGTGCACGGCCAGCTTGTCGCTGGGCCACCAGGCCTCGAAGCCGCGCCGCTGCATCTGGGGCCCGCCTATGCCCTGGCTGACCAGATCGGGCCACAGGCCCTGTAAACCGTCCAGCAGCAGGCCCGCGAGCAGATCGCCCGAGGTCTCGCCCGCCACCATGGCGACGCGGGGGGATGCCTCCATTGCGCCGTCCTTCAGCGGGCGATGCCCGCGGCGGAGCTGGCGAGGAAGGCGTCCATCAGCGCCACATCCTGCGCCGCCTCGGGATACGCGGCAGGCAGTTGCTGAATGGCGGCACGCGCCTGTTCCAGCGTCAGCCCCTGGCGGTAAAGGAGCTTGTGCATCTCGCGGATGGCGCTGATGCGCTGGTCGGAAAAATCGCGCCGGCGCAGGCCGACGAGGTTCACACCGCGCACGGCCAGCGGGTTGCCGTCCACCACCATGTAGGGCGGAATGTCCTTGCCCACATGGCTGGAAAAGCCCACCATGGTGTGCGCGCCAATGCGCATGCGCTGCAGCACGCCGGTCAAACCGCCGACGGTGGCCCAGTCGCCCACCTCGACATGGCCCGCCAGCGTGGTGTTGTTGGCCATGGTGGCTTGGTTGCCCACGCGGCAATCGTGCGCGATATGCACGTAGGCCATGATCCAGTTGTCGTCGCCGATGCTGGTCACGCCCCTGTCCTGCGTGGTACCGGTGTTGAAGGTGCAGAACTCGCGGATGGTGTTGCGGTCGCCGATGCGCAGCTCGGTGGGCTCGTCCGCATACTTCTTGTCCTGCGGCTGGGCGCCCAGCGAGGCGAACTGGAAGATGCGGTTGTCGCGCCCGATGGTGGTGTGCCCCTCGATCACACAGTGCGGCCCCACCGTAGTACCCGCGCCGATGGTGACGTGCGGACCGATGACGGCATAGGGGCCGATGGTGGCCGAAGGATCGATGCGCGCCTGCGCGTCGACGATGGCGGTGGGGTGGATGCTGCTCACGGCGAACCGCGCTCCTGCCTTCAACCCACGGCGCGCATGGTGCACATGAGCTCGGCCTCGCAGGCCACCTCGTCGCCCACGCGGCCCACGCCCTTGAACTTCCAGATGCCGCCGCGCACGCGGTCGATGGTGATGTCGAGGATCAGCTGGTCGCCCGGCTCCACGGGGCGCTTGAAGCGCGCGCCGTCGATGCCGACGAAGTAGTAGATGTTGTTTTCATCGGGCACCTGGCCCATGGCGTCGAACGCCAGAAGGCCAGCCGCCTGGGCCAGGGCTTCCAGGATCAGCACGCCGGGCATCACCGGACGGCCGGGGAAGTGCCCCATGAAATAGGGCTCGTTGAACGTGACGTTCTTGATGGCCTTGATGCGCTGGTTGCGTTCGAGTTCAAGCACCTTGTCCACCAGCAGGAAGGGGTAGCGGTGGGGGAGTTGCTTGAGAATTGCGTGGATATCCATCATCAGCGTTCAATCTTTGTTGTTCTGAAGAAGCCCTTCGAGGGCCTTGATACGCTCGCGCAGGCTGTGCAGCTGCTTCAGCGTGGCGGCGTTCTTTTCCCAGCGCGCATTGTCGTCGATAGGGAACATCCCTGTGTACTGACCGGGTCGGGTGATGGAGCGCGTGACCGTCGTGGCCGCCGACACATGCACATGGTCGGCCAGCGTGAGATGCCCCAGCACGATGCCGCCGCCGCCCACCGTGCAGTGTGCGCCAATGGTGGCGCTGCCGGCCACGCCCACACAGCCGGCCATGGCCGAGTGGCGACCGACATGCACGTTGTGGCCGATCTGAACCAGGTTGTCGAGCTTGACGCCGTCCTCGATCACGGTGTCGTCGAGAGCGCCGCGATCAATGCAGGTGTTGGCGCCAATCTCCACATCGTCGCCGATGCGCACGGCGCCCAGCTGCTCGATCTTGACCCATTGACCCTTCTGCGGGGCGAAACCAAAGCCGTCGGCACCAATCACGACACCCGAATGCACGATGCAGCGCGCGCCAATCTGGCAGTCCTCTCCCACCGTCACGCGAGACTTGAGCCAGGTGCCCGCGCCGATGCGCGAACCGCGCTCGACCACGCACAGCGGGCCGATGGTGGCCGTCGGGTCCACCACGGCATCGGGATGGACAACCGCGCTCGGGTGCACCCCCGGGGCCACGGGCGTGCCGTGCGTGCGCTTCCACAGCTGCGTGGCCCGCGCAAAATACACATAGGGGTCCTCGGCCACGATGCAGGCACCGCGCGCCAGCGCCGCCTCGCGCAGCGCGGGCGCCACAATGACACAGGCCGCCCGGGAGGCGGCCAGTTGCTGCTGGTAGCGCGGATTGCTGAGAAAACTCAGATCCTGCGGGCCGGCGGCCTCCAGGGGGGCCAGCCGGTCGATCCGCAGATCGGAACTTCCTTCCAGCGTACCGCCCAGTGCCTCAATGAACTGGGACAGAAGCAAGCTCACACGCCCACCTCTCTGGACAAGGCGACCTTATTTGGCGGGTGCTGCATTCAGCGCCTTGATCACCTTGTCGGTGACATCGTGCTTGGGATTGATGTAAACGGCTTGGTCCACGATGATGTCGTACTTTTCCTGCTCGGCCAGCTGCTTCACGACCTTGTTGATGCGATCGCCCATCTGGCTCAGCTCTTCGTTCTTGCGGGCATTCAGGTCTTCCTGGAATTCGCGGCGCTTGCGCTGGAAGTCGCGGTCCTGGTCCACCAGCTGGCGCTGACGCGTGGCACGCTGGCTCTCCGACAGCGTGGGTGCGTCGCGCTCGAACTTCTCGGTGGCGGTCTTCAACGCATTGCCCAGGTCATTGAGCTCCTTGTCGCGGCGCGAGAACTCCTGCTCCAGCTTGGCCTGCGCGGCCTTGGCCGTATTGGCTTCACGGAACACACGGTCGGTATGAATGAAGCCGGCCTTGAACTCTTCTGCCTGCGCCGGAATGACGGCGCCCAGGGAACCCAGTGCAAGAGCAAAGGCGATATGACGAGAAAGGGTTTTCATTAGAAAGATGTTCCGATCTGGAATTGCAGTTTCTGGATTCTATCGCCCGCGTACTTGCGCACCGGGTTGGCATAGGCCAAGCGCAGAGGACCGAGAGGGGATATCCAGCTCAAGCCCACCCCCACGGACGCACGCATGTCGCTCAGGCGCATTTTTTCACCATCGCCATACACATTGCCCACGTCAAGGAAGGTAAAGACACGCAGGGTGCGGTCATTGCCCGCGCCTGGGAACGGCGCGATGAGTTCGGCATTGAGGGTCACCTTCTTCGGCCCCCCCAAGGACGCACCGGTGACGTCGCGCGGACCCAGCGTGCCCTGGTCAAAGCCGCGCACCGAACCCAGGCCGCCCGAGTAGAAATTCTTGAACACGGGGAAGGGCCTGCCGCCCATGCCCTTGCCCAGTCCCAACTCGCCATTGAAGGCCAGGGTGAACTTCTTGTCCAGCGGGATGTACTGCTGGTACTGATAGTTGGCACGCACGTACCGCGCATCACCCGCCACGGACCAATCGGTGTTGAGCCGCTGCAAGCGGCCCGTATTGGGCGCCAGCGCGCTGTCGCGGCTGTCACGCGACCAGCCAATCGAAAGAGGCACGGACGAACTGCTCGCACCGTAGCGGTCTGCATAGGCGAGGTAGGCGGCGGGAATATTGGTGCCGGACTTGATGCGTGTCTGCTCCAGCGCACCGCCAAAAAACACCGTGTCGATTTCCGTGAACGGCACGCCGAAACGCACACCTGCACCTGTGGTGATCAGCTCGTAGTTGCCACCCTGGTCCTCGTAGGGCTTGTCGGTACGGTAGTACAGGTCGAGAGTACGCGAAATGCCATCCTGCGTGAAATACGGGTTGGTGGTGCTGAACACCAGGGTGCGCTTGAATTTGCTGGTGTTGACGTCCACACCAAGATAGTTGCCCGACCCGAAGACATTCTCCTGCTTGACGGCAAAAGAGAAGGACAGCTTTTCTGCACTGGAGAAACCCGCGCCCAACTGAAGGGAACCGGTGGGTTTCTCCGCCACGTTGATGACCAGGTCCACCTGATCGGGTGCGCCAGGCACTTCCTGGGTTTCGATATTCACTTCCGTGAAGTAGCCCAGACGGTCCACGCGGTCACGCGAGAGGCGGATCTTCTCGCCGTCATACCAGGAGGCTTCATATTGGCGGAACTCGCGCCGCACCACCTCATCGCGCGTACGGTTGTTGCCCGTGACACTGATGCGGCGCACATACGCGCGGCGCACCGGATCGGCCTGCAGCACCAGCGACACGCGGTTGTTCTCGCGGTCGATCTCGGGCACCGCCTCGACCCGGGCAAAAGCAAAGCCAAAGTTGCCGAAATGATCGGCAAAGGCCTTCGTGGTCTCGGCCACCTGGTCTGCGTTATAGGGCTCGCCGGGGCGTATGCTGACCAGTGACTTGAACTCATCATCACGGTCGAGGTAGTTTCCCTCCAGCTTGACGCTGGAGACGATGAAACGCTCGCCCTCTGTGACATTGACGGTGATCGAGATGTCCTGCTTGTCGGGCGAGATGGCGACCTGGGTCGAGTCAACCCGGAATTCCAGATAGCCCCGCTGCAGGTAGTACGAGCGCAGGGTTTCCAGATCGGCATTGAGTTTGGTGCGCGCGTAGCGGTCGGACTTGGTGTACCAGCTCAGCCAGCCCCCCGTGTCCTGATCGAACAGACCCTTGAGGGTGGACTCGCTGAAAGCCTTGTTGCCGACGATGCGGATGTCCTTGATGCGTGCAGTTTCCCCCTCGACCACCGAAAAGGTCAGGTTGACACGGTTGCGCTCAACGGGCGTCACCGTGGTGATCACCTCGGCGCCGTAGAAGCTCTTGTTGATGTACTGGCGCTTGAGTTCCTGCTCGGCACGGTCGGTGAGCGCCTTGTCGTAGGGACGGCCATCGGTCAGGCCGATGTCGCGCATGGTCTTCTTGAGCAGGTCCTTGTCGAACTCCTTCGAACCCACGAAGTCGACATCGGCGATGGTGGGCCGCTCTTCCACCACCACCACCAGGACGCCGCCCACCGCCTCAAGACGCACGTCCTTGAACAGGCCCAGGCCAAACAGCGCGCGAATGGCTGCTGCGCCCTTGTCGTCACTGTATTCATCGCCAACGCGCAGGGGCAAGGAGGCGAATACGGTACCGGGCTCGACGCGCTGCAGGCCCTCCACGCGAATGTCCTGCACCTTGAACGGTTCGAGCGCCCAGGCGGCCTGCGCGGCAAAAACCATGGCTGCAACGGCCGTCGCGGTGCGCGCACCGAAGCGATTGAGATGTTTTTTCATGAATGAAGCCGGTGCCGCCATTGCACGGGCATGGCGGTCAATAGGTTAGCCAAATAGCCGGGAGATATCGTTGAACATGGCGATGGACATCATCAGAAACAGCACAGCGATACCGCCACGCTGCAGACGCTCCATCCAGGCATCCGAAACGCCCTTGCCCGTCACGCCCTCCCAAAGATAATACATCAGGTGCCCCCCATCGAGGACGGGCAGCGGCAGCAGGTTCAGCACGCCCAGGCTGACACTGATCAGCGCCAGAAAGGTGAGGTAGTGCGTCAGCCCCAGGCTGGCGGAACGGCCGGCATAATCGGCGATCGTCAGGGGGCCGCTGAGGTTTTTCAGCGAGGCTTCGCCAATGACCATGCGCCCCATCATCTTGAGCGTCAGCACGGAAACCTGCCAGGTGCGGGCGGCACCATTCCACAGCCCCTCCAGCGGCCCGTACTGCACCGTGGTGAACTGGGGCCGTGCGCCCACATAGGCGCCAATGCGGCCCACCGCCTCGCCCTGCTCCTGCTGCACGTCAGGCTGTACTTCGAGGGTCAAGGTCTGCCCATTGCGGCTGACACGCCAGGGCTGCGACACCGCCTGTCCATCGCGCACCGAGGCCCGGATCAGGGTGCGCAACTGCTGCCCATCCACCACCTCGGTCGTTCCGATGCGCAGCACCTCGTCGCCATCACGCAATCCGGCCCGGTCGGCCGCCCCGCCGGGCATGACCTCGCCCATGAGTGGACGCGTCCAGGGCCCGACGATGCCGATGAGATGCATCAGCCGGGCGTCGGCTTCGCGGGTGTCAAGTTCGTTGAACGGCAGCACCACGGTGCGCAGAATGGCCCCGGCTGACGGCTCCACCTCCAGGCGCACAGGAGTTCCTTCCAGCGCACCGCGCGTGAGCAGCCAGCGCAGGTCTTCAAAAGACCGCACGGGGCTCAATTCCTCATCTCCCATGGCTGCGTTGTGCACCAGCTCCCCGCCGCGCAGGCCTGCCGCCTCGGCCACCGAGCCGGGCACCGGACGGGCCAGGTAGGCCATGGGCTCCTGTACCCCCATCCAGTTCACCCCCGCGTACAGCAGCATCGCCAGCGCCAGATTGGCCACCGGCCCTGCCGCCACGATGAGGGCACGCGACCGAAGCCGCTGGGTGTTGAAGGCCAGATGCCGCTCCTCGGGCGCCACGGGGGCCTCGCGCTCGTCGAGCATGCGCACATATCCGCCCAGCGGAAACGCGCCCAGCACGAATTCGGTGGAGGAACCCTTGGGCTGCCAGCGCAGCAAGGGCTTGCCAAAGCCGACCGAAAAACGCAGGACCTTCACGCCGCAGGCGACCGCCACGCGGTAGTGGCCGTACTCGTGCACGGCAATCAGCAGGCCCAGTGCAACGAGAAAGGCAACGATGGTCAGCATGCAGGCTCCCGTGAAAATGGGTCGGTCAAGGGCGCTCAGGCGGCCAGTTGCACGGCGATGCGCTGCGCCGCTGCGCGCGCTGCAGCATCCAGCGCCAGCAAATCCCCGAGCGAACCGGGGTTGGAGGGCGCAACGGATGACAAAGTTTCCAGGTTCAGCACATGGATCTGATCGAAACGGATGCGCCGCTCCAGAAAGGCGGCCACCGCCACTTCATTGGCGGCGTTGAGTACCGCAGTGGTGCCTGCCGGTGCTTCCAGCGCCTCCCAGGCCAGGCGCAACCCCGGAAAACGTTCGGGATGACCATGGTCGTCGATGGCTTCAAAGGTCATGGCGCTCAGAGCATGAAAGTCGAGCGCAGCTGCGCCTGAAGCGACGCGTTCCGGCCAGGCCAGGCCATAGGCAATGGGCACGCGCATGTCGGGTGTGCCCAGCTGCGCCACCACCGAGGTGTCGCGGTACTGCACCATGGAGTGGATGATGCTTTGCGGATGGATGACCACATCGAGCTGGCGCGGCGCCAGGCCGAACAGGTAGCGCGCTTCGATGACCTCCAGCGCCTTGTTCATCATGGTGGCCGAATCCACCGAGATCTTGCGCCCCATGACCCAGTTGGGGTGGGCGCAGGCCTGCTCGGGCGTGACCTCGCGCAGCGTTTTCGGATCGCGCTGACGGAAAGGCCCCCCCGAAGCCGTCAGGATGATCTTGTCCACGCGCCGCTGCCAGGTGGCCGGGTCCTCGGGCAGCGACTGGAAGATGGCCGAATGCTCGCTGTCGATCGGCAGCAGCGTGGCGCCGCCCTCGTGCACGGCGCGCAGGAACACTTCGCCGCCCACCACCAGCGCTTCCTTGTTGGCCAGCAGCAGGCGCTTGCCCGCACGGGCCGCCGCCAGACACGGCGCGAGCCCTGCCGCCCCGACGATGGCCGCCATCACGGCATCCACCTCGGGATGAGAAGCTATCATTTCAATAGCATCCAGCGCTTCAATCACCTGCGTTTGAAGCCCATTTTGCCTGATTTTCTCTGCCAGCTCACGCCCATGTTCCGCACTGGCCATGACGGCAAAACGCGGCGCAAAACGCGCGCACTGGGCCAGCATCAGATCCACCTGCGTGGCGGCGCTGAGGGCAAACACCTCGAACCGTTCGGGGTGGCGCGCCACCACGTCCAGCGTGCTGGTGCCGATCGACCCCGTGGAGCCCAGCACCGTGATCCGTTGCTTCATGTCGTTACCAGTGTTGAAAGCATCATGGCCAGCGGCAGCGTGGGCAACAGCGCATCGACGCGGTCGAGCACCCCGCCATGGCCGGGCAGCAGGTTGCTGCTGTCCTTCACCCCGGCGCTGCGCTTGATGAGCGATTCAATCAAGTCCCCCACCACGCTCATGGCGGCCATGAACAGCACCCCCAGCAGCAGCAGCCACCAGCCCTGCTCCGCCAGACGGGTATACAGGCTGGCCACTGGCGCCTGCAAGCGGGTGTCTGCCGCCACCCAGCACAAGGCCAGCACCAGCACCCCGATCACCCCACCCCAGACGCCTTCCCAGCTCTTGCCGGGGCTGATCGAAGGCGCCAGCTTGTTCTTGGTGAAGCGCAGGCCGAAGGCTCGGCCCGCGAAGTAGGCGGCGATGTCCGCCATCCAGACCAGCGTCATCACCGAAAGCAGAAAGTTGATGCCGACAGCGCGCGCCTGCACCACGGCCAGCCAGGCCAGCCACAGTGCGAGCACGCCCGATACGAGGCGCAACGGCGCTGGAATCCGCGGCCAACCCGCCACGCCTGCGCGCAGCAGCCAGGCACTGCCCAGCACCCATCCGGCCCCGGCCGCCACCCACAGCGGCGTCAAGACCTGGCCCGCCAGCCCGGAGACCCAGGAGGCGCCACATAGCGCCACGCACACCGCCCCCACGGCCACCGAGCCTGCAAAACTGCAGCCGTTGAGCCGTCCCCATTCCCAGGCACCGGCAGCCATCAGCACCAGCACCACGGCGGTGAACGGGACAGGCGAAGGATGAAACAAGGCCGGCAGCAGAATGGCCAGCAGGACCAGGGCAGTGATGATGCGCTGTTTCAGCATGGTGGCCCTTTCAGAACCCGTTGTCAGGCCTGCACCGATGCAGGCTGCGCCGTCAGAATTTGCTCGGATGTCTTGCCAAAACGGCGCTCACGGGCTTGAAAGGCGGCAATGGCCTCGTCCAGTGCGGCGTCGTCGAAATCGGGCCAGAGCTTGTCGCTGAAGTACAGCTCCGCATAGGCGGCCTGCCAGAGCAGAAAGTTGCTCAGCCGCATCTCGCCGCCGGTACGGATCAGCAGATCCGGGTCGGACACATGGGCCAGCGCCATGGCCCGGTCCAGGCTGGACTCGGTGATGGGCTCTCCACGCGCGGCCAGCTGCGCCGCGGCCTGCGCCACGTCCCAGCGGCCGCCGTAGTTGAAGCACACATTGAGCACCAGGCGCGTGTTGAGTGCCGTGGCCGCCTCGGCCTGCGCCAGCCCCTCACGCACCTTGTCCGACAACCCGGCGCGCTCACCCACGAAGTGCAGTTGCACGCCATCGCGCAGCAGTTGCGGCACCTCGCGTGTCAGCGCCTTGGCCAGCAGTTCCATCAGACCAGACACCTCGTCCTGCGGACGGTTCCAGTTTTCGGACGAGAACGCAAACACCGTCAGCACGCCCACACCCCTCTGGGCGCAGGCCTGCACGCAACGGCGCAGCACGTCCACACCCTGCTTGTGGCCCGCCAGACGGGGAAGAAAACGGCGCTTGGCCCAACGGCCATTGCCATCCATGACGATGGCGATGTGGCGCGGGGGCGCCAGGGTCTGGGCCATGGGCAACGATGTCATGGCGGAGGTCAAACCGCCATGATCTCCTGTTCCTTGCCAGCAACCAGCGCGTCAATCTCGGCGATATGCCGGTCCGTCACCTTCTGGATGTCCGCCTCGGCGCGCTTCTGGTCGTCCTCGGACGCGAGCTTGTCCTTGACCAGCTTCTTCACCGCTTCGTTGGCATCGCGGCGCAGGTTGCGCACGGCGATCTTGGCCGACTCACCTTCATTGCGGGCGAGCTTGGTCATTTCCTTGCGGCGCTCCTCGCTCATGGGCGGCATGGGCACGCGGATCAGATCGCCCATGGAGGCCGGGTTCAAACCCAGGTCGCTTTCGCGGATGGCTTTTTCGATCTTGGCGCCCATGCCCTTTTCCCAGGGCTGCACGCTGATGGTGCGCGCATCGAGCAGCGCCACATTGGCCACCTGGCTCAGCGGCACCATGGAGCCGTAATACTCCACATGCACGGTATCGAGCAAGGCCGGATTGGCACGGCCCGTGCGGATCTTCTGCAGGTTGTTCTTGAAGGCCACGATGGACTGATCCATCTTGCCTTCCATGTTTTTCTTGATATCGGCAGTCATGTTGTTTCCTCTGGAGTCGGTTGGCGGCGCGCAGCGGCCGCCCACCATCAAGCGTAAACCAGGGTGCCTTCGTCTTCGCCCATCACCACGCGCTTGAGCGCACCGGGCTTGAAGATGGAGAACACTTTCACGGGAAGCTTCTGGTCACGGCACAAGGCAAACGCCGTGGCATCCATGATGCCCAGGTTGCGGACCATGGCCTCGTCGAAACTGAGCTTGGTATACCGCGTCGCCGAGGGGTCCTTGTGCGGATCGGCCGTGTAGACGCCATCGACCTTGGTGGCCTTGAGCACCAGCTCGGCACCAATCTCGGCACCGCGCAGCGCGGCGGCGGTGTCGGTGGTGAAGAACGGGTTGCCCGTGCCGGCGGCAAACACCACCACCTTGCCCTCTTCGAGGTACTGCAGGGCCTTGGGGCGCACATAGGGCTCGACCACCTGTTCGATCGAGATCGCGGACATCACGCGGGCCGTCAGCCCCTGCTTGTCCATCGCGTCGGCCAGCGCCAGTGCATTCATCACCGTGGCCAGCATGCCCATGTAGTCAGCCGTGGCGCGATCCATGCCCTCGGCGCCGCCAGCGACGCCGCGGAAAATGTTGCCCCCGCCGATCACCACCGCCACCTCCACCCCCATGCGGGTCACCTCGGCCACCTCCTGCACCATGCGCACGATGGTGGCGCGGTTGATGCCGAAGGCGTCGTCCCCCATGAGGGCCTCACCCGACAGCTTGAGCAGGATGCGCTTGTAGGCTGGCGTGGCAATGGTCATGGGAGTGCTCCGTAGTTGGGGTGAAAGGGTTCGTGCGAAAGTGCCAGGAAAGCAATCAGGCTGCGGCCTTGGCGGCGGCGACCTGGGCGGCCACTTCGGCAGCGAAATCGTCCACCTTTTTCTCGATGCCTTCGCCCACGACGAAGAGCGTGAAGCCCTTGACCGTGGTGCCGGTGGCCTTGAGCATCTGCTCGACGGTCTGCTTGCCGTCTGCGGCCTTCACGAAGACCTGGTTGAACAGCGAGACTTCCTTGAGGTACTTCTGCACACCGCCTTCGATGCGCTTGGCAACGATTTCATCGGACTGCACGGGCTTGCCTTCGGCTTCGGCCTTGGCCTTGTCTTCGGCAGCCTTGGCAGCCGCCACCGAGCGCTCTTTCTCGATCAGCTCGGCAGGCACTTCGGCGCTGGTCAGCGCCACGGGCTTCATGGCGGCCACGTGCATGGCCACGTCCTTGGCGGCAACTTCGTCGCCATCAAATTCCACCACCACGCCGATGCGCGTGCCGTGCAGATAGGAGGCCAGCTTGTTGCTGCCGCCGAAGTACTTGAAGCGGCGGAACGACATGTTCTCGCCGATCTTGCCGATCAGACCCTTGCGCACGTCTTCCAGCGTGGGGCCGAAGCTGTCCTGCTCGTAGGGCAAGGCACCCAGGGCCTCGATGTCGGCGGGGTTGTGCTTGGCGACCAGTTCGGCCGCAGCCTTGGCCATGGCGATGAAGCTGTCGTTCTTGCTCACGAAATCGGTTTCGCTGTTCACTTCGATCAGAGCGCCGGTCGTGCCATTGATGAAGCTGGCGACCACGCCTTCGGCGGTGATGCGCGAAGCGGCCTTGCCAGCCTTGGTGCCGAGCTTGACGCGCAGCAGCTCTTCGGCCTTGGCCATGTCGCCATCGGCTTCCGTCAGGGCCTTCTTGCACTCCATCATGGGGGCATCGGTCTTGCCACGCAGTTCGGCAACCATGCTTGCGGTAATTGCAGCCATCTTTTGTTTCTCCGTATTCAGTTCAATCGTTTCTAGATAAAAAAAGGGGGCCAAACGAGCCCCTCTTTTTTTCCGCGACGTATCGCGCGGGCCCGGGACTTCAGGCAGCGGACTCTTCCACTTCCACGAACTCGTCAGCACCTTCGCCAGCAGCAGCCTTGACCACTTCGGTCACGGCGTTGTTGCGGCCTTCGATGATGGCGTCAGCCATGGCGCGCACGTACAGGTCCACGGCCTTGGCCGAGTCGTCGTTGCCGGGGATGACGTAGTCAATGCCTTCAGGCGAGTGGTTGGTATCGACCACACCGATCAGCGGAATGCCCAGCTTCTTGGCTTCGGCGATGGCGATCTTGTGGAAACCCACGTCAACCACGAAGATGGCGTCGGGCAGGGCATTCATGTCCTGGATGCCGCCGATGTCCTTTTCGAGCTTTTCGATCTCGCGGGTGAACATCAGCTGCTCTTTCTTGCTCAGGGACTCCAGGCCGGCTTCCTGCTGGGCCTTCATGTCCTTGAGGCGCTTGATCGAGGTCTTCACGGTCTTGAAGTTCGTCAGCATGCCGCCCAGCCAGCGCTGGTTCACGAAAGGCACGCCAGCGCGGGCGGCTTCAGCGGCGACGGTGTCACGGGCCTGGCGCTTGGTGCCGACGATCAGGATGGTGCCGCGGTTGGCCGACAGTTGCGTGGCGAACTTGGTGGCAGCCTGGAGCATCGGCAGCGACTTCTCCAGGTTGATGATGTGGATCTTGTTGCGGTGGCCGAAGATGTACGGGGCCATCTTGGGGTTCCAGAAGCGGGTTTGGTGGCCGAAGTGGACACCGGCTTCCAGCATTTCGCGCATGGTGACGGACATAAAAATACTCCAAAGGTTGGGTCTAAAATCCAGCCCGACATTTGCGGCCTTCCGGGCCGCAACACCTTGATGGGACTGGTTTGCGATTTGTCTTGCCCGGTTCTTACACCCGGCAAAACCCAAAGATTCTAGCACAAGCATGCCCAAAGACCTTGACACCACGCGGCGCATGCTGCA
>JANJVX010000090.1 GCA_024709845.1 Burkholderiaceae bacterium | reverse complement strand
CGCGTGAAGCCGGTCACCGCGCCAGGATCGGCGACCATGCCGCAGAGGTAGCGCCGGTCCGCCGCGCTCCAGCGCAGCGCCACGCAGGCGCCCGTGCGGCGGCGCGACACCAGCATGCCCAGCGGGCACGGTTCGGCCAGGCAGCACAGGCCGCAGCCGTTGCAGGGCGCGCCCTCGGGGGGCTTGGGCGGGGCCTCCGGGTGCCAGTGCACCACCTGCCAGCCGGGGGGCGGCTCGCCGGGTGTCATGCGGGTGGCCGCCCGCCCTGCAGCCGGGCAGACCCCTGTTCCAGATTTTTGAACCAGCCAATGCGCATGGGAGACAAGCTTACGGCAACGCGGACAACAAAAGCGGCTCCCGCCTTCCCGGGCGGCTCCCGGTGCTGCAACAATGGCATTTTGTTCACGGGGAATTCACGGCCATGAATCCTGCTAGCCCTGCGCTGCCAATGGTGCTGCCCGTTCTGCTTGCCCACCGCGTCTGGGGCCAGCTTGATGCGCCTACCCTGGAGCGGCTTGCGTCCGAATGGCGGCTCGAAACCGCCGATGTGGGCACCCCCCTGCTGCCGCAGGGGCGGCTGCACAGCCGCACGGGGCTGATCCTGAGCGGCGCGGTGGACCTGCACGACCCCGACCTGGACATGGCCGTGCACCTGCAGCCGGGGGAGATGTTCGGCTTCGGGGCCACCCCGGCGCAGCACCTCACCACCTGGCAGGCCACGGCGGCGGCGGACTGCAGCATCGCCTGGCTGGCGCCCGAAACCGTGTCGGCGCTGTGCCGGGACCACAGCGCGCTGGCCTACTTCTTTCCCTCGGTGCCCGGCGCAGGCCAGAGCCCCACTGCCGCGCATGCGCCCGACTCGGGCGTGCACCTGAACCTGCTGGGCACGCCGGTGCGCTCGCTCATCAAGCGCGAACCCATCACCCTGCCGCCCGAAACGTCCATCCGCGCCGCGGCCGCGATGATGAGCGAGCTGCGCGTGTCCTCGGTGCTGCTGGTCGAGCAAGACCACCTGTTCGGCCTGGTGACCGACCGCGACCTGCGCAACCGCGTGGTGGCGCAGGGGCTGGACATTTCCCGCCCCGTCTCCGACATCGCCACGCTGGCGCCGCTGACCATGCAGGCACAGAGCCCGGCGTTCGAGGCGCTGCTGATGATGGCGCGGCACAACATCCACCACATGCCGGTGATGGACGGCGCCCGCATTGCCGGCATGATCACCGCCACCGACCTGGCCGAGCAGCACAGTACCTCGCCGGTGTACCTGGCGGGCGATGTGTACAAGCAGACCTCGGTCAAGGGGCTGGCTGCCACCAGTGCCAAGGTGCGCCCGCTGCAGCAGCACCTGGCCGCCGCCGACGCCAGCGCCTACAGCACGGGCCACATCGTCACCACCATCACCGACGCCATCACCACGCGCCTGATCCACCTGGCCGAGGCCGAGCTGGGCCCGCCCCCGGTGGACTATGTGTGGGTGGCGGCGGGTTCGCAGGCGCGCAGCGAGCAGACGGCGCGCTCGGACCAGGACAACTGCCTGGTGCTGGACGACCGCTACGACGAAGCGCTGCACGGCGACTATTTCCGCGCGTTCACCCGCTTTGTCTGCGACGGGCTCGACGCCTGCGGCTATGTCTACTGCCCGGGCGAGATGATGGCCATGACCGACAAGTGGCGCCAGCCGCGCGCGCGCTGGGCGCAGTATTTTCACCAGTGGGTGGACAAACCCGAGCCCATGGCGCTGATGCTGACCTGCGTGTTCTTCGACCTGCGTGCCGTGCACGGCAAGGTGGAGCTGCTCGACAGCCTGCGCCACGAGGTGCTGCAGCGCACCAAGGGCAACAGCCTGTTCCTGGCGCACATGGTGGGCAACGCGCTCAAGCACCGCCCGCCGCTGGGGCTGTTCGGCACCATCACGCGCATTCGCGGCGGCGAGAACGCGGGCGCCATCGACCTCAAGCACAGCGGCATCGTGCCCATCGTGGACCTGGCGCGGGTGTATGCCCTGGCCGGTGGCGTGGCGGCGGTCAACACGCACGACCGGCTGGAGCAGGTGGCCCAGGCGGGCGAGGTGAGCCAGCAAAGCGCCCGCGACCTGCGCGATGCGCTGGAGTTTCTGTCCAAGCTGCGCATCGACCACCAGGCGCGGCAGATGGCGCAGGGCCAGGCGCCCGACAATTTTCTGGCGCTGGAGGAGTTGTCCAACTTCGAGCGCAGCCACCTCAAGGAGGCGTTCTCGGTGGTGCAGACGCTGCAGGGGGTGCTGGGGCAGCGGTATCAGACGGGTCGGTATTGAGTGTTTTTGGGCTCTGGCGCTTATGGGGTAAGCGCTGGTAGCTATTGTTTTTGTAGTTGGTGGTGTGCTTTTTTTGAGGGCGGGGGCCGGGTCTCGCCCCGGCGGGCGAGGTACTTGTTCTTTGCTTCGCCAAAGAAAAGTACCCAAAAGAAAGGCGACCCTCAGTCTGCGACCCCTGCGCTGCGCTCCGGGGCAAACCTGCGGCGGGGCGTTTGCGGGGTGCGCCGCGTAACTCACTGCGCGCCTGCGGCGCTCCGTTCGGACAAACGCGGCGAGTCAGTCTACGCAAGCATGCGCGCTCCGACGCGCATGCCACCCCGCAAGCACCCCGCCACAGGC
>JANJVX010000085.1 GCA_024709845.1 Burkholderiaceae bacterium | reverse complement strand
CTGTTCCCCGGCATGTCGGTGCTGAAAAACCTGATGCTCGGCGCCTACGTGCACCGCAGCGACAGTGCGGGCAACCGCCAGCGGCTCGACGAGGTGCTGGCGCTGTTCCCCATCCTGGACCAGAAGAAGGACGACCCGGCCGGTTCGCTCAGCGGCGGCCAGCAGCAGATGGTGGCCATCGGCCGCGCGCTGATGGGCCGGCCCAAGGTGCTGCTGCTCGACGAGCCCTCGCTGGGCCTGGCGCCGTTGGTCATCAAGCAGACCTTCGAGGTCATCCAGCGCATCAACCAGGCCGGCACCACGGTGCTGCTGGCCGAACAGAACGCGTTTGCCGCGCTGAAGATTGCCCACCGCGCCTACGTGATCGAGAGCGGCCGCATCGTCATGGAAGGCGACCGCGAAAGCCTGATGAACAACGAAGCCGTACGCCGCGCCTACATCGGCGCCTGAGGGATGGCATCAACCCCCTGTGGCGCTGCGCGCCTTCCCCCTTCTCTGGCATCGCTGTGCGATGCGGAAGGGGGACGCCACCAGCGCGGCGGGGCGGCCCTTGCGCGGTGGCCCTGGTCTGGGCCGTGCGGTGCTCGGCGCAATGAACAAAAAAAGACGGCTCAAAACCGCGTGACACCTCTTTTTATCCACTCTAAGGAGACAGCATGAAACGCAAGACCATTCTTCGCCTGTGCGCCAGCACCTTCGCCGCCACGCTGCTGGGCGTTGCCCCGGCCATGGCCCAGCAGGTCGTCAAGATCGGCTACTCCGGCCCCCTGAGCGGCGGCGCTGCGCTGTATGGCAAGAACGTGCTCAGCGGCATGGAAATGGCCATCAAGGAAATCAACGAGGCCGGTCTGGAAGTGGCGGGTCAGAAAGTGAAGCTGGAAGTCGTCGCCCTGGACGACAAGTACAACCCGTCGGAGACCGCCATCAACACCCAGCGCCTGGTGCAGGAGCACAAGGCCGCCGCCGTGCTGGTGCCGCACTCGGGCGGCAGCTTTGCCGTGCAGGCCATCAACGAGCAGCAGAAGGTGCTGCTGCTGTCCTACACCAGCGTGCCGCAGATCACCGAGAAGGGCAACAAGCTCACGCTGCGCATCCCGCCCGAGTTCACGTCCTACATCAAGCCCTTCGTGAGCCATTCCATGGGCAAGTACGGCAAGAACGTGGCCATCGCCAACGCGGACCACGACTATGCCAAGGCCTGGACGGCGGCGTTCAAGCCTGTCTGGGAGGCTGCGGGCGGCAAGGTCGTGGCCGAAAACCCGATGTCGTACAACCGCGCCACCGACTTCTACAGCGGCGTGAGCCGCGTGCTGGCATCCAAGCCCGACGTGCTGTTCATCGGCGGCGCCTCCGAGCCCACGGGCCTGGTGGTCAAGCAGGCGCGCGAGCTGGGGTTCAAGGGGGGCTTCGTCATCATCGACCAGGCCAAGATGGACGAGATCGGCAAGATCACCGGCGGCTATGGCCCGCTGGAAGGATCGATTGGCGTGCTGCCCGTGGTGGAGGACAGCACGGCGGTGACCAAGGCCTTTGTGGAGCGCTTCCGCAAGCTCAACCCGGGCCGCGATCCGAGTTCGGAGGTGTCGCTGAACTACACCGCCGTGCACGCCACCGCACTGGCCATGAAGCTGGCCGGCAGCACCAGCGACGCTGGCGCCATCCGTGCGAACCTCGACAAGGCGTTCAAAAGCCTGCCCGAAGCCCATAACCCGCACAACATCGATGGCGTGAACGAGCGCGGCGGCTCCACGGCCAACACCCGTGTGGCCGTGGTTGAAAACGGCAAGATTCGCGAGATCCGTCTGAGCGATCTGGCCAAGTAAGCGCGGCACCTGCAAAAAAAGGCCCGCCATCGCAAGATGGCGGGCCTTTTTGTTTCAGAGCGCTGCGTACACCAGGGCCGGATACAGCTCGCAGAGGGTGCGCAGTTGGCCGGGCGCCTGGGTGAGCAGGATGGCGAACAGGTCTTCGGCTGGGTCCACGAAGAAGAAGGTGCCGCCGAGGCCGCTCCAGCTGTAGTGCCCGGCCGAGCCCGGGCGCGTGGCCTGGCCCGCAGCGGTGCGCACTGCCACGCCCAGGCCAAAGCCGTAGCCCGTGGGCAGGATGTCGCCCGCCACGGGCAGGGCGCCCAGGTGGTCGGCCGTCATGAAGTCCACCGTGGCGCGGCACAGCAGGCGCACGGGGCCGTCCGGCCCCTGCACCGTGCCCCGGCCCAGCATCAGTTGCAGAAAGCGCGCGTAGTCGCTGGCGGTGGACACCAGCCCGCCACCGGCCGATTCGAACGTGGGCGGGGCGGTGACATCGATGAGCGCCACATCCAGACCGGTCTGCGGGTCGCGCGCAAACGGCTCGGCCAGGCGGTGCTGCTGCGCTGCGGGTACCGAAAAACCGGTGTCGTGCATGCCCAGCGGGCCGAACACGCGGCGCTGCAGGATGGCGCCCAAGGGTTCGCCTTCGATCACCTCCAGCACGGCACCCAGCACATCGGTGGCGCGGCTGTACTCCCAGCAGCTGCCGGGCGCGTGCACCAGCGGCAGCGGCCCCAGCGCGGCGGCCAGTTCGGCGTTGCTGTGGCGGCGCGAGCCGATGCGTGCGGCGCGGTAGGCATCGGGCACGGCGCCCGCCTCCCAGGCGTAGCTCAGGCCGGCGGTGTGGCGCAGCAGATCGTGCACGGTGGCCTCGCGCGGGGCGGGGGCGGTGGTGCCGGTGGCCGGGTCGTACACCTGCTGCGCCGCAAAGGCGGGCAGGTAGTGGGCCACCGGGTGCGACAGCAGCAGGCGGCCTTCTTCCATCGCCATCATCGCCACCAGCGAGGCGATGGGCTTGGTCATCGAGTAGATGCGGAACACCGTGTCCGGCGCCATGGCGGGCGCCGCCAACCCGGCGGAGGGCGGGTGCTGGTGGCCCACGGCTTCATGCAGCACGGTCTGGCCCCGGTGGTGGACCAGGGACACGGCGCCGGGCAGTAGGCCCTGGTCCACATGGGTTTGCAGCACGGAGCGCAGGCGGGCAAGAGCGTCGGGGTTCATGGTTTCAAGTGTTTTTGGCCTGCAGCGCTTGATGGGTAAGCGCTGAAAGCTATCAAAATAAGAGCATTTCCAGCGGCGTGCTGGACGAGTCACCCGGCGGCGTGTGCTGGCTCCTGCTCCTGCAATGCGCGCCATTGCACCTTGCCGGTGCCCGACTTGGGCAGGCTGTCGGCAAACGATACCAGCCGCGGGCTCTTGTAGGCCGCCATGTGGCCGTGTGCCCAGTCGACGATCTCCTGCTCGCTCACCTGGCCCTTGAAAGCCTCGCGCAGCACCACCACGGCCTTCACGGTCTCGCCGCGGCGCTCGTCGCGCGCGGCGATCACGCAGACCTCCTGGATGGCGGGGTGGGCGTACATCAGCGCCTCCACCTCGGCCGGCCAGACCTTGAAGCCGCTGGCGTTGATCATGCGCTTGAGCCGGTCCACCATGTAGAAGTAGCCATGCTCGTCGGTGCGCGCCAGGTCGCCGGTGCGCAGGAAACGCTTGCCACCCAGCGTGATGAACGCCCCCTCGGTGGCCGCAGGCTGGCCCCAGTAGCCCTGCATGACCTGCGGGCCGTGCACGATGATCTCGCCGACCTCGCCCGGGGGCAGCTCGGCGAAGGTGGCCGGGTCCACCACGCGGGCGTCCACGTCGAAGATCGGAATGCCCAGGCACTGCTTCATGGTCCGCTCGGGCGGGTTGATGTGCGTGGGCGCCATGGTCTCGGACATGCCATAGCCCTCGATGTAGTCGAGCTGGCACAGTTCCTTGAGCCGGGTGGCCACGGCTTCGGGCATGGCCGCGCCGCCGCCGCTCAGGCGGCTGATGCTGGAGAGGTCGTATTCAGCCAGGCGCGGGTTGGACAGCAGGTCCACCACCATGGTCACGATCATCTGTGTGCCCGTCACGCGGTAGCGCTGGATGAGCTGCGCGGCGGCGTCGCGGTCCCAGCGCGGCAGCAGCACGATGGTGGCGCCCACGTAGAGCGAGCCGTTCATGCCGTTCTGCATGCCGGTGACGTGGAACAGCGGCAGCACCACCAGCGACACGGCGTCCTGCGGCGTGCCCAGCCACTGCGTTCCGGCGACGGTGTTGTACATCACGCTGCGGTGCGTGTGCATGCAGCCCTTGGGGTGGCCCGTGGTGCCCGAGGTGTAGGGCATCACGGCCAGGTCGTCGGGCCCGGCCTCGATCGGGCCGGGGTGCAGGCCGGCAGCCAGCGCGTCCGTCCAGGCCACGGCACCCGGCTCGGTGACGGGCTCGCGCGGCGCGCTGACGAAGGAGGGCACCGGCAGATCGGTGGGTGCGGTGGCGTAGTCGCTGTAGGCCGCCACCACGGCATGGCGCAGGCCGGGCGCTGCGGGGTCGGCCGCAGCGGCGTCCAGGCCCTCGCGCAGCAGCGGGCGCACCTGGGCGAAAAGGTCCTGCGGCGCGAGGATGGTGCGCGCGCCGGCGTCGCTCACGTAGTGGCGCAGTTCCTCGGTGAGGTTCATCGGGTTCACCGGCACGACCACCGCGTCGGCGCGCAGGATGGCGTAGAAGCCGATGACGAACTGCGGGCTGTTCTGCATGTAGAGCAGCACGCGGTCGCCCTTGCGCACGCCGCACACTTGTTGCAGGTGGGCGGCGAGGCGCTCGGTCTCGTCCTGCAGGCGCGCGTAGGAGACGACCGAGTCGTAGAACACCAGCGCCGCCTTGTCGGGGTAGCGCAGGGCCGAGACTTCGATGTTGCGGTAGAGGTGCGTGGCCGGCACCGTGAGGTGGCGCGGCAGCGTGCGCGGCCAGTGGGCGAAATGGCGGTCGGACATGGGCGGTTCGTTCGGTATGGGGTTTCAGTGATCCCTGGTGCATCGCGGCCCGTGGGCCGGTGGCACTGGCGCAGCGCCACGGGTCAGAAGGCCGCGGAGCAGGCCAGGCCAGCGGACGCCGTGGAACGGGCTTGGCCCGGCCACCGGCGTCGTCCCCCTTGGGGGGAAGGCGCGAA
>JANJVX010000044.1 GCA_024709845.1 Burkholderiaceae bacterium | reverse complement strand
GCGGGCCACGTCGTTCAGGTACATGAACAGGCTCAGGGGCGAGTCGAAGAATTGCGCGTCGCCGTTGGCGAAGATGACCTGCGCGGCCCAGTCGGGCGAGCGCGCGGGGTACATGCCGCAGACCGGGCAGCGCACGTCGGCCGGCACCGGGCGGGCGGCCTCCAGCGGCAGGTCTGAAGCTGCGTCATAGGGCGTGGGCGGGGCCACAACGCAGACGTCGGGGTCGAGCACCGGGGTGGCCTCGGGCGCCAGCGCCGATTGCAGGACTGGCAGGCCCCACCATGCTGCTGCCACTGCGGTGGCGGCCACGGCCAGCGCCCCGGTGCACCACAGGCGGCGGGCCGGGGAGGAGGGCAGTGTGTCTTGCCAGGGCATGGGCGTGGTGCGGGCCGAACCGGTCGGGGCCAGGCTACATCCGCGTGTCGTGCAGTGCGCCGCCGCTCAGGTCCACCATGTCGGCCTTGATGTCGCCAAAGCGCAGCACCTTGCCGCCGTATTCCGTGGCGAATTTGGCGGCATCCTGCTCCTGCGCAAAGCTGGCAATCGTTGGCCCCATGGAGCCGTGGCGTTTGCTGCCCAGCACGAAGAAGGCGGTTTTGGCGTCGATCCAGTGGCCTTGCGGGGCGTCCCAGTCGGCCTTGCCCATGTCCTGCACGTAGACGGCGCGCACCGCGCGCACCTGTTCGCCCGCCAGCAGGGTGCTGAACAGCTCCACCGTGTCGCAGAAGAAGCTGGGCTTGTCCTGCGCGGCATAGTGCACCTGGGCCTTGGGGCCGGGGTAGTCGGACAACAGCATGCCGTCGAGCTCGCAGCTGGTGGAGCGGTCGATTTCGATGGGGGCGAGGGACTGCGCCTCGCTGGCGCGCTCGCCGCAGCCCGCGAGCAGGCCCAGCGATCCGAAGGCGGCCCAGGCGGCCAGGCCCAGCACCTGGCGGCGGTCGCCACAGGCCTCTTGGTTGCCGGCATGGCGCCGGCGGCAGGAACAGCGGTAGGTCATGGTTTGAATCTCCAGTTGGCCAGGCCCAGCGGCACGATGATCCAGGCCAGCATGACGCCGCCCATGGCAGCGGGGCTGCCCATGGTCGGCGGAACGATGCTGGCCAGGCCATACAGCGTGCGCACGTCTTCGAGCGAGAACACGTTGAGGATGCGGAACACATCGGCGGGGTTGAGCAGCAGCAGCCAGGCGAACACCTCGCCGCCAAAGCGGCCCCCGGTGCCGACCAGCGCCCCGAGCAGCAGCAGGTCGAACACCAGCACGAAGAAGAACCAGGTGGCAATGGCCAGGCCCGAGGCGCGTGTGCGGTCGCGCGCCAGCACCGACAGCAGCACCGCCAGGCTCAGAAACGCCAGGCCGAGCAGCACCGAGCTGAGCATGAAGCCGAAGTAGTGGTACATACCGGCCCAGCTCATCTGGCGCGACAGCAGCACCGCCACCAGGCCAAAGCCCGCCAGCGTGGACAGCGTGAGGGCCGCAGCCAGGCCGAGGTATTTGCCCAGCAGCAACTCGAAGCGAGTGATGGGCAGGGACAGCAGCAGGTCGAGCGAGCCACGCTCGCGTTCGCCGACGATGGCGTCAAAGCCCAGCAGCAGCGCGATCAGGGGAATCAGGTAGATCACCAGGCTAACCAGGCTGGCAATGGTGAACTCGATCGAGCGAAAGCCCACGCTGCCCTGCTGCGCACCGCCGAAGTAGGCGATGACGAGCGAGAACACGGTGAACACCAGCGCCACCGCGAGCACCCAGCGGTTGCGCATGCGGTCGCGGAATTCTTTCGCGGCAATGGTGAAGATTTGCGTCAGTTCCATGGGGCCATCTTTCAATCGGCGAATCCGAAGAACACGTCTTCGAGCGACGGCTCCAGCATCTTCAGGTCGAGCACGCGCGCGCCGAACGGCGCCAGGGCCGCGAGCACGGCCATCTTCTGCGCGCGCGGGCAGGCCAGGCGCAGCCCGCTGGGCAGCACCTCGGGCGGGGTCGCGGTGAGCTGCTCCAGCGCCTGGGCCACGGCGGGCACGTCGGCGGCCTCAAGGCGCAGTTCGAACACCAGCGGCATCTGCGTCTGCTCGCGCAGGGCGTGCACGCTTCCGAGGGCCTGGATCTTGCCGGCCGACATGATGGCCAGGCGGTCCACGCGCTCCTGCAGTTCGGCCAGGATGTGCGAGGTGATGATGACCGTCACGCCCTCGGCCTGCAGGCCGCGCAGCGTGGCGTAGAAGTCGCGGATGGCCTGGGGGTCCAGGCCGTTGGTGGGTTCGTCGAGGAACAGCACGCGCGGCGAGCCCAGCAGGGCCTGGGCGAAACCGAGCCGCTGGCGCATGCCCTTGGAGTATTCGCGCACAGGGCGGCTTCCGGCGTGCGCCAGGCCCACGCGCTCCAGCACGGGCTGGCATTGCGCCTGCGGCGCATGCTTGAGCCGGGCGAAGAAGCGCAGGGTTTCGAGGCCGCTGAGGTTGTCGTACAGCACGACGTTCTCGGGCAGGTAGCCCAGGTGGCGCCGCGCGGCGCGAAAGCCCCGCCCCCGAACCGAGGCGCCGCCCACCAGGATCTCGCCCTGCGTCGCCGACACCAGGCCGAGCATCATCTTGAACAGCGTGCTCTTGCCCGCGCCGTTGTGCCCGATCAGGCCGAAGATTTCGCCCTGGGGAACGTCCAGGTCCACGCCATCGACGGCCTGCAGCGCGCCATAGCGCTTGCTCACGCCACGCAGCGCTATCGCCGCGCCGTCACTGGCCGGAAAAGTACTTGCCACGCCATTCGCTCCATTGTTGGTTGGTCGGTTGCATGCGCGGCTTGGGGTCCACCACCGAGGGCACGCGCAAGACCGGGAACTGCTGGCCCACCAGGCGCAGCGCCTGCACCGCGGGGCTGGCCAGCAGCAGCTTCATGCTGGGGTGGCGCCAGGTGAGGCGGTCCACCATGTCGTTGGCTTCGTAGGGCACGTCGCCCACGCCGTCACCGTTGCGGTCCCAGCCCAGGTAGTTGCTCCAGTGGTTACCGCTCTTGGCGCCCCAGCGCTCGTCGCGCGAACCCACGTAGCGCACCTGCTCGCGGTTGGAGATGAAGTCGTTGCCCTCCACCTCGTTGCGCGTGGAACCGGCCGACAGGTGCACGCCCACCACGTTGTCCACCACCAGGTTGCCGTTGAGCTTGATGTACTCCACGTCGTAGATGAAGAACCCCCGGTTGTTGCCCGCCACGATGTTGTTCTCGATCACCGAGTCCTGCAGGGTGCGCAGCATGATGCCGTGGTCCGAGTTGCCCCAGGCGCGGTTGTTGCGCACCACCTGGTCGCGCACCTCCATGAGGGCCAGGCCGCCCCGGTTGTAGTAGGTGTCGTTGTCTTCCCACAGGTTGTAGTAGGAATTCATGTAGTGCGTGCCATAGCGGCTGTGGTGCAGTTTGTTGCCCCGGAACACGGCATGGTGCGACACATCGACATACAGCGCGTCACGCACGAAGCTGATGTTGTTGTTGAAAATGCGCGCGCCCTTGGTGTTGTAGAGCTGCACGCCATTGCCGCGCTGCGACGAGCCGTATTCGCGCTTGCCGGTGATGGTGTTGTGCTCGATCAGCACGTCGTCGGCCTTCTCGATCCACAGGCCGAACAGGTTGTAGGTCAGATCGCAGTGGCGTACCACGGCCCGGTGGGCGCCAGGGTATAGATAGATGCCCGCGTTCTGGTTTTTCAGGCTGTCGCCCGAATCGCGCACGATCAGGCCCTCGATCACCACGTCAGGCGCAGTCACGCGGATGGTGTCGCCCTGGTTGCCGCCGCTGAGGGTGGGGCGGTCAATGCCGCGCAGCGTGAGCGGCTTGTCGATCAGCAGGTTGACGCGGTACATGCCGCGCGCCACCTCGACCACATCCCCCGGCGCGGCGGCCTGGATGGCGGCCGCCAGGTCCTGGCCCGGCTGCACCGACACGGTGGCGGCCCAGGACAGGCAGGCAGACCCCAGCCCCAGCAGCGCGGCACACACCGTGCGCAGTAGGACACCCTTCATAGGTTCAGCAAGCCCAGCGTCTTGAGCGTCAGGAACAGGGCGGCACCGATCAGAAGATTCTTGAAACCGACGTAACTCATCATGTCCATCACGCTGGCCGCGCGGTAGTTGCCGCGCCACCAGACGCCATCCTTCACGTAACGGCGGCCCGACAGGCGTATCAGCACTTCGTACACGCTCCAGCCAAACCACCAGCCAATGATCGCCCCCGAGGACAGGCTGCCCATCGCGGCCATCACCCAGGCCACCGTTGCAGCCACCGCCAGCGAGAAGCCCGCCACCTGCAGCGCACGCTGGCTGTGCCAGCCTTCGGTGCTCCAGGGCCAGATGTGGTCACGCACTTCGAGCATGATCCACTTCAGGCGCGATTCGCCTGCTTTGTGGAAGGGTGCCACAGGTTCAGTAGGCATGCGTGGGTCGGGGCCATTCGCGGCCTTGGCGCTGATCTGTTCGGTATGGCTGGTGACCGGGTGGATCGGGATGAAATAGCCGTTGGCGCCAATCGGCGTGATCTCCAGACCGTCCTTCTCGCGGCGCTTGCGCTCCTTGGCCAGGGGCGGGCAGCCCTTCACGTCGGTGTACAGCACCATGCAGTCGAGGCAGTGCAGGCATTCGCGGTGGTCGATGCGGCCGTCGGCATCGATGGCCTGTGCTCCACAGCCCACGGCACAGGCCTTGCAGCTGTTGCAGTCCTGCTTGCGCTTGAGGCCGAACCAGCGGAAGGTGCTGGGCATGGCCAGCGAGGCGCCCAGGGGGCAGATGTATTTGCAGTAGGGCCGTTCGATGAAGATCGACACACCGAGGATGGCCGCCACGAACAGCCCATAGGGCCAGGCGCGGTTCATCACGCCGACCAGGAAGGTGGTCTTGAAGGGTTCGACCTCGGACAGCTTCTCGGCCATCCCCATGGAGAACATGGACGCGGCGAGCAGGAAGAAGAAGACGGCGTACTTGATCCACTTGAGCCGGTCATGCCACTTCTGGGGCAGCTGGGTCTGGAAGCGCTTCAAACCGACAGCCTTGGCGATCTTGTAGATCGCTTCCTGCAGCGAGCCGAACGGGCACATCCAGCCGCAGAACAGGCCGCGCCCGAACAGGAACACGGTCACGATGATGAAGATCCAGAACAGGAAAATGAACGGATCGGACAGGAACAGCGACCAGGTCCACTGGAACAGCAGCGCATGGAACCAGGTCAGCACCTGCGTGATGGAGGGCTGTGCCATGTAGCCAAAGCCGATCCAGAAGATGCTGATGGCCCAGAAGGTGTATTTGAAGCCGTTGACGGGCCATTTGTTCTTGTGCGTGGACAGGCGCGTGAGCTTCTCGCGGTAGGCGTACACCACGGTGACGGCCACCAGCAGCAGGGCGAACAGGGAAATCGGCAAGGCTTGCGACTTCCAGACGCGCACCCAGGGCGCATCGGGTTCGACCACCTTGGGACGCCCGCCTTCCAGCAGGCTGGCAGGCATCCAGTATTTGGATTCGAACACGGCAAAGCTGCGATGCCCGGTGGCACGATCGACGCGGTTGCCCAGGAAGGCCATCTTCCAGGGGTACGCGGCCGAGAAGGCCGCCGAGCGGATCACGAAGATGGCCGATTCGTTGTAGCTGGGCGCCCCTGCGGCCTCCAGGCCATAGAGGTTGTAGTAGTCCAGATCGCGGAAGGTGAACGAATCGGCGCCCTGCTTGACCTGCACGCGGTCATAGAGGCCGCCGCGCACGAAACCCGAGCCCTTGAAGGATTCCACACCTGCAGTACGGATGATGAAAAAGGCGCTCTCCTGCGGCTGCAGGCGTGAATGCAGATTTTCATAGCCCCGCTCGCCGAGCAGGCTGCGCCCCAGGTCCGGGTGGTTGAGGTCGCCAAACCACAGTTCAATGAAAGGCTCGGGGCTGCGTGGCAGGCCCACCTGCTCAGGTTTGACGAGCAGGCGCTGCACCACCCCCATCTGGACCAATTGGGCCCAGTCGTAACGCTGCCCGCTGGCGATGAAGCGCGCGGGGTCGCGCACAGTGGGTTCGATGATGCCTGTCTGCCGTGCCACGGCAGCCCCCGACATCATCATCACCTGGTTCTGGGCAATGACGGTGACGGTGGCGCCCGAAATGGCGTCCAGACCAATCACGTTTTCTTCGGGGCGGGACGGGCCGACCTCGATCACGTCCTTGACCGACTTGCCCAGATACTGGTTGTTGAAATTGACCAGGGCCGATTCGGGAATGCCCAGCAGCAGGATGGGTTCGGAGTGCTTGAGCACCTGCACGCCGACAAAATGCCCCTGCAAATCCATGCCGATCAGAGTCACCACCGGCTTGCCCGAGTAGGCCGGCGTGTCGGTGATGTCGGTCGAGAGCATCACATAGCCGAGCAGCTTCTTCTCGGCGGTATCGTTGTCATAGGCCTCCACATACGGTGGCTGCCCCTTGCGTTCAGAGAAATGCTTGGCCCCGGGGAACACCTCGGCACAGGGCAGCAAGGCACACATGTCGGGCGCCGTGTTGGCCCCCGCCGGCAGCTCGGCCTCGTAAGCGCCCGCACGGACCTGCGGTGCGAAAAGCGACAGCGCCAGAAAAAAAGCGATCCCGAGGATCGCGAACCGATGACCGAGCAAAAACATCACGCTTTCCTATCAAGGAGGCGCCGCACCCCTGTGCGTGCGCCTCCGGTTGGCTGCCTATCAGGCTTCAACGATCATGCGCGTACGCATTTCCAGGTGAAGCGCGTGGCAGAAGTGGGTGCAGTAGCACCAGAACACGCCGGGCTGGTCGGCGACAAAGGTCACCGATGCCGTTTCCAGCGGGTTGACGATGAAGTTGACGTTGTAGTTCGGAATGGCGAAACCGTGCGTCAGGTCTTCGATCTTGTCCAGGTTGGTCAGGATCAGGGTGACTTCGTCGCCCTTCTTCACCTTGAACTCGCGCATGCTGAAGGCAGGCGCCAGCGAGGTCATCTTGACGGTGACCTTCTTACCATTGCGGAACACGCCCGATTCCTTGGGGTCCTTGACCGCATTGGGGAAGTCGTCCAGCGAATACACCTGCTTGGGCTTGACCAGATCGCGCTTGAAGATGATGAAGTCATGCGGCTCACCACGCACGGGGTGGTCGGCCATGAGAACCATCTTGTCGCCCGAGATGTCGATCAGCTGCTCGTTCTCGGCGTGCAGCGGGCCCACGGGCAGGAAGCGGTCCTTGGAGAACTTGCAACCCACGGCCAGGTACTTGCCGTCGGCCGCCACGGTTTCGGATTGCGACGCATTGATGTGGCCAGGCTGGTAATGCACGTCCAGGCGGTCCACCACGTACTTGGCGCTCTTGTCGCCCGCATGGAACTTGATGGCGGCATCCACGTTCCACTTGACCACCTGGCTGTCCAGGAACAGCGTGGTGTAGGCGTTGCCACGGCCGTCGAAGGCGGTGTGCAGCGGGCCCAGGCCCAGTTCGACTTCGGCCACGATGGCGTCGTCGAGCTTTTCCATCTTGCCGTCGAACCAGTCGAGCACCTTGGCCAGTTCGATCACGGTGGCGGTGGGCGAGAGCTTGCCGGCGCAGATGAAGTACTTCTGGTCGGGGCTGGCGTTCACGCCGTGGGGGTTCTTGGGAACCGACACATAGGCCGTCAGAGCGGTCTTGGGGTCCTTGTTGGCTTCGTGCGTGCCGTCCACCACGGGCACCTTGGAGCTGCCGATGGTCTTGAACTTGCCGGCCTTGACGGCTTCCTCGATGCGGGCGACGTTGAAGAACAGGCAGGCGTCGCGCTCGGCGGACATCATGTCCTCGTACTTGGCACCCATTTCGGTGTTGTACTGGTTCGTGGCGGCGAGCTTGCCGTCGAACGAGGTGGCCACCAGATCGCAGTTGCCGTCGATCAGGACCTGCCAGCGCACTTCCATCGTCTCGGCGTCCACGCACGAGAACAGCGAGCGGTACTTGGTCGAATCTTCAATACCGGCGTTGGGCAGGGGAATGGAGAACTCACCGCCGCAGAACACGCGGGTGGTGTAGTTGATGGCCGGATCGACGGGGTCGCGCTTGTCCGGGAAGATGCCGTGGAAGCCCTGAACGTTGGGCAGCTGGGTGATCTTGTCGCAGACGAAATAGTCGAGACGGATGCGGGCGATACGGCTGTTGATCTTGTCGTTGATCCAGGCGTAGCGGCCGTCGTAGTTGCCGTCCTTGTAGGAAGCGTGCGTGTGGTGCGTGTCGCCCACGGTGTAGCGCAGATTGCCATCAGGCTTGGTGCCCATGATGGCCTTGGATTCGTTGGTGATACCCCAGCCGACCAGTGCGTCGGGAACGAAGCAGGGAATGCGCAGCAACTCACGGCCCGAGGGCAGGCCCAGAACGCGCATGTCGCCGGTATGGCCGCCGCTCCACAGACCGTAGTAGGTATCGAGTTCACCGGGTTTGAGGTGCGCGCTGGCACCACCATGCGCGGCCGGTGCCGCCGGGGCCGGGGCGGCCGGTGCTGCAGCCGGTGCTGCGGCAGGCTTGTCGTTGCAGGCAGCAACGCCCACAGCCAGACCCGCTACCGCAGCGGTATTGATGAAACGGCGGCGGCCCATGCCGGCAGTTTCGGTACTCAGATCTTCTCTCTTGTCGCTCATGGTGATTACCTCTCTTAGGATTGGCTCAGAAAAAACGGAGGAGCCCGCGCCGGGGGTGGCGCCGCCATGGCAGCCACGGTATGCACGCAGGACGGGGGCAGGGGCTGGCGCGCCAGCGGCAGAAGTGCCGGCACACGGGCTTGCGGGGGTTCTGGTGGAGAGACCTCCAGCAGACAAAGGGGGCAGTCCATGCCTTTGGCGCCGTGCTTCACGGGGCCATCATCGGAATGGACAACGACTTTGACGCCGCCTGCGTTGGTGCAGACGACGTCCATGGCCTTGGGCTGAACCAGCGGCGACGCCACCGCCACGCCTAGGCAAAGCGCAAACCAGGCCAGCACCAGCCAGCGCAGCTGGGTCATGGATCTCAGGGTTTTCATGGTTGGGCAGTATAGGAGGGCGAAATCGCGTGTCCTTGACATTAGTCACGCTTGGTTTCAAGACCACAAAACCAGCAGGCTTAATTCTTGTTTTACATTATGGGTCGCGCGTTCGGTGCCGGACAACCCTTCGGGCTCCTGCAGAAATGACTTCCAATCTGTCCGCAACACCGCCCGGCCGCACTCGCTGCATGCCTCCGCACCAATGTGCGCGGAGCCGCTGCTTTCTTGATCAGGAAGCTTTTGCGCAGACATGGCATGCTGTTGTTTTTCACTCTTTCAAGAATTTCCCCATGCAAAAACGTACCTCTGTCATCGCCGTTGCCGCACTGGCTTTTTTCCTGACCGCCTGCGGCGACAAGAAGCCCGCTGAAACGGCGGCGCCTGCGGCGGCCCCTGCACCGGCCGCCGCACCCGCAGCCACCGAGGCGCCTGCCGCGCCTGCCGCTCCGGTGGCCGAGAACACCGCTGGCAAGAGCGCCTATGGCAAGACCTGCGCCATGTGCCATGCCGCCGGCGTGGCTGGCGCACCCAAGCCTGGCGACAAGGAAGACTGGGCTCCGCGCATCGCCCAGGGCAATGACACGCTGTACAAGCACGCCATTGAAGGCTTTACCGGCGCCAAGGGCATGATGCCCGCGCGCGGCGGCAACAGCGGCATGTCCGACGAAGACGTCAAGGCAGCGGTCGACTACATGGTCGGCCTGTCCAGCTAAACACGGAGACGGCCATGCACCGCATGAACCCGCCCCGTGGATTGAGCAGGCGGCGCATGGCCATGGCGCTGCCTCTCCTGGGAAGCGCTGCCTGGATGCCTTCCGCCCTGGCATCCGCACCTGCACCGACCGGGCGCAGCCAGCGCGCCCTGATGGGAACGCAGGTAGACATGGTGACCCATGGCCTGGATGCGCACGCGCTCCAGTCCGCCATGGACCACGCCTGGCGCGAAATGGAGCGCCTGACCGCCCTGATGACCCGCTACAGCCCGGACAGTACCGTCAGCGCCATCCACCGTGCTGCCGGTGTTCACGCCGTGTCGGTTGCCCCCGAGGTCATGGCGGTTCTCAAGGCCGCCCAGCGCCTTGCGGCGCAAACCCACGGGGCCTTCGACACCACCGTCGGTGCGCTCAAGGCGTGGCGTTTTGGCGAAGGCCAGGCCAGCCTCCCGGCGCCCCAGGAAATCGAGGCCCAGCGCCGCCTGGTCGGCTACCGTGGGCTGGTGCTTGACGAGCGTGCCGGCACAGCCTTCCTGACGCAGCGTGGCATGGCGCTGGATCTGGGCGGCATTGCCAAGCTGCCCATTCTGGAAGCGGGCATGCGCACCCTCCGGTCCCACGGCGTGGAGAATGCCATGCTGAACGGCGGCGGTGATGTGCTCATCGCAGGGCAACTCAACGGCCGCGCCTGGCGTGTCGGGCTGCGCGACCCGCGCGCGCCGGAGCGCATGGTGGGTGTGCTGGCGCTTGAAGGCCAGGCCATCGTGGCCTCGTCGGGCGACTACGAGCGCTTCTTCATGGCACAGGGCGAGCGCCAGCACCACATCCTGAACCCCGCCACCGGCCGTCCCACGCGGGGCCCCCGGGGCGTGAGCCTGCTGGGCCACGACGCTGCCAGCGTGAACGGTCTGGGCACGGCCATCATGGTGATGGGCAGCCAGGGCGCCCAGACACTGTTGAAGGACATGCCTGGCGTGCAGGCCCTCGTGGTGGATCGTGACCACAGCGTCTGGCAAACACCGGGTATGGCGGCCATGCTGAAGACGGCCTGAACCCACTGCCACTGCGAAAAGCCCGTCCGCCCTTCAAAGCGGGCGGGCTTTTTCTTTAAGGGATGGTCAGAGGCTGGCGGCCAGCGCCACAAATTCATGCACCGGCACTTCCTCGGCGCGGCGCTGCACATCGAACGTGCCCGCAAAACCCCGCGCCTCCAGCCAGCGCCCGAGGGTGTGGCGCAGGATCTTGCGCCGCTGGCTGAAAGCCACTTGCACCAGTTCTTCCAGCAAGCGTGAATCGAGCGCCACGGGCGTGGCGCGCGGCACCATGCGCACCACGGCACTGTCCACACGCGGTGGCGGATCGAAGCTCTCGGGCGGGACGAACAGCACGTTTTCCATCGCATAGCGCCACTGCAGCATGACCGAGAGGCGCCCATAGTCGCTGGTGGCGGGCGCTGCCACCATGCGGTCGATCACCTCCTTCTGCAGCATGAAATGCTGGTCGGCGATCACGTCCACATAGCGCAGCAGGTGGAACAGGATGGGCGTGGAGATGTTGTAGGGCAGGTTGCCAACGACTCTTATTTTGGGAGCACTCAGCGCTTGCGCCACCTGCGAAAAGTCCACTTTCAATACATCGGACTCGATCACGTCGAGCTGCCCGTGCAGGCGCAGGCGCGCCGCCAGGTCACGGTCGAGCTCGATCACGGTCAGTCGCCCCAGGCGTTCGACCAGCGGCTGGGTGAGTGCGGCCAGGCCGGGGCCAATCTCGACCATGGGGTCGCCCGGCTGCGGCGCGATGGCCTGGACGATGGCGTCGATGATGCCGTGGTCGGACAGGAAATGCTGGCCGAAGCGCTTGCGGGGGATGTGCTTCATGCGGGCGTTACTGCGGGGGGTCGCGGAATTCAACGTAGGCGCGGCCCCGCACCTCCTGCGCCCAGGTGGCATACGCTTCCCCGATCTTCTTCTGCCGCACCACCTGACGCACCATTTCGCGCTGCTCACGCGGGGTCAGCCGGGTCTCGCGCCGCTCGATGAGCTGAACCAGGTGCACACCAAAGCGCGACACCAGCGGCTGGCTGATGTCTCCGGGGCTGAGGGCATCCAGCGTCTCCTCGAATTCCGGCACGTAGTTGCCCGGGTTGGAC
>JANJVX010000028.1 GCA_024709845.1 Burkholderiaceae bacterium | reverse complement strand
TGCGCTGCGGCATCTCCAGCGTCAGCACCGCAGGCCCATCCACCGCAGCGCCCAGCCGGGCCTGGCGCGGCCCGAGCGACTGGAGCACCAGCCCGCCCTCCAGGGCAGCGCCCACACGGTAGGGCCGCGCGGGCTTGCCGTCCACGGCGATCAGCGCCGCGCCACTGCCGCTCGCCTGGCCTGCCAGCACGCCCACCAGGGCGAACCGACTCGATGCCGAGGCCACCACGGGCGCCTGCGCCGACACAGCACCCAGCAACCGTGCCAGCGCCTGCGCGTCGGGTGCAGGGGGCGTGGGCGCCACGGCGGGCACGGCCAGCCCTGCCTGGGGGGCCGACAGGCGCAGACCCCAATAAGCAACGCTGCCCGCCGCCAGAGCCCAGATCGCCAGGGTGGTGAGGCGCACGCCCCAGATGCTGTGTGAATTCGTCACCATCGCACGATTATCATTCACGCGATGCACGGGGAGCCCCCCGACGTTCCCAACCGACTGCCTGCCCAACATGACCCCTTCCGTTTTCCTTGACCGCCGCCGTCTTGCACGGGGTTTCACCCTGATCGAGCTGATGGTGGTGCTGGTCATCATCGGCGTGCTGGCCGCGTTGATCGTGCCCAATGTGCTCGACCGCGCCGACGACGCACGCACCACGGCCGCCCGTACCGATGTCACCAACATCATGCAGGCGCTCAAGCTCTACCGCCTGGACAACCAGCGCTACCCCACGTCCGAGCAAGGCCTGCAGGCGCTGATTGCCAAGCCCGCCACGGGCCCGCAGCCGCTGAACTGGAAGCCCTACCTTGAAAAGCTGCCCAACGACCCCTGGGGCCGCCCCTACCAGTACCTCAGCCCCGGCGTGAAGGGCGAGATCGACGTGATGTCGTTCGGCGCCGATGGGCAGTCGGGCGGCGAGGGCAAGGACGCCGACATCGGCAGCTGGCAGTAAGAATGATGGCCCCCACGCTCCCTCACTGCGTGTGGTCGCTGCCCCCCAAGGGGGCCGTGCTTTGCCTTGGGGCGGCCCGGCGGCAAAGCAGAGTCCCCACGTTCGCTCACCGCGTGTGCTCTCTGCCCCTCAGTGGGGGCCCCGCGCCCTGGGGCGGCCCGGCCGCGCTCGTGGGCGTGCCCGCGTGACGTTGCCGTGAAAACCAGCGCCCGGCCCCGGACACGTGGCTTTACCTTGCTGGAGTTGCTGGTGGTCGTCGCCATCATGGCGCTGGCCATGGCCGGAGTGGGGCTGGCCTTGCGCGACGGGGGGCAGACGCTGCTCGAACGCGAGGCCGAGCGCCTGGCCGCGCTGCTGGAGGCGGGCCGCGCCCAATCGCGCGCCAGCGGCATGCCGGTGCGCTGGCACGCGGTGCCGGGGGGGTTTCGCTTTGAGGGCCTGCCCGTGGGCCAACTCCCGGCGCAGTGGCTGGACACGGGCACCCTGGTGCGCGGCCCCTCCAGCCTGCTGCTGGGCCCCGAACCGCTGATCGGCCCACAGCAGGTGCTGCTGGGCCATGCGGACCACCCCGAACGCGCCTTGCGCGTGACCACCGACGGGCTTCGTCCCTTCGCGGTGGAGGCCTCGCCATGACGTGCACGCCGCTGCGCGCGGCCCAGGGCGGCTTCACGCTGGTGGAAGTGCTGGTGGCGCTGGGCATCGTGGCGATTGCGCTCATGGCCGGACTGCAGGCCACCAGCGCGCTCACACACAACGCGCAGCGCCAGTCCGACGTGCTGCTGGCCCACCTGTGCGCCGAGAACGAACTGGTCAAGGCACGCCTGTCGCGCCAGATGCCCGACATTGGCGACAGCACCCAGCCGTGCGAGCAGGCCGGACAGCATTTCAACGTGAGCATCGCCGTGCGCCCCACGCCCAACCCGAGCTTCCGGCGCGTGGACGCGCAGGTCTTCGACGGGACGCTGCCGGTGCTGCGGCTGTCCACCATCATCGGGCGGCGCTGAAGTGAAACAACACCCCCCTGAGGTGCTGCGCACCTCCCCCCGCTCTCGCTGCGCTGTGCGCTGCGGGCAGGGGGACGCCGCCAGCGCGGCGGGGCGGCCCTTGCGCGGCGGCCCTGGCCTGGGGCGCGCCAGTTTCATATGTCGCGGTTGCCGCGCTCGCGGAATGGATAACTGAGATGTTGAAAGCGCGTGGGTTCACGCTCATCGAGCTGATGGTGGCGATTGCCGTGATGGGGCTGATGGCCTTGCTGAGCTGGCGCGGGCTGGACGGCATGGTGCGCACGCAGGAGCAGACGCGCCAGCGCGCCGACCAGTTGCTGGTGCTCCAGGCCGCCCTGGGGCAATGGAGCACCGATCTGGACGCACTGCTGCCGCTGCCCCACACCATTCCGATTGACTGGGATGGCCAGGTGCTGCGCATGACGCGGCGGGGCCAGGGCAACGGCGACGAGGGCGCCCGGGTCGTGGCCTGGGCGCGCCGCAATGTGGCGGGGCAGGACCAATGGCTGCGCTGGCAGTCCCCTGCGCTGCGCACGCGCGCGCAGTGGCAGCAGGCGTGGCAGCAGGCGGCCCTGTGGGCACGCAACCCCGGCGATGCCGAGCGGCGCGCCGAGGTGGCGCTGATGCCCCTGGGCGGCTGGAACATTTATTTCTACCGCGACAACGCCTGGAGCAACCCGATGTCCAGCAGCGGGCCGCCACCAGCGGAAGCGGCCGCCACCAGCGTCCTGATTCCCGACGGCGTGCGCCTGCAGATCGACCTGCCCCCAGGCCAGGGGCTGGCGGGGCAGATCACGCGCGACTGGGTCAATCCGCTCAAGGGCGGAGGAAAGACATGACGCCGCTGCCATGGGCACGCGAACGCGGTGCCGCACTGCTGGCCGCCATGCTCACGGTGACGCTGGTGGCCACCTTCGCCGCCGCGGCGATGTGGCAGCAGTGGCGCGCCATCGAGGTGGAAGCCGCCGAGCGCGCGCGCATCCAGTCGGCCTGGATTCTCTCGGGCGCGCTCGACTGGTCGCGGCTGATCCTCATCGAGGACAAGCGCGGCAGTGAAACAGACCACCTGTCCGAACCCTGGGCCGTGCCACTCGAAGAAGCGCGCCTCTCCACCTTTCTGGCGGCCGACCGCAACGTGTCCCAGCAGGACGATGCCAGCACCGGCACCGAGGACGCCTTTCTGTCGGGCCAGATCATCGACCTGCAGTCGCGCCTGAACCTGGCTAACCTGGTCAACGGCACCACCGTCGCCGAGGCGGCGCTGGCCCAGTTCACACGGCTTTTCTCGCAACTGGGCCTGCCGCCCCAGGAGCTGGCAACGCTGGTGCAGGGGCTTCGCCAGGCGCAGGAACCCGCCGGAAGCAATGCCCAGGTGCCACTCATGCCCCGGACCGTGGCCCAGCTCGCCTGGCTGGGTCTGCAGCCCGCCACGGTGGCCGTGCTGGCGCCGCATGTCACGCTGCTGCCCGAGCGCAAGCCGGTCAACCTCAACACCGCCGGGGTCGAAGTGCTGCTGGCGGCCGTCGAGGGGCTGGACATGGCGGGCGCCAACAAGATCGTGGCAGTGCGGCAGATGCAGCATTTCAAGTCCCTGGACGACGTCTCCGCGCTGCTCTCTCCGGCGGTCCGGATCAATGGCGATGCCCATGCGGTGGCATCGTCCTATTTCGAGGTGCAAGGCCGGCTGCGGCTGGGCAGCACCACGGTGCTGGAGCGCTCGCTGGTGCGCCGCCAGGGCCTGGAAGCCACCACCGTCTGGCGCGAGCGCAGTGCGGGCATGCCCTGAACCGATCGCCCGACCCGCCCCCTACAATGGCCCGCGAAATCCGTCCATGAGCACCCTGATCCTTACCCTGCCGCTGGCACGCTCCGGCCCCGCCACCGAATACCCCTATACGCTGAGCCTTGACGGGCACAGCGCAGCGCGCCACGCCAGCGCCAGCGCCCCTTTGCTGCCCGCCATGGGCCGCGCCGCCAGCGAGGTGGTGGCCGTGGTGCCCGCCCGGGCACTGTCCTGGCAGCGGGTGACCTTGCCCGCGGGCACCGGCCTGCAAAGCCCGCGCCTGCGCGCCGTGCTCGAAGGGCTGCTGGAAGAGCGCCTGCTCGACGACCCCGCGCAACTGCACTTTGCACTGCAACCGGGTGCCCGGCCCGGCATCCCGGCCTGGGTCGCCATCTGCGACCGCGCATGGCTGCGCGAATCCCTGCAGGCGCTGGAGGCCGCAGGCCGCCCGCCAGCCCGGGTGGTGCCCGAATTCGCCCCGGCCAGCGACAGCCCCTGCGAACTGCACGCGCTGGGCACGCCCGAAGAGGCCCACCTCGTCATCACCCGCCACGGACCCGAGCAGGGGGTGACCGTGCTGCCCCTGTCCAGTGCGGCACTGGCGCTGGCGGGTCTGTCCGTCGCAGGGGAAGCCCCCCCACCGGTTCTGGCCGAGCCCGCCGTGGCCACGCTGGCCGAAAAACTGCTGGGCCGCGCGGTACAGCTGCACACCGCAAGCGAACGCGCCCTGCAGGCCGCGCGCAGCCCCTGGGATCTGGCGCAATTCGATCTGGCCAGCTCTGGCCGCACGCGCACCCTGCGCAAATTCGGCGGTCTGGCGGGCGCCTTGCTGCAGGCGCCGCAGTGGCGCGCCGCGCGCTGGGGCGCCGGGGTGCTGGCACTGGCCCACCTGGCCGGACTCAACGCCTGGGCCTGGCAAGAGCGCCAGGCGCTCACGGCCAAGCAGGCGGGTGTGCGCAGCACCCTGCAGCAAACCTTTCCCCAGGTGAAGGTGGTGGTGGATGCCCCCGTCCAGATGGAACGCGAGCTGGCCCTGCTGCGCCAGGCCGCAGGCAGCATGGCGGCCCGCGATCTGGAACCCCTGCTGGCCGCGGCCGCCCACGCGCTGCCGCCGGACCGCCAGCCCACGGCCATCGATTTCAGCGCGGGCGAGCTGCGCCTGCGCGGCATCGCCCTCGACGACGCAGAAGCCGCCGCAGCCCACAGTGCAGCGCAAGCCCTGGGCTACCGCCTGGGCACCGAAGGCGACAGCCTGCTGGTGCGCGCTGAAACCCGTCCATGAGCCCCCGCATGCCCCGCACCGACTCCTCCCTGTCCCCCCTGAGCGCACGCTGGCAGGCTCTGGCTCCACGCGAGCAGCGCCTGATGCTGGCCGCCTGCACGCTCGTTCTGCTGGCCCTGCTGTGGTGTATCGCCCTGGCCCCGGCACTGCAGACCCTGCGCAGCGCAGGCCCGCGCCATGCCAGCCTGGACGCCCAGCTCCAGCACATGCAGTCGCTGCAGGCCGAGGCCCTGCAACTGCAGGCCCAGCCACGCATCCGCCCCGACGACGCGCAGCGGCTGCTGCACACCTCGGTGCTGGAGACCTTGGGCGCCACGGCGCGCCTGGGCGTCAACGGGGACCGCGCCACCCTCACCCTCAAGGGCGCTCCGGCCGATGCACTGGCCGCCTGGCTGGCCCAGGCCCGCAGCAATGCACGCGCCATTCCCCAGGAAGCGCACCTGACCCGCAGCACGCCCGGCGACGCCCGGGGCGGCGCCACGGCACCGGCCGCCCGCACCATGGCCCACTCCACCGTGCGCTGGGACGGCACCATCGTGCTGGCCCTGCCGCCGCGCTGAACCGCACCGCACGCCCTGCCTCCGTGAACCGCCCGCACCGCACCTCCCTGCCTTTGCGTCAGCGCAGCACCGCCCCGCGGCCGCGCGCGCCCTGGGGCTGGGCCATGGCCGGCTTGCTGCTGGGCACACTGGCAGCGCTGACCACATTTGCGCCCGCGCGATGGCTGGCCTCCAGTCTGGCAAGCGCCACGGGCGGGCGCCTGGTGCTGGACGACCCGCGCGGCACGGTCTGGTCTGGCTCGGCACGGCTGGTTCTGACCGGCGGCGCCGCCAGCCAGGACCGCAGCGCGCTGCCCGGCCGCATGCAGTGGCAGCTGCGCCCCGCCTGGAGCGGGCTGCGCGCGCACCTGTCCGCCACTTGCTGCACCCCCGCGCCCCTGGTGCTGCAGGCACAGCCCCGCTGGAAGGGTGCCCGCATCACCCTGGCCGACGGCCAGAGCCAGTGGCCGGCCGCCGTGCTGGCCGGGCTGGGAACGCCCTGGAACACCTTGCAACCCCAGGGCCAGCTGGCCTTGCAGACCCAGGGCCTGCAGGCCGACTGGGCCGCCGGGCGCCTGGTGCTGGCGGGCCAGGCCCGGCTGGACGCGCTGGCCATGTCGTCGCGCCTGTCCACCCTGCGGCCCATGGGCAGCTACCGCCTCACGCTGCAAGGCGGGGCAGCCCCCACGCTGGCACTGCAGACGCTGCAGGGCGACCTGCAGCTCTCGGGCAGCGGCCAGTGGGTGGGCCAGCGCCTGCGCTTCACGGGCGAGGCCAGCGCTGCCCCGGAGCGCGAGGGCGCGCTGTCCAACCTGCTCAACATCATCGGGCGGCGCAATGGCGCACGCTCGCTCATTTCGCTGGGTTAACCCTGGAAACCGTATGACCTCCCTGACCAAGCACCGCCTGCATTTTGCTATTACAACAATAGCTGCAAGCGCTTTGCTGGCAAGCGCCAGCGGCACAATTCATGCACAAACGGCCATCGACACCGGCACGGCCAGCGTGCGTCCGGGCGAACCGGTCACGCT
>JANJVX010000010.1 GCA_024709845.1 Burkholderiaceae bacterium | reverse complement strand
GCGGTGATGTTCAGCCACGCGCGCTTCACCTACACCGAGGTGGCGGCCATCCTGGCCAACACGCGCGGCCCCGAGGCCGCCAAGCGCAAGGAGCGCGTGCCCGACCTGCTCAACCTGCACGACGTGTACCGCGCGCTGCTGCTGGCGCGGCGCGAGCGCGGCGCGGTGGATTTCGAGACTACCGAGACGCAGATCGTCTGCGACGAGAACGGCCGCATCGAGAAGATCGTGCCGCGCACCCGCAACGACGCGCACAAGCTGATCGAAGAGGCCATGCTGGCGGCCAACGTCTGCAGCGCCGACTTCATCGCGCAGGGCAAGCAGCACGGGCTGTTTCGCGTGCACGAGGGCCCCACGCCCGAGAAGCAGGACACCCTGCGCAACTACCTCAAGGCCATGGCCGTGGGGTTGTCGATCAGCGAGAACCCGCAGCCCTCCGAATTCCAGGCCATCGCCGAGGCTACCAAGGACCGTCCGGACGCGCAGCAGATCCACACCATGCTGTTGCGTTCCATGCAGCAGGCCATCTACACCCCCATCAACAGCGGCCATTTCGGCCTGGCGTTCGATGCCTACACGCACTTCACCAGCCCGATCCGGCGCTACCCCGACCTGCTGGTACACCGCGTCATCAAGGCCATCCTGGGCAACACCAAATACCGCCTGCCCCTGCTGCCCACGCCGGGCGAGGCGCACGCCAAGCTGAGCAAGCGCCTGGCCAGCCGCGTGGCCCCACCGGGCAAGACGCCGCGCAAGAAGGAAACCGGCGCCGCGCTGGCCGAAACCCAGGCCTGGGAGGCCGCTGGCCTGCACTGCAGCGCCAACGAGCGCCGTGCCGACGAGGCCAGCCGCGATGTCGAGGCCTGGCTCAAGTGCAAGTACATGCGCGAGCACCTGGGCGAGGAGTACGGCGGCGTCGTCTCCTCGGCCACGAGCTTCGGCATTTTCGTCACGCTCGACGCGATGTACGTCGAAGGCCTGGTGCACATCACCGAACTGGGCGGCGAGTACTTCAAGATCGACGAGGCGCGCCAGGAGCTGCGCGGCGAGCGCAGCGGCATCCGCTACGCCATCGGCACGCGCGTGCGCGTGCAGGTCAGCCGCGTGGACCTGGATGGGCGCCGGATCGACTTCCGCCTTGTCAATGAGGGGGATGCGCTCGGCGCGGCGCGGCCAGCCCGCGACAAAGGCGGTGCGCGCACGGCGGCGGGTGGCGGCACGGGCAAGCACCGGTCCGCGCCTGAGCCGGACGCACCGGTGCGCAGTGCCGGCAGCGGCCGCAAGGGGGAGGGCAAGTCCACCCAGAAGGCGGCCTTGCTCAGCAAGCCGCGCACACCGTCGGGCAAGACCGCCAAGGGCAAGGGCCGCTCCACGCGGCGCGCCTGATTTGCTATTAATAATATAGCTTTCAGCGCTTTATCCATGGGTTCTGAAGGCTATTTTCACTTGAATTTCTGGTGAGGCACATCCAGGTCGTTCAGGAATAGCGCATAGCGGCCGGCCACTTCCTTCGGGGCTTCCATCATGGGCAGGTGCCCCAGGCCTGGGAGCATCTCGATGCGTGCCTGCGGCAGCCGTGAGCGCAGTTCATCGGCGCCGGAGGCGTCGAACACGCGGTCCTGCTGGCCCCACAGCGCCAGCGTGGGAGGCCGCAGTCCGCCCACCTGCGTCTGCAGCAGGTAGCGGTCCTTGAGCTGTGCGCGCCACAGGCGCAGGTTCGAGGGGGCGTTGCGCATGGCGTCGGTGCGCGCCGTTGCCAGAATGGGTCCGGGCAGGTAAGGGCGCTGCGCGAACACAAGGTCCATCATCGCGTCGAAGGCCGCCGCGTCGTGCGCGACGAGCGGCGCCTGGCCCGCGTCGATCAATCGGTCCATGGCGCTGGGCTGTGCCGAGCGGATGCCATGCGGCGCGCCGATGAAAGCCACGCTGGCCACACGGTCGGGGTGGCGCAGCGCATACAGCGCGGCGATTGTGCCGCCCATCGAGTTGCCCGCCAGGTGCACGCGCGGCAGGTTCAGCGCGTCCAGCCATGCGCCGAGGCGTTCGGTTTGCGCCGCGTAGTCGTAGGCCTGGCCGTCGATCCGGCTGCTTTCGCCAAAACCCGGCAGGTCGGGCGCGATGACGCGGTGGCTGCCGGTCAGCGGGCGGGCGAAATCCACCCAGTGGTCCTTCTCGGCGAAGATGCCGTGCAGCAGCACGACCGGTGTGCCGCCGGCACCGCCCTCCAGGTAGTGGATGCGGTGGCCCGCGGCCTCCACCGTCTTCTCTTCCAGGCCCGAGAGGCTGCGGTTGAGCCACAGCAGGGGCTCCTGGTAGAGCAGCGGAAAGGCGTGGTAGGTGGTGATGGCGCACAGCAGCAGCACGGCGCAGCCTGCGAGGACAAGGCGTTTCAAGGGGTTCTCCAGAAGGGGGTGTGATGTGATCGTCCGTGCGCAAGGCTATCGGCAAGCCCGCCGGAAAACTTGTATGTTTGGACTATGCGCGCGACGAACACACTGACCTTGGGAGCCGACCGGGCACTGTACGTGGGAGAGCTGCCAGCCACCGGCTGGCATCGCCACGCCGCGCCCGTGCTGCTGCTGGGGCTGTCGGGGCGCTTCGCGGTGCACCTGGCGCCGGGGCGCGTGGAAACCTGCCACAGCGCGCTCATCGACATGGGGGTCTGGCATCTGTTCGATCCCTGTGGTGAGCGCGTGGCTTTGGTGTACCTGGAGCCCGATTCCATAGAGGCACGCAGCTTGCGGCCCTGGCTCGGGCAGCAAGGCGGCGTGGTGTTCGACCCGGCCGCGCGGACACGCGCGCGCAGCGGCACGGAAGCCCGGCTGCACAGTTTCGACCTGCCGACCCTGCTGGGCCAGCGTTTCGAAGCGGCTGCCGAACTCGATGCCCGCGTGCTGCGCAGCCTGCAGCACCTGCGCATGGCGCGCGATGGAGCCCTGCCGCGTGATCAGGTGGCGCAGGCGGCGCACCTTTCGGCGTCGCGCTTCAATCACCTGTTCCGCGAGGAGATGGGCGTGAGCTTTCGCAGCTACCGTGTGTGGTCCCAGGTGCGGGTGGCCATGGCGGGGCTGGCCACGCAGCCCCGGCTGACCGATGCGGCGCTGCACGGCGCGTTCAGCGACTCGGCGCATTTCAGCCGCACCTTCCGGCAGACGTTCGGCATGACGCCGTCGAGCGTGCTCAAGCCCCTGCGCGAAGTCACGCTGGTGTGACGGTTTCCCCGAGCCAGATGCGCCGTGCCAGCGCACCGGCCGTCAGTGCCTGCCCGGCGGGCCAGACATCGGCGGCGCGGCCATGGGCATGCACCGCTTCGGCGGCCGCGTTCCATGGGGCCAGCCCGGCGGCCCAGCGTGCCCCGATCAGGCCGGCGAGCACATCGCCCGTGCCCGCCGTGGCCAGGAGTGCGTTGCCGGTGGGGTTGATGCAGGGCGGCTGGCCAGGCGCGGCGATGACGCTGCCGGAACCCTTGAGGACGGCTATGCAACCAAAGCGCTGTGCCAGCTGCTGCGCCGCCGCCAGGCGGTGCGCCTGCACGCTGGCGGTGTCGGCGCCCAGCAGGCGCGCCGCTTCCAGCGGGTGGGGGGTGAGCACGGTGGCCTGCGCTTTCGGCGCGCGGTCTGCCAGGGCCTGCGCGAGCGTGGCGTCGGTGGCGATGGCGTTGAGCGCGTCGGCATCGAGCACCAGGCGCGGCGCCAGGGCCAGCACCTGGGGCAGCACGGCGCGCACGGCCTCGCCGCCGCCGCAGCCGCACACCACGGTGAGCTGTTCGAGCTGCAGCGCATCGACATGGCGGAACATGAGCTCGGGCTGCTGCACGTCGAGTTCGCGGGATGCCCCATCCAGCAGCGCCACCAGAACGCGGCCCGCGCCGCCGTGCAGTGCCGCGCTGGCCGCCAGCAGTGCGGCGCCGGTCATGCCCATGCCGCGCGCCCGCATCCCTTCGCCGCCCACCACGGCCACGTCGCCGTAGCTGCCTTTGTGGCTGGCATGGGTGCGCTCGGGTGGGGCTGGGGGGGCTGCCAGCCATGCGCAGGAGGGTTCGTCTGGGGCGCTGCAGCCCAGGCTGTCGAGCCACACGGTGCCGGCCGCATCGCGCCCCGATCCGGTGAACAGGCCGGGTTTGAGGGTGAGCAGGCTCAGGGTGTGGCGTGGTGACGCGAAGGTGGTGTTGGCCGGGGGCGCGAAGCCGGGGGCGTACTGCCCCGTGTCACCCTGCAGTCCCGTGGGCAGGTCCACGGCCAGCACCGGGGCGGGACTGCCGCGCAGCTGCTGCAGCAGGGCCAGAAGCCGCTGGGAGGGCGGGCGGGAGCCGCCGGGTGCCAGGCCGAGGCCAAGCAGGGCGTCGATGCACAGATCGTGCGGGCCGAGCCCGGCAGGGGCTTCGCTGGCAAATTGCACGCCTGCCCCCTGTGCCCGTTGCCAGGACTGCAGGGCATCTTCGGGGGCGCTTTCGGGAACGCCCAGCCAGGTCACGGTGACGGGCAGGCCCAGCTGGCGCAAGTGCATGGCCGCCTCCAGGCCATCGCCGCCGTTGTTGCCGGGGCCGCAGGCAATCCAGATGGTGCGTGCGTGCGGTGCCAGGGCGCGTGCCAGCCGGGCCACGGCCAGCCCGGCCCGCTGCATCAGCGTGTGAGGGGGCAGCCGGGCTGCGGCAGCTTGTTCGATACGGCGCGTGGCGGCGGTATCGTGGAGCGGGTGCGGCTGGTCGGGGCGGATGCGGTGCATGGCGTCGGGCGGCTGTGCCCCGGCGGGGCGATGGCCCATTGTGCGCCAGCCCGCGACCCTCAGAAGCGCTGTGCGCCCAGTCCTTCGAGGCTGATGTCCGGGGTCCTGCCGGTGATCTGGTCGGCCAGCGCGCGGGCGCTGCCGCAGGCCAGCGCCCAGCCGCTGGCGCCGTGGCCGAGGTTGAGCCACAGGCCCGGGACCGCCGTGGCGCCGACGGCGGGGGGGCCGTCGGGCAGCATGGGGCGTGCACCGCGCCAGACCTGCACGCCGCTGGAGTGGCTGACACCGCCCGGAAAGCATTCCCCCAGCACGCGGTACAGGGTCTTCAGCGTCTGCGGGTGGGCCTGTGCCGCGCTGCGGCCCAGTTCAGCGCCGCCTGACACGCGAACGCGCTGGCCCAGGCGGGCAATGGTGGTTTGCGTCTGCACGTCTACCACCACGCCCAGGGGGGCGTGCAGTTCCTCGCGCAGCGGCGCACTCACCGAGCTGCCGTGCAGCGCCACCAGCGGCAGGCGCTGGCCCAGCGGCTGCAGCAGCGCGGCGCTTTGCACGCCTGCGCACAGCACCACGGCATCGAAGGGGCGGGGGGCGGACTCTCCTTCCACCTGCACGCCCGCCGGGTGGCCGGTCAGCCGGGCCACGCGGGTGTTGAAGTGGAACTGTGCGCCATGCTGCTGTGCTGCCTGGCGCAGCAGCAGCGCAAACTGGCGGCAGTTGCCAGCCAGCCCGTCGGGCACATGCAGTGCGCTGGTCAGGGGCAGGGCGTGCGAGAGGCCCGGTTCGAGGGTGCGGGCTGTGTCGGCGTCCACCTCCCGAATGGTGCTGCCTGCATCGCGCAGCGCCTTGAGCGCAGGCGCCAGGGCCTGCGCGTCGCGCGGCGTGCGCAGCAGCAGCAGGGCGCCGGGGCTGTGTTCGAACTGCAGGTCCAGCGACTCGGCCAGATGCTGCAGGCGGGCATGGCTGTAGCGTGCCAGGCGTTCCAGAGCTGCAAGCGAGGGGAGCGGTTCGCCACTCCTGGCACTGGCGCGCGCGGCGCGGCGCCAGCGCCGCAGCCACGAGAGATCGGCCAGCGTGAGCCCGCTGCCCAGACGCAACGTGGCGTGGCGGCCGAAATAGGCGGGCGTTTGCGAAGCGCCAGGGGCTGACCAGGGCGAAAGCACCCCCGGTGCCAGCAGGCCGCCGGTGGCGAAACTGGCTTCTTCAGCGGCGGCGCTGCGTTGCTCGAACACGGTGACGGCGTGGCCGTCCTGCGCCAGTTCGTGCGCGGTGGTGACGCCGACAATGCCGGCGCCCACAATGGCTATCTTCATGAATTCAGAGACTTTTTGGCATCTAGCGCAATGCTGGTAAGCGCTATAAGCTATTGTTTTTGTAGTATTTCTTCGGTTCGCAGGCCGACATTGAGAATGGCGTCATCGTGCAGTGCAGCATGCCACACCATCAGGCCCACGGGGAGTTCCCCCTCAAGGTGGCAGGGCAAAGACAGCGCGCAGCCATCGAGCATGTTCACGATGCTGGTGTTGCGCAGCAGCAGGCCATTGATGCGGAAGAACTCGGCGTCGCGCGCCGCGTCCTGTGCCGCATCCTGGCCGCCCGCGGGGGCGACATGGGCGATCGGTGGGGGAACGATCGGCACGGTGGGCGAGAGCAGGGCGTCGTACCGGGCGATGGCGGACTCGACGCTGGCGATCCAGCGCTGGCGGGCCTTGAGCAGGTCGATGTATTCGAAGGCTGCCATCGCGGCCCCGCGCTCGATGCGGGCGCGCACGCGCGGGTCGTAGCGCTCGGCGTCCCGGGCCAGCAGCGGGCGGTGCCAGGCGTAGCTCTCGGCGGCCGAAAAGCCGCCAGTGGCCTGGATGCCAGCCAGGTCGGCCACCTGGGGCAGGGCGATCCTGTCGATGCGCGCGCCCGCATGCTGCAGTACCTCCAGTGTGCGCTCGAAGGCATGCTCCACCGCCGGGTCGAGCCCGTCCAGGAATGTGTGCGTGGGCACGGCCAACCGCCAGGCCGAGAGCGGCGCCGGGCTGCGCGTGACGCGGCGCGCGGCCAGGATCTCGTGCGCCAGCACCGCGTCGCGCACCGTGCGCGTGAGGGCGCAGGCGGTGTCGAGCGTGGTGGACAGCGGCACGGCGCCCTCGGTGGGCACCAGCCGGGCCGTGTTCTTGAAGCCGACAATGCCGTTGAGGGCGGCGGGGATGCGGATGGAACCGCCCGTGTCCGACCCCAGGCCGATGAAGGCAGCGCCCGTGGCGACCGACACCGCAGCGCCTGAAGACGACCCTCCGGGCACGCGCGCGGGGCCTTCCAGGGCACCGAAACGGCCGTCCCAGGCGGCGGGCGTGCCGTGGTGCGGGTTGGTACCGACGCCGGAGAACGCGAACTCCACCATGTTCGTGCGCCCGATGAAGGAGGCGCCCGCCGCGCGCAGCCGCGCCACGGCAGGGCTGTCGCTGGTGGCAGGCGGGGCGCCGGCCAGCACCACCGATCCGGCCGGGGTGGGCTGGCCCTGCATGTCGAACAGGTCCTTCACCGATACGGCCAGGCCTGCCAATGGCAACTGCTCCACGCCGGGCCGGGCGGCGCTGGCCCGGGCTTCGTCGAACAGGGTGCGGGAGAAAACCCGGTCGCAGGCTGCGGAACGGGCGGCGGCGAGGGATGCTTGCATCTCTGCGCAGGCGCTGGTCTGACCGGCTTGCAGCATGCGCCGCGTGGTGTCAAGGTCTTTGGGCATGCTTGTGCTAGAATCTTTGGGTTTTGCCGGGTGTAAGAACCGGGCAAGACAAATCGCAAACCAGTCCCATCAAGGTGTTGCGGCCCGGAAGGCCGCAAATGTC
>JANJVX010000282.1 GCA_024709845.1 Burkholderiaceae bacterium | reverse complement strand
GCGACATCGATTGCTTCAAGGACTACAACGACCACTACGGCCATGCCATGGGCGACCATTGCCTGAGCGCCGTGGCCCAAGCCTTGCGCGCCCACCAGGGGCGCGCCGGCGATCTGGTCGCCCGCATCGGGGGCGAAGAGTTCGGCGTGCTGCTGCCGGCCACCAGCGAGGCGGCCGCCTTCATGCTGGCCAACCGCTTGCGTGCGGCCGTGGCGGCGTGCGGGATCGAGCACCGGCACTCGCAGGCGGCCGATGTGGTGACGATCAGCGTCGGTCTGGCCGTGCTGCAGCCGGGTGCGATGGAAGACTTCGAGGCCTTGTTTCTGCAAGCCGATCAGGCCCTGTACCGGGCCAAGGCGGCAGGGCGCAACCAGGTGGCGGGCCCCATTGCGGAGCCGGGCCAGGGCATGGAAGGAGACGCGTCATGACACGCTGGAATCTGTGTGGGTGGATCTTCTGGCTGGTGCTGGCCCCTGCGCAGGCGCAAAGCATCCGGGCCGTGACCGAAACCACGCCGTACACCTTTGTGGCGGGCGGCAAGGTGGTGGGCACGGCCACCGAGGTGGTCGAGTTGACCCTGCAGCGCGCCGGGCTGACCGACTACTCGGTGCACCTCTATCCCTGGGCCCGGGCCTACGACATGGCGCTCAAGGAGCCCCAGGTGCTCATTTTTCTGATTGCCCGCACGGCCGCGCGCGAGCAGCAGTTTCACTGGGCGGGCGAGATCATGCAGATCCAGTACCACTTGTACCGGCTCAAGCGCCGCCCCCTGGAGGTGACCGATCTGGCGTCGGCGCGGGCCTACACCATCGGCGTGATGCGGGACGACGTGCGCCAGCAGTACCTGCGTTCCAGGGGGTTCGACAAACTGGTGGTGTCGGCACAACCCCTCGACAACTTCCGCAAGCTGCTCAGCGGCCAGGTGGACCTGGTGCCGCTGACCGCCGACGACGCCACCATGCTGTGCAAGGAGACGGGGTTTGACTGCACAGATCTGCAGCGGGTGCTCACGCTCGACGAGGCCTCCACCGGGCTTTACATGGCCTACAGCCGCCAGACGCCGCTGGAGGTGGTGCAGCGCACGCGCCAGGCGTTTGAAAAACTGAAGGCCGAAGGGCTGGTCAAACGCACCATGGAGCGGGGCTCCTGAGGGGGCCGGGGCGCGACGTCTGCCGGTCAGGCAAAGTGGTCGAACGAGGCGTAGCGTGGCGCAAGCGCTTCGCCTTGCGGGCCCACCAGGCGCAGTCCGGGCGCAGCTTCAATCTGGCCGATGCGCGTGACCGGCGTGGCGCTGGTCTGCGATGCCCGGGCCACGGCGTCGCGGGCGGTGGCGGGGGCGGTGAAGACCAGTTCGTAGTCGTCCCCCCCGGCCAGGGTGCATTGCTGCAAAAATTCATGACCAAAATAGGCTTCAGCGCTTTCCAGATAAGCGCCAGCAGCTATCAATTTTGAAGTTAATTCGGTGTCTATGCAGGCGCCCGTACCGGAGGCATGCAGGATATGCCCCAGGTCGCCCAGCAGTCCGTCGCTCACGTCGAGTGCGGCACTGGCCACGCCGCGCAGGGCCATGCCCAGCGCGACGCGGGGCGTGGGCTGTTCCAGGCGCAGGCGGGTGCTGTTCAGCAGCGCTTCGGGCAGGGTGATTTGCCCCTGCAGCGCGGCCAGGGCCAGCCGGGCGTCGCCCAGCGTGCCGCTGACATAGATGTCGTCGCCCGGGCGGGCGCCGCTGCGCAGCAAGGCCTGGCCCGGGGGCACTTCGCCAAACACCGTGATGCAGATGTTCAGTGGCCCCCGCGTGGTGTCGCCCCCCACCAGGGGGCAGCCGTGCAGATCGGCCAGCTGCAGCAGGCCGCGCGAGAAGGCCTCCAGCCAGGCCTCGTCGGCCTGCGGCAGCGCCAGTGCCAGCGTGAAGCCCAGGGGCCGGGCGCCACAGGCGGCCAGATCCGAGAGGTTCACCGCCAGCGCCTTGTGGCCCAGGCGGGTGGCATCGGTGCCGGGGAAAAAGTGGCGCCCCTCGACCAGCATGTCGCTGGAGACGGCCCATTGCATGCCCGGCGCAGGCTGCAGCAGCGCGCAGTCGTCGCCCACGCCCAGCACCACCTGGGGGGCATGCCCGGGCGGATGCGTGAAGTAACGCCGGATCAGGTCGAATTCACCCATGGGGCTGGATGGTCCCGTGTATCGATGGCAGGGGCCGCCCCGCCGCGCGGGCAGCGTTCCCCTGGGGGGGGGGCGCGAGGCGGCTCAGCGGGGTCAATTCACACCGCGAAAGCGCTGCGCCGCCTGGCGGCTGACTTCGGCCAGCAATTGCTCTTCACGCTGGCGATCGCGCAGCCAGCGGGCATCGTTCTGGCTGGTGCTGGCTTCGCTGCGCAACAGGTGCAGCGCGCCGGTGGCGCCGTGTGCTGCTGCGTGGCCGGCGATCCGGTCCATGGTCTGCAGGATGTGTTCGCGCAGCGGCATATGTTCGCCGCTGGCAGGGTCTACGTAGACCGCATCAATGCCGAAGCGGCAGGCCTGGAAGCGGTTGTAGGTGTAGACGAGGTAGTCGTCCTCCTGCGGCATGAAGGGCTGCTCGGCCAGGAACCAGGCGCCGAGCGACTGCACGAAGCCTGCCAGCGCGGCCGCACGCTCGATGGTCAGCGGGGTGTCGAAGACGCGAATCTCGATGGTGCCGAACTCGGGCTTGGGTCGGATGTCCCAGTAGAAATCCTTCATGCTCTTGACCACCCCGGTGCGCGTCATCTTGTTGAAGTACACCTCGAAGTCTTGCCAGGTGAGCGCCATGGGCGCGCGGCCCGACAGCGGAAAGGCGAACACCGAGTTGAGCCGCGCCGAATCGAACGCCGTGTCCTGCCCCTGCACATAGGGACTGGATGCCGAGAGCGCGATGAAGTGCGGGATGTAGCGGCTCATGCGGTGCAGCATGAGCAGCGCGGCGTCGGCGTCGGGGCAGCCGATGTGTACGTGCTGGCCGAAGATGGTGAACTGCTTGGACAGGTAGCCGTACAGCTGCGACAGCTCCTGGAAGCGCGGCTTGTCGTAGATGCGCCGCTCGTGCCATTGCTGGAACGGGTGCGTGCCGCCACCCACCACGGCGATGTTGAGCTTGTCGGCGCTTTTCACCAGCGCGTCGCGGATCTGGCTGAGCTGGCCCAGCACTTCGCTGCTGCTGTGGCAGATGCCGGTGGAGACCTCGATCATGCTGTTGGTCATCTCGGGCACCACGCTGCCGGGCAGCGGCACCTTTTTCATCAGGCGCAGCATGTCCTCGGCGTAGGGGGCCAGATCGTAGTCGTGGGTGTTGACGAGCTGCAGTTCCAGCTCGACGCCCAGCGTCAGCGGTTCGGAATGGTGAAAGGCTTCAAGACTCACGGCTGTCTCCGTTGTTGCCGCGGGCCAGGGGCGCCCAGGGCTTGGAACTCTCGCCTGCACGGTAGATGGCGATGGTGGCAATCACCGCGCCCAGCACTTCCATCAGCAAAATGGCGGGCAGGGCGACGCGGGCAATCAGATGGCCCGTGGAGGGCGAGGCCAGCACGAACTGCGAGGCGATGAGCAGTGCGATGGACGACATCGGCGTCATCGCGCAGCCTGTCCACAGTGCCTGCTGCCAGCTGGCGCCGCTGCCCACGTTGCCCAGCGCCACGCCCAGCGCCTTGGCCACGAGGCGCACCGCGATCAGTGCCAGCACCACGCCCGCCACGGGGCCGCTCCAGTCGGCCTGCGCGGCCACGGTGGAGACCAGCACGAACATCAGCATGGTCAGCATCGATGAAGCGCTTCCCAGCTGGCGCGGCCAGGCCCAGGGGCGCGGGTGCAGCTGCTTGAGCAGCATGCCCGCCAGCAGTGCGGCCAGCGGCGCCGAGCCGCCCATGTGCGCGGCCACGGCGGTGGAGGCGGCCACCAGCGCCAGCAGAAGCATTGAGGTGTTCTCGCTCGTCGGGCTCATCAGGCGCAGCGCCATGCGCAGCACCAGGGCCAGGACCGCGGCCACGACGATGGAAACGCCCAGGACCACCACCACGGGATAGACGGTGTCCATGAAGGTGATGGTGCTGCGGTTGATGAGTTCGGCGCGCGCGCTGCCCAGCGTCAGCGCGTACAGCGTGGAGAGCGTGGCCAGCACGATGGCACGCTCGGTCACCGGGCCGGCCGCGCGGGTGTCGGCCACCACACGCGTGAGCACGGCGGGCGAGGCCGCCAGTGCCACCAGGGCCAGCGGCCCGGCGGCGCGTTCGGGCACATCCAGCCATAGCAGCACCCAGAAAACGCCGAAGTACGTCAGCGCCGACTCGGCAACGCTCTGCACCAGCACCATGGGGTTGTGGCGGAACCAGCGCAACGGAATGCGTCCGCCGCATTCGAACAGCACGATGGCGATGCCCAGTTCCAGCAGGAACAGGCCAATGCCTTGCAGCGGCCAGACGGCGCCGCTGAAGCCCGCCAGCCCGGCCACCGCGCCCACCAGCGAGTAGCCCACCACCTTGGGCAGGCCAATGTGGCGTTGAAACAGGTATCCGGTGATGGCGGCCACGGCCAGCAACAGTGACCATTGCACTGTGGGCAGTCCGGCCGAAGGGCGCAGCCATTGCGCCCAGAAGCTCAGAATTTCGTTCATGTCATGTGTCCTCTCCGTCGTTCGGGTGTGGCCCGGGGGGGCGGACAGGCGGGTGCGCCGCGCCCCCTGCGGTAGCGGGGGCGGGTCACGCCGCCTGGGCGGTGCCTGAATTTACATGCGGAAACGTGTTGGCCCTGTAGGACCAGGGGATATTCTGGGACCGCATGTGCCGTCTACCTCCCTGTTCAGGGGGCCCGGCGTGCAGGCATGAAAAAGCTCAGCGGAGCGGTGCGCAGGCGCGCACGGATGGCAGTGTATATGCGTGAGCGGTAACTGCTGCTCACATTCTGGGCGCGCAAGGCCAACCCGAAGGCAAGATAGAAGCTTACCGCCACATTCAGGGCGCCGAGCAGCGGAATCGTGGCGGCGGCCCACCAGAAGGCGGGAAGGTGCAGCACGTCCAGGCCGAAGGTGGCGCTGGCGGCGGCGATCTGCCCCGACGACAGCGTGACATGGCGCACATCCAGGCCGAGCCCGAAAAACTGGGCGAACGCCGGGACGAGCCCGAGCATGAAGCCCAGCGAGATATTGGCGGCAAAGCCCGAGATGTTTTCGCGCAGGAAGTGCGCCCAGCGTTCCGCGCGCGCGCCGCCCAGCGCGGCCGTGATGCGCGGGTTGTAGCGCATGGCCGAGTCGATGCGGTGCAGCACGAACCAGTTCTCCGTCCACCCCGCGATGATGCTCGACACGAACAACAGCACGCCGGTGAAGGCCGCGAACAGTACCGAGGGCCCCAGCAGGTGCTGCGATTCGAACACCTGCAAGGCCTTGGCCTCGTTCAGCACGGGGCCGCCACTGGCCAGGGCGTACAGCAGGGACAGCCCCAGCACGGCAGGAAAGACCACCAGCACGTTCCCCAGAACGGCCGCCACCTGCGAGCGCACCAGGTGGGTGACTTCGTCCACGAAGGCCTGTACGGAGTCCGTGGAATCAAGCTCCTTGAGCTTGGCGGCCATGGCCGGTGCCGTCATGGCGGGCTGCTTGGTGGCCACTGTGAAGTGCAGCAGCTGAATGAGGACAAAGCTCAGGGCGTAGTTCACGCCCGCCCAGAAGCCGCCCCAGAACGCCGAGAGGGCCAGCGCATACAGCGCGAACTTGATCAGGGTGGTGAATGCCATCACCGCCCCGCCCCCTGCGGCCTTGGCCACCATGGAGCGGTATTCGGCCGGGGTGCGGGTGATGTAGTGCTCCCCTGTTTCGGCGCTGCGCTCGGCCACCTTGGCTGCCAGCAGGGACGAATTGCTGGCCAGCAGTGCGCGCAGGCTGCGCCGTTCCTCGCCCACCTGGGCCAGGCTCGCCAGCAGCCGCGCGGCGCTGGCCGCAGGGGTGGGCGAGAGCAGGCAATCGAGCAGGGCGCGCACCCGCAAAATGCGTTCGCGCAGTTGGCGCAGACGAAAGACCAGGCCCACGGAAATGCCGTTGTCCTCGAAGTGCTGGTACACCGTGGCGGTTGCCGCGCGGCAGGCCTCCAGGCGCTCGCGCAGGCGCTGCGCGGCCTCGTCGAGCCGCTCGCGCGTGCGCAGGCCGTGCAGCACTTCCACACGCAGGCTCTCCACGTCGCGGATCAGCGCGTGGAACGGCTGGCTGGCGCGGGCCTGCTCGCTCATGCGCAGGCGCAATTCAGGCGCGAAGCCGGTCGAGAGAATCTGCCCCGCGCAGTAGGTGATGGCGTCGAGCAGCACCTTCTGCCAGCGCGAGTCATGCCCCGGGCTGTCCGACAGCAGCGCCACGAGCCGGTGCAGGTCGGCCTCGGGCAAGGCGCACAGCCATTGCGCGTCAAAGGCACTGGGCAGGGCCAGGCTGAACAGCTCGGAGGCATCGATGGTTTCAGGACTGCTGGGCAAGAGCTTGCCGCGCAGGCGTTCGGCCACCTCGCTCACCAGGGCGGTGCGCGGTGCGAACCCGAAGTCGGCCAGCAGCGGGGTCATGTCCACCGTGCGGCTCAGCGTGGCCCACCAGGCCCGCAGGCGCTCCTGCAGTTCGGGCCGGGCCTCCACCGCGTCCAGAAACAGCTGCACCCGGCCCAGGGCCGCCGGAACGGATTCCTGCGACCCCCGCACCCAGGCCAGCAGGTTCACCAGCCAGAGGTTGCGCTGCGCCAGACCGGCCCCGGCATCCAGGGTCGACAGCAGGCTGCCCAGGTCGGTGGTGATGCGCTTCAATGCAGCACCCTGCCGCCCAGGGGCTGGCCGGCGCCGCCCTGGCCCACTGCTTCGAGCAGGAACATCGGAATCGGCGCCGTGAAGACTTCACCATCTTCGGCCACGCAGTGGTAGCTGCCGTGCATGGTGCCCGTGGGCGTGCGCAGGCGGCAGCTGCTGGAGTACTGGAACGATTCGCCGGGCTTGAGCAGCGGTTGCTGCCCCACCACGCCCAGGCCCTTGACCTCCTCGGTGTGCCCCTGGGCGTCCGAGATGATCCAGTGGCGCGCGATCAGCTGGGCCGGAACGTCGCCCGCGTTCGTGAGGGTGATGGTGTAGGCAAAGCTGAACACGCCTGCATCGGGGCTGGATTGCCCGGGCAGGTAGTGCGGCTGCACCTCGATGTCGAACTGGTACTTGGGCATGATGGGGCGCATGGTAACTGCGACAATGGCGGCATGAGCCGTACCTTCCGCATTGCCCCTTCGATCCTGTCCGCCGATTTCGCCCGCCTGGGCGAAGAGGTGCAAAGCTGCATCGCCGCCGGCGCCGACTGGATCCATTTCGACGTGATGGACAACCATTACGTGCCCAACCTCACCTTCGGCCCCATGGTCTGCCAGGCGCTCAAGCCCCATGCCGTCACGCCCGCAGGCCAGGCCGTGCCCATCGACGTGCACCTGATGATCCAGCCCGTGGATGCGCTGGCGGCCGCCTTTGCCGAGGCGGGCGCCGACTACATCAGCTTTCACCCGGACGCCTCGGGCCATGTGCACCGCAGCATCCAGGCCATCCGCGCCAAGGGCGTCAAACCCGGGCTGGTGTTCAACCCGGCCGAGCCGCTCGACGTGCTCGACTGGGTGATCGACGACATCGACCTCATTCTCATCATGAGCGTCAACCCGGGTTTTGGCGGCCAGAGCTTCATCGACTCGGCGCTGCGCAAGGTCGAGGCCGTGCGCAAGCGCATCGACGCCTGCGGCAAGGACATCCGTCTCGAAGTCGATGGCGGCATCAAGCAGGACAACATCCGCCGCGTGGCCGATGCCGGGGCCGACACCTTCGTAGCGGGCAGTGCCATCTTTGGCAAGCCCGACTACCGGGGCGTGATCGACGCCATGCGCGCCGCGCTGGCCTGAGAACATGCATCCGGGTCCGGTGCCGCCCGTGCCGCTGGCGGCTTTCGATGCGGCCATCATCGACCTCGATGGCACCATGGTGGACACCCTGGGCGACTTTGCCGAGGCGCTGAACCGCATGCTGCACGAGCTGGCGCTGCCGCCCATTGCGGCCCAGCACATCGAGCGCATGGTGGGCAAGGGGTCGGAGCACCTGCTGAATTCAGTGCTCAATCACGTTCTGACGCAAGCAGGTAAAGCGCCGACAGCTATTGAAATGGAAGCGCTTTATGCCCGGGCGTGGCCCAGCTACCAGCGGCACTACCTGGCCATCAACGGGCAGTTTGCGGGTGTCTACCCCGGGGTGATGGAAGGGCTCCAGGCGCTGCGCTCAGCGGGCTTGCGGCTGGCCTGCTTGACGAACAAGCCCACGGCCTTTGCCGTGCCGCTGCTGCGCGCCAAGGGGCTGGATGGCTTCTTCGAGCAGGTGTTTGGCGGCGATGCCTTCGAGCGCAAGAAGCCCGACCCGCTGCCCTTGCGCAAAACCTGCGAGGCCCTGGGCACCGTGCCCGCGCGCACGCTGATGGTGGGCGATTCCAGCAACGATGCGCAGGCGGCCCGCGCCGCCGGTTGCCCCGTGGTGCTGGTGACCTATGGCTACAACCATGGGCAGCCGGTGCGCGCCGTGGATGCGGATGGCTGGGTGAACGCGCTGCACGAACTGGTTCCGCCGGCAGCCTGAGATCAGGCACCTGCACGGGGGTGTGCAGCGCTCCGGGCGGCTTTCTCGTTTCAGGCCGCGCTATTGCCCAACTGGCGGGGCGCCGCGTTCGAGGTCAGCGGGCGGGCCTGGGGGGCTGGCGTGCTGCTGCGTGCCGAGGCATCCTGCATGCGAGAACGGGCGGCGGCGCTGCTGCCCGTGCCGGTGTGGAACACCGCCATGGCTTCCACCAGTTGCGCGGCCTGTGCGCGCAGGCTGTCGGCGGCGGCGGCGCTTTCTTCGACCAGTGCGGCGTTCTGCTGGGTCGCCTGGTCCATCTGCGTGATGGCTTCGCCCACCTGGGCCACGCCGGTGCTCTGCTCGCTGCTGGCGGCGCTGATCTCACCCATGATGTCGGTCACGCGGCGGATGGCCTGCACCACCTCGGTCATGGTGGTGCCTGCGCGGTCCACCAGGGCAGAGCCTTCCTCGACACGCTCCACGCTGGCGCCGATCAGGGCCTTGATTTCCTTGGCCGCATCGGCGCTGCGCCCGGCCAGGCTGCGCACCTCGCTGGCCACCACGGCAAAGCCCCGGCCCTGCTCGCCTGCGCGGGCGGCTTCCACGGCGGCGTTCAGCGCCAGGATGTTGGTCTGGAAGGCAATGCCGTCGATGACGGTGATGATGTCCGCAATCTTCTTGCTGCTGTCGTTGATGCCCTTCATGGTCTGCACCACCTGGGCCACCACGTCGCCGCCCTGCGCCGCCACGGTGGAGGCGTTCATGGCCAGCTGGTTGGCCTGGCGGGCGTTGTCGGCGTTCTGGCGCACGGTCGAGCCGAGCTGCTCCATCGAGGCCGAGGTCTGTTCCAGCGCGCTGGCCTGCTGCTCGGTGCGCGCAGACAGGTCGTTGTTGCCATGGGCGATTTCGGCGCTGGCCGTGGCCACGCCCTCGGCGTTGCGGCGCACGTTGCTGACGATGGCGGCCAGCTTGCCCTGCATGGTGGCCAGGGCGTGCAGCAGCTGGCCGGTTTCGTCGGTCGCCTGGGTGTCGAGCACCTGGGTCAGGTCACCATCGGCGATCTTTTCCGCGGCCTGGCGGCCCTGTTGCACGGGTTTGACGATGGAGCGCGTCACCAGCGTCGCCAGCAGCGCGCCCAGCACTATGGCAACCACCGCGCCCGTGCCCAGCAGCATCTGGCTGGCGCTGGCCATGGTGGAGGTGTCGCGCTGGCTCTCGTCGAGCTGCGCGGCCATGAAGCTGCGCAGTTCATCGAGCGAGTGAAGGTATTTGTCGGCCAGCGGGCGCAGGTCGTTGTCGACCATGGTGGGCACATTGGGCTCGCCGCCCCGGTGCAGCTCGCGGATCTCGGCGAGTTTCTCGCTGTAGGCGGTCCGTGCCGCAGCGATGGTGGCCAGCATGGCCCGGCCTTTCTCGCTCTGCACCAGCTCCTCGATGCGCTTGGCCTTGGTCTCCGATGCCGTGTTGGTGGCCTGCGTATCGGTGGTGAGCTTTTCCATGTAACCGGGGTCAATGGCCTTGAGGAAGGCTTCCGCACGCACCCAGTTCAGACGGATGTCGGCGGCCCAGTCGTCCACCAGCGTGCGCTGTTCGATTTCGCGCGTGGCCACGCGCTCGCTGGCTTCCTTGAGGGCGCCGATGCGCCAGATGCCGGTCAGTGCAAGCAACGCGGTAATGAGCAGGATGACGCCAAAACCCAGACCCAGGCGGGGTCCGACACGGAGGTTGCTGATATTCATGGTGATCTCGGTACGCAAGGAGGGGCCAAAACTGCGAAGGCGATGTGTCAGGTCGCCGCGGATTCCGGGGTGGGGTGGCCCCGGAAACTGCACCCTGCAGGTGGGCGGAGATGCTTCTGATGCAAGGGACGGATGCGTACCATGCGGACACTGGTAAGGGTAACCCAGGGGGGTGCGGGGGTGTCTAGGCGTAATTCACTAGAGACTGTCGGATAGGCGACATTTGGACCAGGCGCCACCGGCCATGCGAGGCCGGGCGCGCCGTGTTTCATCACTCGATTCCGAGCAGCTGGTCCTTGAGTTTCCAGTCGGCCGGGCTCTGGCCGAACCAGATGGACATGAGTGCGCGGAAGAAGGCAGGGTCTTTGAAGGGCTCGGCCTGCAGCTTGCCCTTGGCATAGATGCTCAGGCCCTTGGCCGGGTCCCATTCCAGGGCGCAGGTTTCGCCGGGAGAAAACGACTTGACCGCGGCAAAGATGTCTCCCATCTTGATCATGCCTGGAATGATCTTGGAGAGCTCGCTTTTGTTCACGTTGTCCTCGATGCCGCGTGTCAGCAGCTTGCCGAATTCTGCGGAGTTGATTTCGCGCAGAAACGTCATGCCCAGCCGCTTGGGGCCCGGGGCGGCAATCAGCTCATCGAGCGACTTGACCGGGCGGGTGGTGTAGAGGTCGCCCACGTAGACCTTGAAGGGGCCCTTGTAACGGATGCCCGCGCCATTGAGCTGCAGCTTGGTGTCCGCGATGGTGACGGAGTCCTGCACCTTGATGCCGGAGATATCGATGGCGGCGAATGCTGTGGCGCTCCAGCACAGGCCAACGGTGATGAGCAGGGTGCGCAGGGTTTTGAGCATATCAATCCTCCAAAAAAGAACGGCCGTTCGCTTCTTATTGTTGCAAAGTGTTTCGGAAAGCGCATCAGGGTTTGCGAGCGGTTCCGCAGTGCTGCGTTGCGTCACCCCACCGGCCGCCCCGGGTGGCGGGCGCATTTGCTACACTTTGGGCATGTTCATCCACCGCGTGTTCATCACAGGTCGCAGCGACCGGGGAGCCTGGCCCTGGCGTAAGCCTGTCTGCCTGAACACCTGACGGCACCCGGGACGACCCCGGCGTGCGCCCTCGGCCCCTACGGGGCCCACCCATGAACTGCAGCGCGCCACCATTTCCCGGCCTGCGCGCTGCCCGAGCAGGGAGACTCCCGCGTGATCACCGAACTTGAATTCCAAAGCCTTGCCCGCGAAGGCTACAACCGCATTCCGCTCATGGCGGAAGCCTTCGCCGACCTCGAAACCCCGCTGTCGCTCTACCTCAAGCTGGCCCACAGCAAGGATGGCGGCAAATACAGCTTCCTGCTCGAATCCGTCGTGGGCGGCGAGCGCTTCGGCCGCTACAGCTTCATCGGCCTGCCCGCGCGCACCTTGCTGCGCTCGCGCGGCTTCGGCGCCGAGGCCCTTACCGAGGTCGTGACCGACGGCCAGGTGGTGGAAAGCGCACCAGGCAACCCGCTGGACTTCGTGGCCGCCTACCAGAAGCGCTTCAAGGTCGCGCTTCGGCCCGGCCTGCCGCGCTTCTGCGGCGGCCTGGCCGGCTATTTCGGCTACGACGCGGTGCGCCACATCGAGAAAAAGCTGGAGAACTCCTGCCCTCCCGACACCCTGGGCATGCCCGACATCGTGCTGTTGCAGTGCGAGGAGCTGGCGGTCATCGACAACCTCTCGGGCAAGCTCTACCTCATCGTCTACGCCGACCCGGCGCGTCCCGAGGCCTACAGTAACGCCAAGAAGCGCCTGCGCGAACTGCGCGAGCAGCTCAAGTACTCGGTCAGCGCGCCGCAGGTGCAGGCCACGCAAAGCTACCCCGCGCAGCGCGATTTCGCCAAGCAGGACTACCTGGCCGCCGTCGAGCGCGCCAAGGAGCTGATCGCCGCGGGCGACTTCATGCAGGTGCAGGTGGGCCAGCGCATCCACAAGCGCTACACCGAGTCGCCACTGTCGCTGTACCGCGCGCTGCGCTCGCTCAACCCCTCGCCCTACATGTACTACTACCACTTTGGCGACAGCCATGTGGTGGGCGCCAGCCCCGAGATCCTGGTGCGCCAGGAGAGCACACCCGAGGGCCAGAAGGTCACCATCCGGCCCCTGGCAGGCACGCGCCCGCGCGGTGCCACGCCCGAACTGGACAAGGCCGCCGAGATCGAACTGGTGAACGACCCCAAGGAACGCGCCGAGCATGTGATGCTGATCGACCTGGC
>JANJVX010000278.1 GCA_024709845.1 Burkholderiaceae bacterium | reverse complement strand
GAGCTGCGCGAGGAGCTGTCGCAATTGTTTGCGGTCGGCCAGTCCACCGTGGTCTACGCCACCACCGAACCGGGCGAGGCGCTGCTGCTGGGCGGCTATACCGCCGTGCTCGACGAGGGGCGGCTGCTGCAGTACGGCCCCACGGCCGAGGTGTTCCACGAGCCGTGCTCGCTGCGCGTGGCGCGGGCCTTCAGCGATCCCCCCATCAACCTGGTGCCGGCCGTGGCCACGGCGCAGGGCCTGCGCCTGCAGGGCGGCCTGGAGCTGGCGCCGCGCCGGCCTTTGAGCCTGTCAGGCGCGACCGATGTGACGGTGGGCGTGCGCGCCAGTGCATTGCGCGTGCACGAGCGCCCTGGCGATGTGGCGGTGCAGGGCGAGGTGGAGCTGGCAGAGATCTCGGGTTCCGATACCTTTGTGCACGCCGCGACGCCATTGGGCGAAGTGGTCGCGCAGATCACCGGGGTGCACTACTTCGAACTGGGTGCCACGGTCACGCTCTACTTCTGCCCGGCGCAAGTCTATGTGTTTGGTGGCGACGGGGGGCTGCTGCTGGCGCCCGAGCGACTGGGGAGGGGTTGACATGGCTCAGATTTCGCTCGACCTGGCGCATTCCTACAAACCCAATCCGCAGCAGGACAGCGACTACGCGCTCCTGCCCCTGAAGATGGAATTCGAGGATGGCGGTGCCTACGCGCTGCTGGGGCCTTCGGGTTGCGGCAAGACGACGATGCTCAACATCATGTCGGGCCTGCTCGTGCCCTCGCATGGCAAGGTGCTGTTCGATGGCTGCGACGTCACGCGCGCCACGCCGCAGGACCGCAACATCGCCCAGGTGTTCCAGTTTCCGGTGATCTACGACACCATGACGGTGGCGGAGAACCTGGCCTTCCCGCTGCGCAACCGCAAGGTGCCGCAGGACCAGATCCGCCAGCGCGTCGGGGTGATCGCCGAGATGCTGGAGATGAGCGGGCAGCTGGATCAGCGCGCGGCCGGCCTGTCGGCCGATGCCAAACAGAAAATTTCGCTGGGCCGGGGGTTGGTGCGCTCGGACGTGGCAGCCGTGCTGTTCGACGAACCGCTTACCGTCATCGACCCGCATCTCAAGTGGCAGCTGAGGCGCAAGCTCAAGCAGATTCACCACGAGCTCAAGCTCACGCTGATCTACGTGACGCACGACCAGGTGGAGGCCCTGACCTTCGCCGACCAGGTGGTGGTGATGACGCGCGGCCGCGCGGTGCAGGTCGGGTCTGCCGACGCACTGTTCGAGCGGCCGCAGCATGTGTTCGTGGGACATTTCATCGGCTCGCCAGGCATGAATTTCCTGCCCGCGCAGGTGGAGGGCGGTCGGCTGCGGGTGGCTGGCCAGGCGCTGGAGCTAGGCATGCCGCGCAGCCTGCCCGAGGGTGTCTTGCAGGTGGGCGTGCGCCCCGAGTACCTGGCCCTGGCCCAGCCCGGACAGGCGGGTGCCCTGCCGTGCAGCGTGCAGCGCGTGCAGGACATCGGCACCTACTTCATGCTGACCGCGAAGGTGGGTGAGCACTTGCTGCGCGCCCGGTTCAGCCCTGAGCAGCGCCTGCCCTCGCCGGGTGACGCGGTGTGGCTGCAGGTGCTGGGCGAGCACACCTGCTTCTACCAGAACGAGGAGCTGTTGCCATGAGCGCGATGACCAAACCCGTGAACCAGAAAGCCTGGTTCTTGATCCTGCCGGTGCTACTGTGCGTGGCGTTCTCGGCCATCGTGCCGCTGATGACGGTGGTGAACTACTCGGTGCAGGACATCATCTCGCCCGAGCGCCGTGTGTTCGTGGGTACCGAATGGTTCGCCGCCATCATGCGGGACGAGGAGCTGCATGCGGCCCTGTGGCGGCAGATCACCTTCTCGCTGGCGGTGCTGGCGGTTGAGATTCCGCTGGGCATTGCGCTGGCGCTGTCCATGCCGGCGCAGGGGTGGAAATCGTCTGCCGTGCTGGTGATCGTGGCGCTGTCGTTGCTGATCCCCTGGAACGTGGTGGGCACCATCTGGCAGATCTATGGCCGGTCCGACATCGGCCTGATGGGGCGCATGTTGCAGGTGGCAGGGATCGAGTACAGCTATACCGGGAACTCGACGCAGGCATGGCTTACGGTCCTGCTCATGGATGTGTGGCACTGGACTCCGCTGGTGGCCCTGCTGGCATTTGCCGGACTGCGCTCGATTCCCGATGCCTATTACCAGGCCGCGCGCATCGACGGGGCCAGCAAGTTTGCGGTGTTTCGCTACATTCAGCTGCCCAAGATGCGGGGTGTGCTGATGATCGCGGTGCTGCTGCGTTTCATGGACAGTTTCATGATCTACACGGAGCCCTTCGTGCTCACGGGCGGCGGGCCGGGCAATGCCACCACGTTTCTGAGCCAGTACCTGACCACCAAGGCGGTAGGTCAATTCGATCTGGGGCCTGCAGCGGCGTTCTCCCTGATCTATTTCCTCATCATCCTGCTGCTGTGTTTCATTCTCTACAACTGGATGCAGCGGGTGGGCACGGCCAGCAACGAAGGAGCCGACCATGAATGAGAAACGGTTTCACAAGCGGTCGCTCTTTCTGATCGCCTACCTGGTCTTTGCCGTGTTGCCCATCTACTGGATGGTGAACATGAGTTTCAAGACCAACGAGGAGATTCTGTCGAGCTTCTCGTTCTTTCCGCAGCATTTCACATGGGCCAATTACCACACGATCTTCACGGACCCCTCGTGGTATTCGGGCTACATCAACAGCCTGATCTACGTGGCCATCAACACGGTGATCTCGCTCACCGTGGCGCTGCCAGCAGCCTACGCCTTCAGCCGATACCAGTTCCTGGGCGACAAGCATGTGTTCTTCTGGCTGCTGACCAACCGCATGACACCGCCAGCGGTGTTTCTGCTGCCGTTCTTCCAGCTTTACACCACCGTGGGGCTGATGGACACGCACATCGCGGTGGCGCTGGCGCACCTGTTGTTCAACGTGCCGCTGGCGGTGTGGATTCTGGAAGGCTTCATGAGCGGCATCTCGCGCGAGATTGACGAGACAGCCTACATCGACGGCTATTCGTTCCCGCGCTTCTTCCTCACCATTTTCGTGCCGCTCATCAAGGCCGGCGTGGGCGTGGCGGCGTTCTTCTGCTTCATGTTCAGCTGGGTGGAATTGCTGCTGGCGCGCACGCTGACCAGCGTGAACGCCAAGCCCATCGTGGCGACGATGACGCGCACGGTGTCGGCCTCGGGCATGGACTGGGCCACGTTGGCCGCCGCCGGCGTGCTGACCATCGTGCCGGGTGCCATCGTCATCTGGTTCGTGCGGCACTACATCGCGAAGGGTTTCGCGATGGGCCGCGTGTAGTTTAGACAGGGGGTCACCATGTTCGAGTGGATGGCGTGGACCACGCCCGTGGCGGTTTTCTTTGTCTGCATCGTGCTCATGCTAATTGGCATGACGGTGTGGGAGATCAAGTCGCCCACGGTGCTGCGCAAGGGCTTTCTGCCTATCGCGACGACGCGCGGCGACCGGCTTTTCATTGGCCTGCTGACGGCGGCCTACATCAATCTGGCCTGGGTGGGACTGGGCGAGCGCATGGCGCAGTGGCTTTCCCTGGAGTCGGCGCCTTCGGTGTGGATCAGCCTGTTTCTGTCGATGGCTGCACTGGTGTTTGTCATGCGCAAGGCCTGACGGTTTCCAGAAAACCGGCCCGTTCCTCCCCCGCGGCCGGGGTTCATTTTTACAAGGGGAGGCCCAATGAGGAGACAAGTGATGAAGGTTCAATTGAAGGCAGTCGCGTTTGCCGCAGCCGCACTGGCCCTTGGCCAGGCGGCCTGGGCCGGGGAGGCAGAAGCCAAGAAATGGATCGACAGCGAGTTCCAGCCCTCCACGCTGAGCAAGGACCAGCAGATGGCGGAGATGAAGTGGTTCATCGACGCCGCCAAGAAGCTGCAGGCCAAGGGCGTGAAGGAGATTTCGGTGGTCTCTGAAACCATCACCACCCATGAATACGAGTCCAAGACCCTCGCCAAGGCCTTTGAGGAGATCACGGGCATCAAGGTCAAGCATGACCTGATCCAGGAAGGCGACGTGGTCGAGAAGCTCCAGACCTCGATGCAGTCGGGCAAAAGCATTTACGACGGCTGGATTTCCGACTCTGACCTGATCGGCACGCACTACCGCTACGGCAAGATCATGAATCTGACCGACTACATGACGGGTGATGGCAGGGAGTACACCAACCCGGGCCTGGATCTGAAGGACTTCATCGGCACCAAGTTCACCACGGGCCCGGATGGGAAGCTGTACCAACTGCCCGACCAGCAGTTCGCCAACCTGTACTGGTTCCGTGCCGACCTGTTCGACCGCAAGGACATCAAGGACAAGTTCAAGGCCAAGTACGGCTACGACCTGGGCGTGCCGCTGAACTGGAGCGCTTACGAAGACATTGCCGAGTTCTTCACCAACGATGTGAAGCAGGTCGACGGCAAGGCCATCTACGGCCACATGGACTACGGCAAGAAGGACCCATCCCTGGGCTGGCGTTTCACGGACGCCTGGCTGTCGATGGCTGGTACCGCCGACATCGGCGCACCCAATGGCCTGCCGATTGACGAGTGGGGCATTCGCGTGGCCGACGACAAGTGCACGCCGGTGGGTGCCTCGGTGGCACGTGGTGGCGCCACCAATTCGCCGGCGGCCGTCTACGCATTGACGAAGTACGTGGATTGGATGAAGAAGTATGCGCCCAAGGAAGCCACGGGCATGACCTTCGGAGAAGCCGGCCCCGTGCCGGCGCAGGGCCAGATTGCCCAGCAGATCTTCTGGTACACCGCCTTTACGGCAGACATGAACAAGCCCGGCCTCCCCGTGGTGAATGCCGACGGCACGCCCAAGTGGCGTATGGCCCCCGGCCCCAATGGCCCCTACTGGAAGCAGGGCATGCAAAACGGCTACCAGGACGTGGGTTCGTGGACATTCTTCAAGAACCATGATGCCAATCGCACTGCCGCAGCCTGGTTGTATGCGCAGTTCGTGACGGCCAAGACGACTTCACTGAAAAAGACCGTGGTTGGTCTGACACCGATCCGCGAGTCCGACATCCAGTCCAAGGCCATGAGCGACCTGGCGCCCAAGCTGGGCGGCCTGGTCGAGTTTTACCGCAGTCCCGCCCGTGTCGCCTGGTCTCCCACCGGCACCAACGTGCCCGACTACCCCAAGCTGGCCCAGCTGTGGTGGAAGAACGTGGCCCAGGCCGTGACGGGTGAAAAAACGCCCCAGGGCGCCATGGACACGCTCGCCGATGAAATGGACCAGGTCATGGCGCGTCTTGAGCGTGCAGGCATGGAGCGTTGTGCCCCCAAGCTGAACGCGAAGAGTGATCCATCGAAGTGGCTGAGTGCCAAGCAAGCGCCATGGGCTAAGCTGGAGAACGAAAAACCTAAGGGGGAAACCATTGCTTACAGCAAGCTGCTGCAAGCTTGGAAGGATGGCAAGGTGCGCTGAGCGCCCTGTCTGTGTAGCCCTGCATGCAGGGCATTCCCGGCGCCTTGAGGGTGCCGGGGTTCAGAAGGGGTCGTCTGTGCGTCGCTTGGCAGTTTGAAATCAAGACATGCATCCGGCCATGGAAGACCTCTTCTTTTTCCGATCTTTCCGACGCGCATGGACGTTTCGAACCCATGACTACAGCACCCAACCCTCTGCCGACCCAGCGCGCCGAATTGTTCAAGCGCCTGAGCGAACCACAAACTTTTGATCTGGTCATCATCGGTGGTGGTGCAACCGGACTGGGCGTTGCACTGGATGCCGCCGCACGGGGCTTCCAGGTGGCCCTGGTGGAGTCGCATGATTTCGCCAAGGGCACATCGTCGCGGGCCACCAAGCTGGTGCACGGAGGGGTTCGCTATCTTGCACAGGGCAACATTGCGCTGGTGCGCGAAGCGCTGCACGAACGAACGACCCTGATGAACAATGCGCCCCACCTGGCGCAACCTCTGGCTTTCGTCATGCCGTCCTACCATTGCTGGGAATCGCCGTTTTACGGGATCGGGCTGAAAATGTATGACGCCCTGGCTGGCAAGGCGGGGCTGGGGTCCACGGAGTTTCTGGGTCCGGAGCGGACGCTGAAATGCCTGCCCACCGTGCGGCCCCAAGGGCTCAAGGGCGGCGTCAAATACTGGGACGGCCAGTTTGATGATGCACGCCTGGCGCTGGCGTTGGCCCGCACGGCGGCAAGCCGGGGTGCCTTGCTGGTCAACTACTGCGCGGCGCGCGAACTGGTGCACGCGCAAGGGCGTGTCAGCGGCGTGGTCTGCGAGGACACCGAAACCGGCAACCGGTACACCGTACGTGCGCGCTGTGTGGTGAATGCCACGGGGGTCTGGGTGGACGCCTTGCGCCAGAAGGATGGCGAAGCGACGGGCCGTCCCGTAGAGCCCATCGTGGCGCCCAGTCAGGGCGTGCATGTCGTGGTTGACCGGGAGTTCCTGGCATCTGACCATGCGCTCATGGTGCCCAAGACGGCCGATGGGCGGGTGTTGTTCGCCGTGCCCTGGCTTGGCAAGGTGATTCTGGGGACTACGGACAGCCCGCGCCATGATCTGGAGCGTGAGCCGGAAGCGTTTCCGGACGAGCTTGCCTTCATCTTGCGGGAATCCGCACGCTATCTGAGCAGGGCGCCAACCTCTTCCGATATTCGCAGCATCTGGGTGGGGTTGCGGCCTTTGGTCAAGCCCCAGGACGATGACGGAAACAATACCAAGAGCCTGAGCCGCGAACACACGGTGCTGGCCAGCCGTAGCGGACTCGTCACCGTGACGGGTGGCAAGTGGACGACCTACCGGGCAATGGCCGAGGACGTGTTACAAAAGTGTTTTGTGGCAGGACTGCTGGATTCCCGGGCTGGCGGGGTCACCACGCATCTGCCGTTGGTGGGGGCGCCAATGGAGGCGGTCCGCCATCGCATGTGTGATGCCCAGGGCTGGCACTCCTATGGATCCGAGGCGGCATTTGTGCGAGGACTTGCCGGGGCAGACAACGACCTCGGTGGTGGACTGACCGAGGCCATGGTGCGTTTTGCGGTACAGCATGAATATGCCCGCACGGTCGAAGACGTGCTGGCGCGGCGATGGCGCATGCTGTTTCTGGATGCCCGTAAGGCTGCGCGGGTTGCCCGGGGCGTCGCCGAGGTGCTTCAGCAGGAAACCGGGGGCAATCCTCAACTGTCCGCCTTCATGACGTTGACGGAACAATATTTGCGCCTGCCTACGTAAAAGGCTGTTGAAAAGTGCTTGACGTGCTTGTGATGTTTTGCGAGAATCACAGGCTTCGCTATGAAAAGAGCGAAATTCTGCCCAGGAAAGCCCTGCAAATGGTTTGCAGGGTGGACGACGGGCCCAAGACTGACTGGCTGACTGGCGGTGTCCGAGAGGGTCTCGGGTGTCGATGGTCTTCTGGTGCAAGTTGGGAATATTGAAATGATCCAGACAGAAACTCGGTTAGACGTTGCCGACAATACCGGCGCGAAGTCCGTCCTGTGCATCAAGGTGCTGGGTGGTTCCAAGCGCCGCTATGCCAGCGTGGGCGACATCATCAAAGTGAGCGTCAAAGAGGCGGCTCCGCGTGGTCGCGTCAAAAAAGGCGAGATCTATAGCGCCGTGGTGGTTCGTACCGCCAAGGGTATTCGCCGTGGTGATGGCTCTCTCGTGAAATTCGACGGCAACGCGGCAGTGTTGCTGAATGCAAAGCTGGAGCCCATCGGCACCCGCATCTTTGGACCTGTTACGCGTGAACTGCGTAGCGAAAAGTTCATGAAGATCGTGTCCCTGGCTCCTGAAGTTCTCTAAGGACAGCGCGATGAACAAGATTCGCAAGGGCGACGAAATCGTCGTACTCACCGGCCGCGATAAGGGCAAGCGTGGCACGGTTTCGCTGCGCAAGGACGACTCGCATGTGGTCGTTGAGGGCATCAACCTCGTCAAGAAGCACGTCAAGCCGAACCCTATGAAGGGGACGACGGGTGGCATCGTTGAGAAGGCCATGCCGATCCATCAGTCCAATGTGGCGATTTTCAATGCCGCCACGGGCAAGGCTGATCGCGTTGGCATCAAGCTGCAGGCGGATGGGACGCGTGTTCGCGTTTTCAAGTCCAACGGCGCTGAAATCAAGACGGCCTAAGGGGTAAATAATGGCACGACTCCAACAACAATACCGCGAAAAAGTCGCACCTGAACTGATGAAGCAGTTTGGGTACACGTCGCCCATGCAGGTTCCGCGCCTGACCAAGATCACGCTCAATATGGGTGTGAGCGAAGCAGTGGCAGACAAGAAAGTCATGGATCACGCTGTTTCCGATCTTTCCAAGATCGCCGGCCAGAAGCCCGTGGTGACCAAGGCCAAGAAAGCTATCGCTGGTTTCAAGATTCGCGAAGAGCAGGCGATTGGCTGCATGGTGACTTTGCGTGGCGTCCAGATGTATGAATTTCTGGATCGTTTCGTGACCGTGGCCTTGCCGCGTGTGCGTGATTTCCGGGGTATTTCCGGACGTTCTTTTGATGGCCGTGGCAACTACAACATCGGCGTCAAGGAACAGATCATTTTCCCTGAGATCGAGTACGACAAGGTCGACGCACTGCGTGGTCTCAATATCAGCATCACCACGACGGCAAAAACCGACGAAGAGTGCAAGGCACTGCTCGCGGGTTTCCGTTTCCCGTTCAAGAACTGAGGCGGCGTATGGCTAAAGTAGCTCTGATCCAGCGCGAACTCAAGCGCGAAAAACTGGCGGCAAAGTATGCAGCGAAATACGCTGAACTGAAGGCCGTTGCAACCGATGTCAAGCGCAGCGAAGAAGAGCGTGAAGCAGCCCGTCTGGGTCTGCAGAAGCTCCCGCGCAACGCCAACCCGACGCGCCAGCGCAACCGTTGCGCGATCACGGGCCGTCCTCGCGGCACCTTCCGCCAATTCGGTCTGGCCCGCGCCAAGATCCGTGAACTGGTCTTTGCAGGCGACATCCCTGGTGTCACCAAGGCCAGCTGGTAAGCAGGCAGGAGAGATTAAACATGAGCATGAGTGATCCCATCGCTGACTTGCTGACCCGCATCCGCAATGCCCAAATGGTCGCCAAGGCCTCTGTCGTTGTACCCGCTTCCAAAGTGAAAGTGGCTATCGCACAGGTTTTGAAAGACGAAGGCTACATTGACGGGTTCCAAGTCAAGACCGAAGGCGGCAAGTCTGAAATCGAAATCGCCCTGAAGTACTACGCCGGACGTCCCGTCATTGAGCGTATCGAGCGCGTCAGCCGCCCTGGCCTGCGTGTGTATAAAGGCCGTGATTCCATTCCACAAGTCATGAACGGTCTGGGTGTGGCCATTGTTACCACCCCCAAGGGTGTCATGACCGATCGCAAGGCGCGCGCAACCGGTGTCGGTGGCGAAGTGCTCTGCTATGTGGCCTAACCCGCGGCATTGAGGAGAAACTGAAATGTCCCGAGTAGGAAAAATGCCCGTGACCATCCCCGCAGGCGTGGATGTGTCCGTCAAAGATGACCAGATCTCCGTCAAGGGTTCTGGTGGTGTGCTGTCGGTAGCCCAGAACGTGCTGGTCACCGTAACCAGCGCCGAAGGCAAGCTGAGCTTCGCCCCCGTGGATGCTTCGCGTGAAGCGAACGCCATGAGCGGTACGATCCGTCAACTGGTCAACAACATGGTTGTTGGCGTGAGCAAAGGCTTCGAGAAGAAGCTGAGCCTGGTGGGCGTGGGCTATAAGGCCGCGGCCTCCGGTGCCAAGCTGAACCTGGCTGTCGGCTATTCGCACCCCGTCAATTTCGAGATGCCTGCTGGTATCACGGTAGCCACCCCCACGCCGACGGAAATCGTCATCAAGGGTGCCGACCGCCAGCGCGTCGGTCAGATCGCTGCTGAGATCCGTGCTGTTCGTCCGCCTGAGCCCTACAAGGGCAAGGGTATCCGCTATGCGGACGAAAAGATCACGATCAAAGAGACCAAGAAGAAATAAGGAGCTGCAATATGTTGACCAAGAAAGAGCAGCGTCTTCGTCGGGCACGCCAGACACGTATTCGCATTGCACAGCAAGGTATCGCGCGTCTGACGGTGAATCGCACGAACCTTCATATCTACGCAACCGTGATCTCTGGCGATGGCAGCAAGGTGCTGGCCAGTGCATCCACCGCAGAAGCCGATGTGCGAGCAGCACTCGGTGGCTCCGGCAAGGGTGGCAATGCAGCTGCAGCACAGGCGATCGGCAAGCGAATTGCTGAAAAGGCCAAGGCGGCAGGCGTGGAGAAAGTTGCATTTGATCGCGCAGGTTTTGCCTATCACGGCCGTGTCAAGGCTCTGGCCGACGCCGCCCGTGAAGCGGGCCTGCAGTTCTAAGCGGAACGGAATAAAAAATGGCTAAATTTCAACCCCGAGTGCAAGACGAAGGTCGTGACGACGGCATGCGCGAGAAGATGATCGCGGTGAACCGCGTCACCAAAGTCGTGAAGGGCGGTCGTATTCTCGGTTTCGCCGCTTTGACTGTTGTTGGTGATGGCGATGGCCGCGTCGGCATGGGCAAGGGCAAATCCAAGGAAGTGCCGGCTGCAGTGCAGAAGGCCATGGAAGAAGCACGTCGCAACATGGTGAAGGTTTCGTTGAAAAACGGAACGATCCATCACCAAGTGACGGGCCACCATGGCGCCGCTTTTGTGATGATGGCCCCTGCCCCCAAGGGTACCGGCATCATCGCAGGTGGTCCCATGCGCGCTGTGTTCGAAGTGATGGGTATGACCGATATCGTGGCCAAGAGCCATGGATCCTCGAACCCTTACAACATGGTTCGCGCCACGTTTGACGCGCTGACCAATTCCACGACGCCGTCTGAAGTGGCGTCCAAGCGTGGCAAGACGGTCGAAGACCTCTTCGCCTGACAGGAGTCCAGACAATGTCTACACAACAAACCGTGAAGATTCAGCTGGTACGTAGTCCGATCGGAACCAAGGTTTCGCATCGTGCAACCGTGCGCGGCCTGGGTCTGCGCAAACTGAACAGTGTCAGCGAATTGCAGGATACCCCTGCGGTGCGCGGCATGATCAACAAGATCAGTTATCTGGTCAAAATCCTCTGAGAGGTAAATGATGGAACTCAATAACATCAAACCTGCGGATGGTGCCAAGCACGCCAAGCGTCGTGTCGGTCGGGGCATTGGCTCCGGTCTGGGCAAGACCGCTGGTCGTGGTCACAAGGGCCAGAAGTCGCGCGCTGGCGGTTACCACAAGGTGGGTTTTGAAGGCGGTCAGATGCCGCTGCAGCGCCGTTTGCCAAAGCGGGGCTTTAAGTCGCAGACATTGAAGTTCAATGCCGAAGTGACGCTGACCGCGCTGGCCCAGTTGGGACTGGCTGAAGTCGACATGCTTGCGCTCAAGCAAGCAGGCCTAGTGAGCCAAAACGCCAAGGTCGTCAAGGTCATCAACACCGGCGCCATCGCGTCTGCCGTCAAGCTGACCGGAATTGGCGCAACTGCTGGTGCCAAGGCAGCCATCGAAGCCGCTGGCGGGGCCTTGGCCTAAGTCTGTCTTGAAGGGATGCACTCGTGGCAACTAGCGCAGCACAAATAGCAAAAACCGGCAAGTACGGCGATTTGCGTCGTCGACTGGTTTTTCTGTTGCTGGCGCTGGTCGTATACCGGATCGGGGCCCATATTCCCGTCCCCGGTATCGATCCGGCTCAACTGCAGCAGCTGTTCAGCGGCCAGCAGGGCATATTGAATCTGTTCAATATGTTCTCTGGCGGCGCGCTGTCGCGCTTTACCGTGTTTGCGCTGGGGATCATGCCGTATATTTCGGCATCGATCATCATGCAGCTCATGACCTATGCCGTACCGACTTTCGAGCAATTGAAGAAAGAAGGTGAGGCAGGGCGTCGCAAGATCACCCAGTACACCCGTTACGGCACATTGGGCTTGGCAATTTTCCAATCGCTTGGCATTGCTGTGGCTCTGGAAAGTTCGGCAGGTCTGGTGCTCGCTCCGGGATTTGGATTCCGGATGACCGCTGTGGTCAGCCTGACCGCAGGAACCATGTTTCTGATGTGGCTGGGTGAGCAGATTACCGAGCGGGGACTGGGAAATGGCATTTCCATCCTGATTTTCGCTGGTATCGCAGCGGGACTTCCAAGTTCGATCGGCGGTCTTCTGGAACTGGTGCGTACGGGCGCAATGAGCATCATCGCAGCAATCTTCATCGTGCTGGTGGTTTGCCTGGTGACGTACTTTGTTGTGTTTGTCGAGCGTGGGCAGCGCAAGATTCTCGTGAATTACGCGCGGCGTCAGGTTGGCAACAAGGTCTATGGCGGACAGTCTTCGCACTTGCCTCTGAAGCTGAACATGGCGGGTGTGATTCCTCCAATCTTCGCATCATCGATCATTCTCTTGCCGGCTACCGTGGTGAACTGGTTTAGTACCGGGGACTCCATGCGCTGGTTGAAGGATATATCGGGAGCGCTGACGCCGGGACAGCCGGTCTACGTCATGTTTTATGCGGCGGCCATCATTTTCTTCTGCTTTTTCTATACTGCCCTTGTGTTCAACAGCAAGGAGACGGCAGACAACCTGAAGAAAAGTGGTGCGTTCATACCCGGGATCCGGCCTGGCGACCAGACTGCACGGTACATTGATAAAATCCTGCTTCGACTCACCTTGGTGGGGGCTATTTACATCACCTTTGTGTGCTTGCTCCCAGAGTTTTTGATCATCAAGTACAACGTGCCGTTCTATTTCGGTGGAACGTCATTGCTGATCATCGTCGTGGTAACGATGGATTTCATGGCCCAGGTACAGAACTACCTGATGTCTCAGCAGTATGACTCGTTGCTGAAAAAGGCCAATTTCAAGTCGGGTGCAGGTGCTTGATGGGTTGAACAACCCGTTGAGATTTGAGTAATGGTGTGCCAGGCGATATGACTGGTGCGTTTAAGTTGAGAGCCTGGCGTTGCTTCGCAGGCACATAAGGTGTTTCAGGCAGATTGCCGGAGCGCTAGATCTGGTTTTAGGAGAATGAAATGAGAGTTTCGGCTTCGGTCAAAAAAATCTGCCGCAACTGCAAGATCATCCGCCGCAAGGGTGTGGTGCGCGTGATCTGCACGGACCTGC
>JANJVX010000198.1 GCA_024709845.1 Burkholderiaceae bacterium | reverse complement strand
TATTGAAGAAAAGCGGTTTTTTCTTCGATAAATGGGGGCAAGCAGCTTTTCCGCCCCGTGCACCATGAACACACTGCAATCCCTGCCCGTCTCCCTGCAAACCGTGCTGCTGCTGACGGCCAGCAACGTCTTCATGACCTTCGCCTGGTACGGCCACCTGAAGAATCTGGCGACTGCGCCCTGGTACACCGCCGCACTGGTGAGCTGGGGCATTGCGTTGTTCGAGTACCTGCTGCAGGTGCCGGCCAACCGCATCGGGTTCACGCAGTTCGATGTGGGCCAGCTCAAGATCCTGCAGGAGGTCATCACGCTGACAGTGTTCGTGCCTTTCGCGGTTTTCTATCTGGACCAGCCGCTCAAGTGGGATTACCTCTGGGCGGGGCTGTGCATGGTGGGCGCGGTGTATTTCATCTTCCGGGCACCATGAAAAGATCATGAACAGGCTCTGAAGCGCGCCGCTGCGTCAGCTTCGCACAGGCGGCCGTCTGAAACAGGCGGTTAAACTTCCTCAATTCACGGAACTGTCACGGTTTCGTAACATTTTCATTTTTCGACACCACTTTGGGAGCCCCTATGCTGTTTGGCAAGCTTTTGCCGCGCGAAGGCAATTTTTTCGAGATGTTCAATCAGCATGCCGACCGCATCGTCGAGGCCGCACGGGCCTTTTCGCAACTGGTGGCCAACTACAACGACCCGCACCTGCGCGAAAAATATGCCCAGGACGTGGACAACGCCGAGCGTGCCGCCGACCGCGTGACCCACGACATCAACAAGGCGGTGCACAAGACCTTCATCACGCCGATCGACCGGGAGCAGATCCACTCGCTCATCAACACCATGGACGACGTGGCCGACCTGATCCAGGACTCGGCCGAGACCATGGCGCTCTACGACGTGCGCCACATGACGGAAGAAATCACGCGCCTGACGGACCTGAGCGTGAAGTGCTGCGAGCGCCTGCGCGACGCCGTCAAGCTGCTCAACAAGCTGGCCGATCCGGCCACGGCCGAGGCGGCGCTCAAGACCTGCGAAGAGATCGACAAGCTGGAAAGCGATGCCGACCGCGTGCTGCGCAGTGCCATGAGCAAGCTGTTCCGCGAGGAGCCCGATGTGCGCGAGCTGATCAAGCTCAAGGCGATCTACGAGCTGCTGGAGACCATCACCGACAAGTGCGAGGACGTCGCCAATCTGATCGAGGGCATCGTCCTCGAAAATTCCTGACCCGTCCGGAAGCGGTCCTCTCATGGAAACCGTACAAACCGCCCTGTGGGTCGTGGTGATGCTGGTGGCGCTGGCCATCCTGTTCGACTTCATGAACGGATTTCACGACGCGGCCAACTCGATTGCCACCGTGGTCTCCACCGGGGTGCTCAAACCCGGGCAGGCCGTGGTCTTCGCGGCCTTCTTCAACTTTATTGCCATTTTCGTCTTCCACCTCAGCGTGGCCGCCACCATCGGCAAGGGCATTGTCCAGCCCGGTGTGGTCGATACGCATGTGGTGTTCGGCGCGCTGGTGGGCGCCATCACCTGGAACGTGATTACCTGGTACTACGGTATCCCCAGCAGCTCGTCGCACGCGCTCATCGGCGGCATCGTGGGCGCTGTGATCGCCAAGGCCGGTGCGGGTGCCCTGGTGTCGGCAGGCATTCTCAAGACGGTGGCGTTCATCTTCGTTTCGCCGTTGCTGGGCTTCATGCTGGGCTCGCTCATGATGGTGGCCGTGGCCTGGATCTTCCGCCGGGCCCGTCCCAGCGGGGTGGACAAGTGGTTCCGGCGCCTGCAACTGGTCTCGGCCGGTGCCTACAGCCTGGGCCATGGCGGCAACGATGCGCAGAAAACCATCGGCATTATCTGGCTGCTGCTGATTGCCACGGGCTACACCTCGGCCGCCGACAGCTCCCCGCCGGGCTGGGTCATCGTGTCCTGCTATGCCGCCATTGGTCTGGGCACCATGTTCGGCGGCTGGCGCATCGTCAAGACCATGGGCCAGAAAATCACCAAGCTCAAGCCCGTGGGCGGTTTTTGCGCCGAAACCGGCGGCGCCATGACGCTGTTCATGGCCACCATGCTGGGCATCCCGGTGTCCACCACGCACACCATCACCGGTGCCATCGTCGGTGTGGGCTCCACGCAGCGGGCCAGCGCTGTGCGCTGGGGTGTGGCAGGCAACATCGTCTGGGCCTGGATCCTGACCATTCCGGCCAGCGCGTTCGTGGCGGCCGTCGCCTATTGGATCAGCCTGCAGATCTTCTGATTTGCTACTGAATCAATAGCTTCCAGCGCTTTCCTGTAAAGCGCTGGAAGCTATTTTCATGGACATTCCTTAAGGGCAAGTCACTGGGAGATCTTGCGCGCTTCCTCGATCTGGTATTCGAAGTAGCGCTGAAAGCTGAAGGCCAGGCTGGCCATCAAGATGGCCGTGCCGATCATCAGCGAAGCCACGATGGCCCCAATGGTGAGCCAGTTCGTGCAGCCGGGCCTGGCTTCCGGGCTGGCGCCCGGGTTGAAGCGGGCGTTCCATTGCTCTGGCGTGGCCAGGCCATACAGAATGGCGCGCAGCGCGCAGCCTGCGATCGTGAAGCCCAGCAAGGGGATGAGCAACCAGCTCCACAGATCGTCCTGGCCATATTGCTGCACCCTTTCGATGCCGTAGAGCCCCAGCGCCGTGGGGATGGGCAGCAGCCAGCCCAGCAGGTCCGCCGGGCCGTGCAGGTAAAAGCGGTGCAAGCCCAGCGGGCCGCCGAGAAAGGCCAGCCAGGCAGCCAAGGTCTTGTTTTTCATGCCGGTGATTATTCCGGCGCCGTCGTGTCTCCGGGGCCCAGGGGTTTTTCCATGAGCACCACGTCACGCCAAGCGCCGAACTTCCAGCCCACCGAACGCATCACGCCAATGTGCGTGAACCCCGCGGCGCGGTGCACGCCCGTGGAGCCGGTGTTGGCTGAATCGCCGATCACGGCCAGCAGCTTGCGCACGCCCGCGGCCTCGGCGGCAGTGCACAGCGCATCGAGCAGTTGCCTCCCGATGCCCAGGCCGCGCGCGGCGTCTGCCACGTAGATCGAGTCCTCGGCCGAGAAACGGTAGGCCGGGCGCGGCTTGAACCAGTTGCAATAGGCGAAGCCCAGCACCTGTCCATCCTGCTCGGCGACCAGGTAGGGCAGGCCCTTGCCGAGCACGTCAGCGCGGCGTGCGGCCATGTCGGCCTCGGTGGGGGGATCGGTCTCGAAGGTGCCCGTGCCGTGGAGTACATGGTGGGCATAGATGGCGGTGATGGCGGGCAGGTCGCCGTCGGTGCTTGCGCGAATAAGTGGCATGAATGACAAACAAAGATATAATGGGCGGCTTTGCAGCGTGTCGCTGGCCGGGTGGCCTAGTCGCGTGTCTCAAACGCCGCAAAAAAACCTGCAGCAGTTGCTGTGAACCACCCGAAGGATAAATCATGGTCGTCATTCGACTCTCCCGCGGCGGCTCCAAGGGCCGTCCCTTCTTCAACATCGTCGTTGCCGACAAGCGCGTGCGCCGCGACGGCCGCTTCATCGAGCGCCTGGGTTTCTACAACCCCACCGCCAAGGAAACCGAAGAAGGCCTGCGCATCGCACAGGACCGTCTGGCCTACTGGAAGGGCGTTGGCGCACAGACGTCTGCCACCGTGGATCGCCTGATCAGGCAAGCCGCCAAGAAGGCTGCCTGAGGTCCGGATAGCCCCGGCAAGGGCGGGTTGCGTCGGTTCATGACTGACGGAACCCGCCTTTTTTCATTTCTCCGCCGCTTCTTGCCATGACCCTTGAACTGAAACTCGAGTCCGCCGAACTGCCAGCCGATGCCATCGAGGTCGGGCGCATAGCCGATGCCTGGGGCGTCAAGGGCTGGTTCAAGGTGCTGCCCTACAGCAGTGACCCCGGGGCGCTGTTCAAAGCCAAGCGCTGGTTCCTGCAACCCTCCGAGCGTGGCGCGCGCACCTTCAGCGGCACGGCGCTGCTGCCCATCCGGCAGGTGAAAGACCACTCCGATTCTGTCGTGGCATGGGCCCAGGGCATTGACGACCGCAGCGCCGCCGAGGCGCTGCGTGGTGCCCGCATCTTCATCGCGCGCTCGAACTTCCCGTCGGCCCAGGACGATGAGTACTACTGGGTCGATCTGATCGGTCTGCCAGTGGTGAACCGCGAGGGTGTGGCCCTCGGCCAGGTACGCGACCTGCTCTCCACCGGCCCGCAGACGGTGCTGGTGATCGCCTTCGAGCAGGACGGGAAGCCGCAGGAGCGCATGATTCCCTTCGTGTCGGCCTATGTCGACAAGGTGGATCTTCCCGGTCGCTGCATCACGGTCGACTGGCAGCCCGACTATTGACCAGGGGCCGCGCACCATGCGCTTTGACGTCATTACGCTGTTTCCCGATCTGTTCGGCCCGTTTCTGGCCAGCGGTGTGACGCGCCGCGCCTACGCCTCGGGCCAGGTCGATGTGCGGTTGTGGAACCCGCGTGACCACGCCGAAGGCAACTACCGGCGCGTGGACGACCGCCCTTTTGGCGGTGGCCCGGGCATGGTGATGATGGTGCAGCCGCTGGCGCGCTGCCTGGCCGCCATCCGCGCCGACCGCGCCGAGGCTTTGGACGCGCAGGCGCCGCTGGTGCTGTTTTCACCGATTGGCGCTCCGCTGAACCATACCGCCGTGGAGTGCTGGTCGGCCAGTAGCGGCGCCATCCTGCTGTGCGGGCGCTACGAGGGCATCGACCAGCGCTTCATCGACGCGCATGTTGATGTGCAGCTCAGTCTGGGCGATTTCGTGCTTTCGGGCGGCGAGATCGCGGCACTGGCGTTGCTCGACGCTGTGGCGCGGCTCCAGCCGGGCGTCCTCAACGACGAGGGCAGCCACCAGCTCGACAGCTTCAACCCCGCGCTCGACGGGCTGCTCGACTGCCCGCATTACACGCGCCCCGAGGAGTGGGAGGGGCGCGCCGTGCCGCCCGAGCTGCTCTCGGGCCACCATGCCCAGATCGAGCGCTGGCGGCGCGCGCAGCGCCTGGCCGTGACGGCGCGCCACCGCCCAGACCTGATCGCCGCCGCGCGTGCTGTCGGCCGCCTGAGCGCGCTGGACGAGCAGGTGCTGGCCGGTTTGTTATAATCAAAAGCTTTTCGATCCTCTGGCCGGCCGCCTTGCAAACCATCTGCAGGGCCTGAATGTCAATCCCGACGCTGCCACTTATGGCGCGGACATGATCGCGAGATGTAACCATGAACCTGATCCAGACCCTCGAAGCGGAAGAAATCGCCCGCCTCGGCAAGACCATCCCTGAATTCGCACCCGGCGACACGGTCATCGTGAGCGTGAACGTGGTGGAAGGCAACCGCAAGCGCGTGCAGGCCTACGAAGGCGTCGTGATCGCCAAGCGCAACCGCGGCATCAACAGCGCGTTCATCGTGCGCAAGATCTCCAGCGGTGAAGGCGTGGAGCGTACGTTCCAGACCTACAGCCCCCTGATCGCCAAGATCGAAGTCAAGCGCCGTGGTGACGTCCGCCGCGCCAAGCTGTACTACCTGCGCGACCGCAGCGGCAAGTCGGCACGTATCAAGGAAAAGCTGCCCCAGCGCGTCAACAAGGCGGCCGCACCCGCCGCCGCAGCGTAAGCGTTTCTGCTTGCCTGCCCAAGCCGCTGCAGCTTCTGCCTGTAGCGGCTTTTTTTTGTCCATTCCCTTTCGGAACCACCCGCTCCGTTGTCGCCCCTGCTGCCATGGCTCCCCCGCCCGCACCCGTGCCGCCGTTGTCCAAGCTGCCTGACTTTGACCCGCGCAGCGTTCCCGTCCTGGGGGTTGATGCGCACCTGCCCGCAGTGCCCGTGCAGCATCAAACCCCCGAGGCGCTCCGTCAGCGCTTCCTGCAGCCGCCCGTCTGGTCTCCCGAGGTCTCCTCCGAGAAGCGCTTCAGCAGCCGCGAGCCGGCCCATGCCTCGGTGCTGGTGCCCATCGTGCTGCGCGAGCAGCCCATGGTGTTGCTGACCGAGCGCACCGCGCATCTGTCCACGCATTCGGGGCAAGTGGCTTTTCCGGGCGGCCGCGCCGACCCCGAAGATGCCAGTCCGGCGGCCACGGCGTTGCGCGAAGCCGAGGAAGAAGTGGGACTCGATCGCCGCTTCGTCGAGGTACTGGGCACGCTGCCCATTTACCGCACAGGCTCCTCGTTCATCATCACGCCGGTGGTTGCCCTGGTGCAGCCCGGTTGCGTGCTGCGGCCCAACCCCTATGAAGTGGCGCAGATCTTCGAGGTGCCACTGGCATTCCTGCTCGACCCCGCCCACCACCAGCGCCATTCGGTGGAGTGGGAGGGGGTGCGGCGGGAATGGTTTTCCATGCCCTACCACGATGGGCACAAGAGCCATTTCATCTGGGGAGCCACGGCGGGCATGCTGCGCAATTTCTACCGTTTCATGCAGGCCTGAAGCACCGGCGCTTGCGCAAGGCCGGGGAGGTGCGCATGGCCGCTATCATCCTCACCCATGAGTTTCTTCGCCATCCTGTTTGCGTTGCTGATCGAGCAGGCGCGTCCACTGGCGCGCAGCAATCCGATCCATGCGGGTTTGCGTGCCTGGTCGTTGTCGGTGAGTCGCAATTTCGATGCGGGCAAGTCGCACCACGGCTGGGTGGCATGGTGTCTGGCCGTGCTGGTCCCCGCGGCGTTCGTCTTTGCGGTGCATGCCGCGCTGTCGTGGGGTGTGGGCTGGCCGGTGGCCGTGCTCTGGAATGTGGCGGTGCTTTACATCACACTGGGCTTTCGCCAGTTCAGCCACCACTTCACCGGCATTCGCGACGCGCTGGAAGAGGGCAACGAAGAGCGTGCGCGTGAGCGCCTGGCCGACTGGCAGCAGGTGGATGCGGGCGACCTTCCGCGCAGCGAGGTGGTGCGCCACGTGATCGAATACTCCGTGCTGGCTGCGCACCGCCATGTGTTTGGTGTGCTCGCCTGGTATTCGGTGCTGGCCGCCCTGGGCCTGGGCCCCATGGGTGCGGTGTTGTACCGCATGGCCGAGTTTGTGTCGCGCTACTGGGCCGATCGCGGCAGCGAGGCCGTGCAGCGCGCCAGCCCTTCCTTGCAGGCGGCCACGGCCCAGGCATGGACGTTCATCGACTGGGGGCCCGCACGCCTCACGGCCCTGGTTTTTGCCGTGGTTGGCAGCTTCGAGGAGGCCATCGAGGGGTGGCGCTTCCATGCACAGCGCTTCCCGAACGACAACGATGGGGTGATCCTGGCGGCCACGGCGGGGGCGATCAATGTCCGCCTCGGAGGCGAGGCACTCAAGGCGCGCCCTGACCAGCAACCGGCCCAGGACTTCGAGGTCGATGCCAGCATCGGCGAGAGCGACAGCACCCCCGGGCGTGAGCCCGAGGTCGGGCACCTGCGCAGCGTGGTGGGCCTGGTGTGGCGCTCGGTGGTGGTGTGGATGCTGTTGCTGGCATTGCTGACGCTGGCGCGCTTGCTGGGCTGAACGTGGAGGTGCTGTCTTGAGTTTCCCGTCCTTCTGGAGTCCCGTGGTGGGCGCCCTGGTGCCCTATGTGCCTGGCGAGCAGCCGCGCATTCCCAACCTCGTCAAGCTCAACACCAACGAAAACCCGTACCCGCCGTCGCCGCGCGCCATCGCCGCCATCCTGGCCGCAGCGGCGCAGGGGCTGGAGCTCTACCCCGACCCGCGCGCCCAGGCGCTGCGTGAAGCTGTGGCGGCGTACCATGGGCTGGATGTGGGCCGGGTGTTCGCGGGCAACGGCTCGGACGAGGTACTCGCGCACGCCTTCTTTGCCTTCTTTCAGCAGGGCGCGCCGCTGGTCATGCCCGACGTGACCTACAGCTTCTACAAGGTCTACTGCCAGCTCTATGGCATCGCCGTGGACGCCGTGCCGCTGGACGCCCGCCTGCGCATCGACCTGGATGCCATGGTCCGGCGCGCGAGTTCCGGCAGTGCGGGCGTGGTGATCGCCAACCCCAACGCGCCCACCGGCGTCGCCCTGCCGCTGGAGGGCATTGAGCGCCTGTTGCGCGCCTGCCCGCAACGCGTGGTGCTGGTGGACGAGGCCTACGTGGACTTCGGCGCCGACAGTGCCGTGGCGTTGATCAACCGGCATCCGAACCTGCTGGTGGTGCACACGCTGTCCAAGTCGCGCTCGCTGGCGGGTTTGCGTGTGGGCGTGGCCCTGGGGCAGCGCCACCTGATCGAGGCGCTGGAGCGCGTCAAGGACAGCTTCAACTCCTACCCGCTTGGCCGTCTGGCCCTGGCGGGTGCCGTGGCGGCCTATGGTGACGTGGCGTATTTCGACCAGACCCGCCAGGCCGTCATGCACAGCCGCGAGGGGCTGGCGCTGCAGCTGCAAGACCTGGGCTTCGAGGTACTGCCGTCGCAGGCCAATTTCGTGTTCGTGCGCCACCCGGCGCACGATGCGGCGCAGCTGGCACAGGCCTTGCGCGAGCGCGGCGTGCTGGTGCGGCATTTCAGCCGGCCCGAGCGCATCGCGCAGTACCTGCGCATCAGCGTGGGCACGCCCGCGCAGTGCGACGCGCTGTTGCAGGCGCTGGCGGCAGCGCTGGCTCAGTAGCGCGGCTGGTTCAGCTCGGCGAACAGTTCGCTATATATTTTGTAGCGATTTGCGCTGATTCCGTCAGCGTTGGAGCCATTTTTTACTGCATCGATCACGCCGCAGCCAGGCTCATGCAGGTGCGTGCAGTTGTAGAACCGGCAATCCGTGGCATGGGCCGCGATGTCGGGCATGCAGGCGGCCAGTTGCGTGGGTGCGATGTGGTGCAGGCCGAATTCCTGGAAGCCTGGCGAGTCGATGAGCGCGGTCGTGCGCTCGCCGTCCACCCAGTACCAGGTGGTGGTGGTGGTGGTGTGCTTGCCCGAGTTGAGTGCCTGCGAGATCTCGCCCGTCAGCACCGAGGCACCAGGCACCAGCAGGTTGATCAGCGTGCTCTTGCCCGAACCCGAGGGGCCGAGTACCAGTGTGGTCTTGCCGCGCAGGTGCTCCATCAGCGTGGCGCGGTCCGCCTCGCCCGACTGGGCCAGCGACAGTGGCAGCACGCCGTAGTGGCGGCCTTCGCCCATCTGGCGGTAGGGGCGCAGGCGCTCCCAGGCGCGCGCAAAGGGTTCGGCCAGGTCGCTCTTGTTCAGCGCGATCAGCGGCGTGATGTGCGCGGCTTCGGCGGCGATCAGGGCGCGGGCGAGCTGGCTTTCGGAGAACACCGGCTCGGCGGCGATCAGGACGAGCACCTGATCGAGGTTGGCGGCGAACGACTTGGTGCGGATCTCGTCCTGGCGGTAGAACAGGTTGCGCCGCTCCTGCACGCGCTCGATCGTGCCTTCGTCGCCCTGGCCCGGCGGGGCGGCCTGCCACAGCACGCGGTCGCCCACCACGGCTTGGCTCTTTTTGCCGCGCGGGTGGCAGATGCGCTGCGTGCCATCGGGCGATTCCACCACGCAGTGGCGGCCATGGCTGGCGACCACCAGGCCCTCAAGCAGGGCGCTGCGTCCGGCGGGGGCGCGTTGGACGGGCATCAGCCGAGCAGGGCGTCGAAGCGGGTGGCGCAGTCGAAGTCGCTGGCCGAGAGGCCGCCCACATCGTGCGTGTTCAGGCGTACCACGCAGCGGTCGTAGTGCACCGACAGGTCGGGGTGGTGGTCTTCGGCGTTGGCGATGAAGGCCACGGCGTTCACGAATGAAATCGTCTCGTGGTAATTGGCGAACCGGTAGGTCTTTTCGATGGCCACGTTGGCGCCGTCGCCACTCAGGCTCCAGCCGTCAAGCTGGGCCAGTTTTGCTACAACTTCAGTAGCTGTCAGCGCTCTCCGGGTCTGCGTTGACCAGTCTTTTTTCTTCAACATCGATGTCATGGGTGTGCGGGGGTGGGCATGCGCGCCAGCCGTTCGGTGGCGGGCGGGTGCGAGTAGTGGAACTTCACGTACACCGGGTCGGGCGTGAGCGTGGAGGCGTTGTCCTCGTAGAGCTTGAGCAGGGCCGAGGCCAGATCCGCGCCGCTGGCCTGCTGCATGGCGTAGGCGTCGGCCTCGAACTCGTGGCGGCGCGAGAGCTGCGCGAACAGCGGTGCCAGGAATACCGTGAATACCGGCACCGCCAGCATGAACAGCAAAAGCGCCAGCGCGTCGTTCGGCGCGGCCGGAACGTCGGCCACCAGCAGCCCGAGGCTGGGGCGCACGCCCAGCCCGGTGTAGAACCAGGGTTGTGCCGACAGCCAGCCCAGCAGTGCAAAGCCCGCGAGGCTCAGCGCGAACATGGCGGCCATGCGCTTGACGATGTGGCGGTGGTGAAAATGCCCCAGTTCGTGCGCCAGCACGGCCTCGACCTCGCCGGGGGTGAGCTGCTTGAGCAGCGTGTCGTAGAACACCACGCGCTTGGCCGCGCCAAAACCGGTGAAATAGGCGTTGGCGTGCGCGCTGCGGCGGCTGCCGTCCATCACGAACAGGCCCTTGGCTGCGAAGCCGCAGCGCTGCATCAGGGCGGTGACGCGCGCCTTGAGCGATTCGTCCTCCAGGGGCTGGAACTTGTTGAACAGCGGTGCAATGAAGGTGGGATACACCACCATGAGCAGCAGGTTGAAGCCCATCCACAGCGCCCAGGCCCAGAGCCACCACAGCGTGCCGGCGGTGCCCATGAGCCAAAGGATGGCCGCCGCGATCGGCAGCCCGATGAGCGTGCCCAGCAGCACCGATTTGAGCAGGTCGGACAGCCACAGGCGCGGTGTCATCTGGTTGAAGCCAAAACGCTGCTCCAGCACGAAGGTCTGGTACAGCGTGGCCGGCAGGTCGATCAGGCCACCCACCAGTGCAAAGGCCGCGAGCAGCGCCAGTTGCTGTGCCATGCCCCCGCCCAGCACTTCCAGCAGGGCCTGGTTCAGCAGGTCCAGTCCGCCCAGCAGTGTCCAGCCCAGCAGCACGGCAGTGCCCAGCGCCATTTCCAGCAGGCCAAAGCGTGCCTTGGCGATGGTGTAGTCGGCAGCCTTCTGGTGGGCCTGCAGCGGAATGCGCCCGGCGAAGGCTGCGGGAACGCTTTGACGGTGGTTCGCCACATGGCGGATCTGGCGCGAAGTGAGCCAGAACTTGAGCAGAAACCCGGCGATCAGAGCCAGGGCAAAAGCCAGGGTGAGCGCGAGGGAGGGCGTGAGGGTGGCAGAAGTGTCGGCGGGCATTTCGCGCGAGTGTAGGGCATCGGCGACAATGCCGCCCATGTCTGAAACCCCTGCAACGCCAGCTGCCGTGCTGGCCAAATCCGACCAAAACCTGGTCTGGCTCGACTGTGAAATGACCGGTCTCGACCCCGAGGCCGAGCGCATCATTGAAATCGCCGTTGTCGTGACCGGCCCCACCCTGGAGCCGCGTGTCGAAGGCCCGGTGCTGGTCATCCACCAGTCCGACGAACTTCTGGGCAAGATGGATGCTTGGAACAAAGGCACGCATGGCCGCAGCGGTCTGATCGACAAGGTCAAGGCTTCCACGCTCACCGAGGAGGAGGCACAGCAGCAGATCATCGATTTTCTCTCGCGCTACGTGCCAAAAGGCAAGGTGCCGCTGTGCGGCAACAGCATCGGGCAGGACCGGCGCTTTCTGGCGCGCTACATGCCCAGACTCGAAGCCTTCTTCCACTACCGCAACGTGGATGTGAGTACCCTCAAGGAGCTGGCCAAGCGTTGGAAGCCCGAGGCGTACAGCAGCTTCAAGAAGGCACAGAAGCACACCGCGCTGGCCGATGTGCATGAGTCCATCGAAGAGTTGGCGCACTACCGCCAGCATTTCCTGGCGCTGTAATGCCCCCGTCTTGGTGGCCGTGCTTGCGGGAAAACCCGAATTCGTGCGATAATCGCAGGCTTGCAATGCATGAGCACTGCAATTTGTGCATCTCCCTTCACACACCGGGTCCGCAAACTCGCGGCAGTGGCCATGCCACTGCACGGTTCCTGCGATGAATACCCACCCGCACCGGCGCGACGCTGGTGCAGGTTTCGTTTGATGGTTGATGTTTTTTGACCATTGACGAAACCACCGCAGGCAACGCCTGCGGGTGTTTTCGTGTGAGAAAAATATGACCGACACTTTTCAAGTGCAGGGCGATTTCGCGCCTGCCGATGTTTCCTTTACCGCCGAAGATTCCGCACTCGACACCCCTGAGCTGCTCGGAGCGGACGTTACCGCCGAGCCCAATGGGTTCATTGAACTGGGCCTGGCCCCCGAACTCGTGAGCGCCGTGGCAGACCTGGGCTACACCCAGCCCACCAGCGTGCAGCGCAAGGCCATTCCGCTGGCCATGGGCGAGGGTGCGCAGGGCGGCCGTTTCATTGACCTGATGGTTTCCAGCCAGACAGGCAGCGGCAAGACGGCCGCTTTCCTGTTGCCGGTGCTGCACACGCTGATCCGCCAGCAGGCGGAGGCCGAAGCGGCGTCCCGTGCTGAATTCGAGCGTGCCGTGGCCGAGGCTGCCGCACGCGGCGAGGCGCCCCCGAAGCGCCCCAAGCGCAAGGACCCCACCAACGCCCGCAACTTCAAGCCCGCCGTTCCTGGCGCGCTGATCGTCTGCCCCACGCGCGAACTGGCACAGCAGGTGGCGCACGACGCCATCGACCTGGTCAAGCATGCCCGTGGCCTGCGTGTGGCCAACGTGGTGGGCGGCATGCCTTACCAGCTGCAGATCGCCAAGCTGCAGAACGCCGACCTCGTGGTCGCCACTCCGGGCCGCCTGCTCGATCTGCAGCGCTCCATGCAGATCAAGCTCGACAAGGTGCAGTTCCTCGTGGTGGACGAGGCCGACCGCATGCTCGACCTGGGTTTCTCGGACGACCTGGCCGAGATCAACCAGCTCACGAGCCAGCGCAAGCAGACCATGATGTTCAGCGCCACGTTCGCGCCGCGCATCCAGCAGCTCGCCATGCGCGTGATGCACGACGGTGGCGCCTCGGTGCAAAAGGTGCAGATCGACACTCCCCAGGAAAAGCACGCCAACATCAAGCAGATGCTGTACTGGGCCGACAACGCGCAGCACAAGCGCAAGATGCTGGACCACTGGCTGCGCGATACCACGATCAACCAGGCCATCGTCTTCGCCAGCACGCAGGTCGAGTGCGACGGCCTCGCCACCGACTTGCAGCAGGACGGTTTCAGCGCCGTGGCGCTGCACGGCGCCCTGAGCCAGGGCCTGCGCAACCGCCGCCTGATGGCACTGCGCAACGGCCAGGTGCAGATTCTCGTGGCCACCGACGTGGCGGCGCGCGGCATCGACGTGCCCACCATCACGCACGTGTTCAACTTCGGCCTGCCCATGAAGGCCGAGGACTACACGCACCGCATCGGCCGCACCGGCCGTGCCGGCCGCGACGGTCTGGCCGTGACCTTTGCCGAGTTCCGCGACCGCCGCAAGATCTTCGACATCGAGGGGTACAGCCGCCAGCAGTTCAAGGCCGATGTCATTCCCGGCCTGGAGCCCGTGCAGCGCATGCCCACGTCGCGCCCCGCGCCCGACTACGCCAACCGTGGCGGCCGTGACTTCCAGTCGCGTGACCGCAAGTTCAGCGGCCCCGCACGCGGTGGTGATCGTGGTGATCGTGGCGGTTTTGGGGGCGGTGGCTTTGGTGGTGGCTTCAATGACCGCCATCGCGTCCAGGGCCGTCCGTCCGATGACCGCAGGCCCGCCACCGGTGGCTTTGGCGGCCGCGATGACCGCGCCCCCGGTGGTTTTGGTGGCCGCGACGACCGTGGCTTCGCCCCGCGCCGTGATGGCGAGGGCTACGGCCGCAAGCCGGGCTTTGGCGAGCCGGCTCGTGGTGGTTTCGGTGGCCGCCATGAAAGCGCCGCGCCGCGTGGCGACTTTGCTCCGCGCCAGCCTTCGTTCTCCAAGCCGGGTGCGGGCAAGTCCTTCGTGCCGCATGACGCTCGCAAGCGCCCGGCGCGTCCGGCTCGCTGACCGGCCCCGTACTGCCTGAAACCGGCCTCGGAAGAGGCCGGTTTTTTTTCGTCCGGCCCACACAAAGGCCCTTCAGTATGGGGACAATAGCTGTCCCAGGAGGGTTCAGCGTGCAGTCATCTCTGTCTTCAGGTGCCGACTTCGAGCACATGTTCGATCTTGCGCCGGTGTCGCTCTGGCTGGAAGACTACAGCGCGCTCAAACGCCTGTTCGACTCCTGGCGCGCCGAGGGCGTGACCGACCTCATGGCGCATTTTGCGGAGGATCCAGCCCGGATCCGGCAATGCACGGCCAGCCTGCAGGTGCTGAGCGTCAATCAGCGTACCCTGTCGCTTTTCGCCGCTTCCAGCCAGACCGAACTGCTGGACAATCTGGACCGGGTATTCCGCGACGATATGCTCGACCAGGTGGCCATCGAGCTGGGGCAGCTCTGGTCCGGGGCGCTGGAGTTCTCGAACCAGACGGTGAACTATACCCTCGATCGCCGTCGCCTTGACGTGCAGATCCATGCACGCATCCTGCCGGGGCATGAAGACACCTGGAGCCGGGTGCTGGTTTCTCTGGAGGACGTCACGCGCCAGGTGCAGGGGGCGCTGCAGCTGCAGCGCAGCGAGCGCTACGCACGCGGTCTGTTCGAGCATTCGCCAGTCTCGCTCTGGGTGGAGGATTTCTCGATCGTCAAGCGCCTCATGGACGAGGTGCGATCTCAAGGCATTCAGGATTTCAAGACCTTCATCAAGGTGCATCCGGAGTTTGTCTCACGCTGCATGCAAGAGATCCGGGTGATTGACGTCAACCAGCAGACGCTTCAGATGTTCGGCGCCCAAAGCAAGGGAGAGCTGTTCAATCACATCGGCCGGGTCTTTCGTGGCGAGATGCACGATTCATTTGCCGAGCAGCTGCAGGACCTGTGGGAAGGCAAGCTTTTTCAGCAACGCGAAGTGGTCAACTATGCGTTGTCCGGGGAGCCGGTGTACATCCACATGCAGTTTTCAGTGCTGGCGGATCACCATGATCGCTGGGATCTGGTGCTGTTGTCGCTGGTGGACATCACGGCGCGCAAGAAGGCCGAGGCCTATCTGGAGTATCTGGGCAAGCACGATGTGCTTACGCAGTTGCGCAACCGGACCTTTTATGTCGAAGAGCTCAACCGCATTACGCGCAAGGGTCCCTGGCCCTTGAGCGTGATCACCATCGACCTCAATGGTCTCAAGGTCATCAACGATGAGCACGGGCATGCTGCGGGCGACGCCCTGCTGCGCCGCGTGGGGGAGGTGCTGACCAAGGCGGTCGAACCTACCGTGTGCGCTGCCCGCATCGGCGGTGATGAATTCACCGTGCTGCTTCCCGGCGTGGACGAACGGGGGGCACAGGCGGTGCAGGACCGCATCATTTCAATGGTTGAAATCAACAACCAGTTTTATCCGGGCCAGCCCCTGAGTCTCGCGATGGGACTGGCATGCTGCACCTCGGGCGATCAGGTGGAAGACACGCTGCACCGCGCCGATCAAACCATGTACGCCGAGAAACTGCGTTTTTACCAGGAGCGAGGCCTGGACCGCCGCAGGGCGGTTTGAGTCCGCTGCGGCATTTCAGTGTGCCACTCCGAAGCCGTAAAGGCGCTCGGGGGGTACACGAACCAGCAGACTGCGGTCGGGAGCGGGGCCGGTGATGGCGAACTCTGGCTGGGCGGTGTCCCGCTGCACGGTGGTGGTGACGCTGCGGCCCTGGCTGTCGGTGACGGCCGCCACCAGGGGCGTGCGGGCTTCAGCGCCTCTGCGGACGACAATGGCTTGTTCTCCGTTGGCGAGTTGAACGAAGTCCCCCGGAGGGAAAAGACCGAGCACCCGGATCAGCGCCCTGGCCATTGGCCCCCCCTGGTTATCGCGAAACGTCTGCCGTGTGGCCTCCTGAATGCTCATGGCGGGCCGCAGGGTGCGGGGGCTGATGCGGGCGATGAACTGATCCGCCATGCGCAGAACCTGGGCTGCCTCATCCACCACGGCCGCCCCTGTGGGGTAGCCTTTGCCGTCGGCCTGCTCATGGTGTTCCCGGACAGCTGCGAGCCAGGCGCAATCGGCGACGCCCGCGCGCTCCAGCAGCGCGGCGCTGTCAGCCGGATGCTTGCGGATCTGTGCACGTTGCCGATCCAGCACCGGGTAGTCCTGAAAGGCCATCTGGACCTGCAGGCTGGCGATGCTGGCATTCATGGTGAGGGCCGCCTGGGTCAGCGACTGCACCCGGCGTTCGGCCCAGCCCATGCGCCGTGCCATGAGGACACAGAGCAGGGCCGTGTATACCGGATGGCTGAAGCCATAGCGCAAATGGCGCGCCTGATCCTGCCGCATGGCCATGAAGAGGCCGATGTCGGGATCCTGGGAGGTCAGGTCCATGACCGTTTGGGCCAATGCTTCAATCCGTGGGCCCAGATCGGGCACGTCCTCCGGCGATGTCAGCAGGGCCTCCAGCGTGTCGACGGCCCCGGTCCAGCGAGCGAAGATGCTCTCGGGCACGTGTGGAGCCGCAGGCTTGAGCGCTTCCAGGGCGCGAACTTCTTCCAGGTCCACAAAGATGCCCCGGTCCAGGAGCATCTCCAGCTGGGCTTCATCCCGGACGACGTACCCCTTGGCCAGCAGCAAAGTGCTGTCCTGGTTGCGGACATTCCAGGGCAAAGGAATGCCAACCTGTACTTCGGACTCCACCAGCTTGAGCAATTGCATCCGAAATCCTCCTGGGGTATGAATGGGCGCCCGGGCCATGGGGTTGCAACAGCCAAGCCATATTACTGCGATGTGATGAAAATCGCACCTCTTATGTCAGGGTGCGGGCGGCGCCAGCCGGCCTCACGCATGGCGGCATGCCAAGGTGTGCCATGGGCCTGGCGGTGCTGCCGCCTCAGCCGTGTCCGGCTGTCCGGCCGATGTCTGGCCAGCGGTGGTGCAGATAGACCCAGGCCAGCAGACCGATGCCCATCATCAGCAACGAGGCGGTGGCCAGAAGCAGGGTCGAATGCATGACCAGCGGCACCACGACGCCAGCCACCAGCCCGTTGGCGGTGGAGCCCACAAAGGCCTGCAGCGATGAAGCCATGCCGCGCCGCTCGGGATGAAGATCGAGCACCAGCAGCGTGACCACCGGCACCATCAAGGCCCAGCCAAACGCAAACAGGGCGATGGGCAGCAGTGCCCAGGACACATGCACGGGCAGCCACAGGTTGGCGATCAGGTTGAGCACGGACATGGTGAGCATCACCAGGAAGCCATGCCGTATCTGCCTTTTGGGTGGAATGCGGCCCGCCATGCGTCCGCTGACCCAGGCGCCGCCCATGATCCCCGAGATCGTCAGCACGAAGAACCAGAAGAACTGCGTGGGCGCCAGCGCCAGATGATTTCCGAGAAACGCAGGTGCTGCCAGCACATACAGGAACATGCCATTGAAGGGGACGCCGCTGGCCAGGGCCAGCAGCAGAAAACGGGGGTTCGAACCCAGTTGCCAGTAGCCCCGCATGAGGTGCTGAACATTGAACGGCTGGCGGTGGTCCGTATGCAGGGTTTCGGGCAGCAGCCGGTAGTTGGCTGTCCACAGCGCCATGCCGATGGCGGTGAGAAACCAGAAAATGCTGTGCCAGCCTGTATGCACATACAGCCAGCCGCCAATGATCGGTGCCACTGCCGGGGCCACACCGAAATAGATTGTCACCTGGCTCATGACCTTTTGCGCCTGAGCGGGCGGGAACATGTCCCGGATCACTGCCCGGGACACCACGATGCCTGCGCCCGTGGAGAGCCCCTGGAGTGCGCGAAACACAACCAGTTGCCCGATGTTCTGTGCCAGGGCGCACCCCGCCGATGCCAGGGTGAACATGGCAATGCCCCATAACACCACGGGCCGTCTGCCGAAACTGTCGGCCAGCGCGCCATGGAACAGGTTCATGAAGGCAAAGCCAAAAAGATAGGCTGACAGGGTCTGCTGCATCTCCACCGGTGTGGCGCCCAGCGCCGTGGCGATGCCTGAGAAAGCGGGCAGATAGGTGTCGATCGAGAACGGGCCCAGCATGCCGAGCAAGGCCAGCAAAACGGCCAGCGCCCAGCGGGGCGCGCGCCAGAGTTCATGGGCTTGGGGATGCATGTGCGTTGGGTTGCGAGGCGCTTGAGGGCCCAGAAACACAAAAGGACCTGGCTTTGGGGCCAGGTCCTTGAAAGTGGTGGGTCCTGAGTGACTCGAACACTCGACCTACGGATTAAGAGTCCGCTGCTCTACCAACTGAGCTAAGAACCCACTTTTAAAACCGTTTCTGCGTTGCAGCAGAGACTCGAATTATGCACTAATTTTTGGCCACTTCGCAAGTAGCGAGCGAAAATTTTTGGATACCGACGTCATTGCATGGCATTGCGGCTGGCCAGTTCAACGAACAGGCCGCTGTGGTCGAGTTCACCCAGGCCATGTTCCACGCCCTGGGCATACAGGGTCTCAAAGAGGGCGGTCACGGGCGCGTCAAAGCCGATTTCCTGTGCGGTGGTCAGGGCGTTGCGCATGTCCTTGAGCTGCACGCTCATCCGGCCGCGCGGCGCGAAGTCGCGTTCGACCATGCGCTGGCCGTGCAACTGCAGGATGCGGCTGTCGGCAAAGCCGCCGGCAATGGCCTCGCGCACCTTGGCCATGTCGGCGCCGCCCTTGGCGGCAAACAGCAAGGCCTCGGCCACGGCACCGATGGTGATGCCCACGATCATCTGGTTGGCCAGCTTGGCGAGTTGCCCTGCACCGTGGGGGCCTACATGGGTGGGGCGGCCGAGCACTGCGAAAACCGGCAGGGCACGCTGATAGTCGGCGGCCTTGCCGCCTGCCATGATGGCCAGCGAACCCGCCTCGGCACCCACCGTGCCGCCGGAGACGGGCGCGTCCAGGTGCGCGATGCCCATTTCCCCCAGGCGTGCCGCATGGTCACGGGCCTCGCGTGGCTGGATGGAGGCCATGTCGATGAACAGGCTGCCCTTGCGCATGGCCTGGGCTGCGCCCTGGGCGAACAGCACGTCACCGACCACCGGGCCGTTTTCCAGCATGCCGACGATGATGTCGGCCTGGCGGACGGCATCGGCGGCCTGGCTGTGCACGGTGGCGCCCGCAGCCACGAGAGGTTCCGCCTTGGCACGGGTGCGGTTCCAGACATGGACATGGTGCCCGGCCTCGCACAGGCGGCGGGCTATGGGCAAGCCCATCATGCCGATGCCCAGCACGGCAATCTGGAGGGGGGAGGTGGCGGTCATGGCTACGTCCTTGGCTGAGATGGAGGGTCTTTCGCCATCATGGGCTTTTTCGGGGGTGCACCCTGTCACCGAGCTTGCAGTGCAATGCATATCCCGGGATGATGTGTTTAAACCCAAACAGGTGGAATGAGGAGAGAACGGATGTCACAACCTCTTTACGACCCGGTGTGGCTGGAGCGCATGTACAACAACCGCGCCTTGGTGCCCGACCACATGAGTTACCTGGACCGCTGGGCGCAGGCTTCTGCCCAGGTGCGTGCCAGCCAGCCCTGCAGCCTGGATGTGCCGTATGGTGAGGGCGACGGGGAGCGGCTGGATATCTTTCCGGCCAGCAGCGCCCGGACCGGGGGTGTGCCGGTGATGGTGTTCATCCATGGAGGCTATTGGCGCTCTCTGGACAAATCCGATCACTCCTTCGTGGCGCCGGCCTTCACCCAGGCCGGAGTTTGCGTGGTGGTGCTCAACTACGCACTGTGCCCGGGCTCGCCCCAGGCGCCCGTGACGGTGGCGCATATCGTGCGGCAGATGGAGAAGGCGCTGGCCTGGGTGGGCCGCAATATTGCCCGCCATGGCGGCAATCCTCAATGCATCACGGCGGTGGGGCATTCCGCGGGTGGGCAACTGGCTGCGCTGCTGCTCACCAGCGTGTGGCCGCTGATCGGCGGTGACCTGCCCGATGGCCTGGTGCGCAGCGCGCTGTCGATCTCGGGGGTGCACGATCTGGAGCCGGTGATGCACACACCGTTCCTGCAGGAGAGCCTGCACCTGACCGAGCAGCAGGTGCTGCATTGCAGTCCCTCGCGGCTGCTGGAGCCGCCCGCAGGGGTGCTTTACTGCGCGGTGGGGGGGAATGAAAGCCCTGAATTCCTGCGCCAGAACCGGCTGGTGCAGGATGCCTGGGGTTCGCACACGGTGCCGCGTTGCCAGGTGCTGGAGGGGCTGAACCATTTCAGCATCCTCGACACCCTGGCGCAGCCGGGCAAGGACCTGCACCACATGGCGCTGAACCTGCTGCGCGCATGAGCTGGGGACAACCCCACCGTGGCTCTGCGCGCCTTCCCCCTTCTCTCGCGCTGCGCGCTGGAAGGGGGACGCCACCAGCGTGGCGGCGCGGCCCTTGCGCGGTGACCACTGGCTTTGGCAGCGCCGACGACACGCGCCATGGCGTGGCGCATGGCCTTTGCGGCCGCAAGCGCTGCTACATCAGCAGGTGTTCGCCCGCGTTGTCGCCGCCCAGGATCACGTAATTCACCTTGCGGATGTCCATGAGCTTCTTGCCGCCGGCGTAGCTGATGGAGCTTTGCACGTCCTGCTCCATCTCGATCAGGGTGCTGGTCAGCGTGCCCTTGATGGGTTCGAGGATGCGCTTGCCTTCGACATGCTTGTATTCACCCTTGTTGAAGTCGCTGGCCGAGCCGTAGTACTCCTTGTAGAGCACGCCGTCCACTTCCACGGTCTGGCCGGGCGACTCCTCGTGGCCCGCGAACAGCGAGCCGATCATCACCATGCTGGCGCCGAAGCGGATGCTTTTGGCGATGTCGCCATGGCTGCGGATGCCGCCATCGGCGATGATGGGTTTGGTGGCCACGCGCGCGCACCACTTCAGTGCCGACAGCTGCCAGCCACCCGTGCCAAAGCCCGTCTTGAGTTTGGTGATGCACACCTTGCCCGGGCCCACCCCGACCTTGGTGGCGTCCGCGCCCCAATTTTCCAGGTCGATGATGGCTTCGGGGGTGGCGACGTTGCCGGCAATCACGAAGGCCTTGGGCAGCTTTTCTTTCAGGTAACCGATCATCGCCTTCACGGTGTCGGCATGGCCGTGGGCGATATCGATGGTGATGTATTCAGGGCACAGGCCCTCGGCCACCAGTTGGTCCACGGCGTCATAGTCGGGTTTTTTGACCCCCAGCGAGATCGACGCGTAGCAGCCCTTGGCGTGCATGTCACGCACGAACTGGACGTTGTCCAGGTCGAAGCGGTGCATGACGTAAAAGTAGCCGTTCTGTGCCATCCAGGTGCAGATTTTGTCGTCCACCACCGTCTTCATGTTGGCGGGCACGACCGGGATGCGGAAGCTCCGTCCGCCCAGTTCGACGCTGGCGTCGCACTCCGAGCGACTGTCCACGCGGCACTTGCGCGGCAGCAAAAGAATGTTGTCGTAGTCGAAGATTTCCATGAGGTTCCAAGCTCCTGTGAAGGGGTCGCGGCGGAAGGATGTCCGGCGCGATGGGCGCTTGGCTTGAAAACCGGCTTTGCGGATGCTGGCGTGGTGGCCGCAGTGGGCCCTGCGGTGCGCAGGCACAAAAAACCGGGCTGCAAGAAACTTGGGCCCGGTGATTGATTCTACGCGCCAGTGGACGCGGTTCAAGGCCCTGTGCAGTGAGGGTGCAGCTTTCTCAGCGGCTACCCTGCGGCCAACCACTGTGCAAAGTTTCAGGCGAACACGCTGAGTGGACTGCGCCGGTCGCTCTCCCCGCTGCCATAGGTCCTGCGCAGCGTGCTGTCAGGGTCTTGCGCGCCAGAGGTGTCTGCCCGGCTTTGGTGTGCCATTTCGATGCGCGCCTGGAGTGCCATTTGCTGTGCCTTGGCCGCCACGGCCAGGTCTTGTCCGGAGGGCTCTGCCGGGGCCAGTGCAGCGGCCTGGATTTGGGTGGCGCGGTCCAGGGTCTCTTGGGGGGTGCGGCCGGGGGAGGTGTCGATGCCAACCTCGCCACCAATGGCATAACGTGCGCCATCCGGTCCTCTTTGGTAGGTGTAGCTTGCGCCCGACGTGACCAGGCCGCCGGCGGCCGCCATGTGCGCCGCCTCGTGTTGGCGCACCTTCCTGTCGCGGGCTTTGAGCCTGGCGAGCTGATCCAGCGCTTCTTTGCTGAGCGTAACGCTGGTTTGGGCAGCGTTTTCTGCAGGGGAGGCCTTGCGGTCGTCCTCCGCTTGGGCAGGATTGGTGCGGCCAGGTGGGCTTGGGGCTGTGTCGGCTGCAGCGGACACGCGCTGGCCTGCCTGGGTTCTCAGGCCATGGGCGTTCGGAACGCCGGGAACTGAAGAGACAGCTGAAACGCCCATGGCACGGGTCAAAGGAAGGTGTGAAAGCGGACTATGCCCAAAAGTATCCGGCGCCACCGGGAGGTGTGTCAAATGTGTCCGCAAGGCCTGGGCAGGAGCTTGTGCTTTTGAAAATCAATGGGCGGATTCAAGTACGAAGTGCAACGCAAGTAAACCGAGTTGGGCCAAGAGTGCATAGGATGCATTTTTGTGACCGGCCAGTCCCAAACGTTGCACCATGACCTATACCCACTTGACCCGAGAAGAACGATACCAAATCCACGCACTGCGTCGTCAAAACATAAGCCCGGCAGTGATAGCCGCACAGCTCAATCGAAGCCGCTCGACCATCACCCGCGAGCTCAATCGCAACGCTGGAGCCCAAGGCTACAAACCCGCCCGCGCTCATGAGCGAGCCCGTGCCCGCCAAAGGGCACGGCGCAATGCACGCCAGTTCAATGCGCGGCAGTGGAGCCAGGTGCACAGCTATCTGCGCCTGGAGCTTTCTCCCGAGCAGGTCAGCGGACGGCTGCGGCTGGAGGGCGTGCTGACCATCAGCCACGAATGCATCTACCAGCACATCTATGACGATAAACGCAAAGGCGGTGAGCTAATCAAGCACCTGCGCTGCCAGAAGGTGCGACGCAAGCGCTACGGCAGCGGACAAGAGCGGCGCGGCACACTCAAAGATCGGCTCTGCATAGAGCAGCGCCCCGCCATCGTTGACGCACGCAGCCGCATGGGTGACTGGGAGGGTGATACCGTGGTCGGCAAGGGCCACCAAGGGGTACTGGTGACCTTGGTGGAGCGCAAGTCCCGCTACACACTGGCGCAGCAACTGGACTGGCGCCACAGCGCAGGGGTGACCGAGGCTGTGATCGCACTGCTGCGCCCTCACAAACACTTGTGCGAAACGATCACGTTCGACAATGGCAAGGAGTTTGCTGAGCATGCATTCATCGCCGCCAGTCTGGGGGCGGATGTGTACTTCGCGCATCCCTACCACTCATGGGAGCGTGGGCTCAACGAGAACACCAATGGCCTGCTGCGCCAGTACTTCCCCAAGTGCACCAACCTGCGCCGGGTCTCGCAGCACGAAGTTGACGATGCGCTCTACCGGCTCAACCACCGACCCCGCAAGTGCCTCAACTACCGCACTCCCCACGAGGTGTTCATTGGCTTGGAGATTCGTCCGTTACACTGAAATTCGGTGCACTTTGTAGTTGAATCTGCG
>JANJVX010000186.1 GCA_024709845.1 Burkholderiaceae bacterium | reverse complement strand
GATGACGGCGCGAAAGCCGTACTGGTCCAGCGCCCAGGGCGCGTGCTCGCGGCTGGAGCCGCAGCCAAAGTTCTTGCGGGCCAGCAGGATGCTGGCGCCCTGGTAGCGGGGCTGGTTCAGCACGAAGTCGGGGTTGGGCTTTCGCTGGCTTTCGGGAATGCCGGGCTCGCCTTTGTCCAGGTAGCGCCATTCGTCAAACAGGTTGGGGCCGAAGCCCGTCTTCTTGATCGACTTGAGGAACTGCTTGGGGATGATGGCGTCGGTATCGACGTTCTCGCGGTCCATCGGGGCCACCAGGCCCTTGTGCACGGTGAATTTCTGCATGGCTTGTTGTCAGTTTATTTGTTGGCCGCGCGCTCGATGGCGCCGCCTGCGCGCTGCACGTCCTGGCCCACGCCCTTGACGGTGTTGCAACCCGCCAGCACAAAGGCCAGCGCGAGGGTGATGAAGGCGACAGTCTTGTTCATGAAGGGCTCCTTGGTGGGTTGGCGATCAGGCGAACTGGCGGATGTCCACGAAATGGCCGTGCACGGCGGCAGCGGCAGCCATCGCGGGGCTGACGAGATGCGTGCGGCCGCCGGCGCCCTGGCGGCCTTCGAAGTTGCGGTTGCTGGTGGAGGCGCAGCGCTCGCCGGGCTCCAGGCGGTCGGCGTTCATGGCCAGGCACATGCTGCAGCCGGGCTCGCGCCATTCAAAGCCCGCGGCCTTGAAGATCTGGTCCAGGCCTTCGCGCTCGGCCTGCTCCTTGACGAGGCCAGAGCCGGGCACCACCATGGCCAGCTTCACGTTGCTGGCCACCTTGCGGCCCAGGTTCTTCACCACGGCAGCGGCTTCGCGCATGTCTTCGATGCGGCTGTTGGTGCACGAGCCGATGAACACCTTGTCGATGGTGATGTCGTTGATCGCCTTGCCGGGCGTGAGGCCCATATAGGTCAGGGCGCGTTCGATGGCGCCGCGCTTGTTGGTGTCCTTTTCCTTGTCGGGGTCGGGCACGCGGGCGTCCACGCCCAGCACCATCTCAGGGCTGGTGCCCCAGGTGACCTGCGGCACGATCTCGGCCGCGTCGAGCTTGACCACGGCGTCGAATTGGGCGTCGGCGTCAGAGTGCAGCGTCTTCCAGTACGCCACGGCCTGGTCCCATTCCACCCCCGTGGGCGAGAGGGGGCGGCCTTTGACGTATTCGATGGTCTTGTCGTCCACGGCCACCAGGCCCGCGCGCGCGCCGCCTTCGATGGCCATGTTGCACACCGTCATGCGGCCTTCCATGCTCATCGCGCGGAAGACGGAGCCGGCGAATTCAATGGTGTAGCCCGTGCCGCCGGCCGTGCCGATCTTGCCGATGATGGCCAGCACCACGTCCTTGGGCGTGACGCCTTTGGCGAGCTGGCCGTCCACCTGCACCAGCATGTTTTTGGCCTTCTTGGCCAGCAGGGTCTGCGTGGCCATCACATGTTCGACCTCGGAGGTGCCGATGCCGTGCGCCAGCGCGCCGAAGGCGCCGTGCGTGCTGGTGTGGCTGTCGCCGCAGACCACCGTCATGCCGGGCAGCGTGGCGCCGTTTTCGGGGCCAATCACATGCACGATGCCCTGGCGCTTGTGCATGAAGGGAAAGAACGCGGCCGGCGTGATGGTGGCGATGTTGTCGTTCAGCGTGGTGATCTGTTCCTTGCTGATCGGATCGGTGATGCCGTCGTAGCCGTTTTCCCAGCCGGTGGTGGGGGTGTTGTGGTCGGCCGTGGCCACGATGGAACTCATGCGCCAGACCTTGCGGCCCGCCTCGCGCAGGCCTTCAAACGCCTGGGGGCTGGTGACCTCGTGCACCAGGTGGCGGTCGATGTAGAGGATGGACGTGCCGTCCTCTTCGGTGTGGACGACGTGTTCGTCCCAGATCTTGTCGTACAGGGTGCGTCCCATGGCGTGGTCTTCTTTCAGGTGGGGTGAAACAGATTCTAGTGAGGCTGCGCCAGCGCGGGCGTTGCAAGGTGTTCTGCCAGCAGCCGGGCGGTGACGGGCAGGGCGTCGAAGTCGCGCGCCACCAGGCGCAGTTCGCGGTGCGCCCAGGCGTCCTGCAACGGCACGGCGGCCAGGCGGCCCACGCCGTGCATCAGCGCAAAAGCGCGGTCGGGGAGCAGCCCCACGCCCAGGCCGTTGTCGATCATGCGGCACATGGCGTCCAGGCCCGTGACCTGGATGCGCTGGCGCAGCTGCCTTCCCGCGCTGGCGGCAGCGGCGCGCATGGCCAGGCTGATGCTGCTGTTGGCGTGCAGGCCGACAATGTCCCAGTCCAGCACTTCTTCAAAATAGATAGCTGCTCGCGAAGACAGGGCGTGCCCTGCGGGCACAATAAGCATCAGATTGTCGGAGCGGTAGGGACGGCTTTGCAGGGTGCTGGCGCCATGGCCGCCGGTGTTGCAGATGCCCAGATCGGCCGCCCCCTCCTGCACGGCGTGCAGCACGTCGGGGCTCAGGTGCTCCTGCAGATCAATCTTGATCTGATGGTGCTGGCGGGCAAATGCGCCCAGGTCTTCCGGCAGGAACTGCACGATGGCCGAGATGTTGGCATGCATGCGCACATGGCCGCGCACGCCGTCGGCGTATTCGCTCAGCTCTCCCTGCATGCGCTCCAGGCCAAACAGCACGGTGCGCGCATGGTGCAGCAGGCTCTCGCCCGCGGGGGTGAGCGTCACGCCCCGGCTGTGGCGGTAGAGCAGGGCGGTGTCCACGGCGGTTTCCAGATCGGACAGACGCTTGCTGACGGCCGAGGCGGCGATGAACTCCTGCTGTGCCGCGCGCCCGATGCTGCCGAGTTCGCACACCGCCACAAAGAGTTGCAGCGAAGTGAGGTCAATGCGGCGCGCAAAGCTGCGCTCGGAGCTTTTCATGGGGCGAATGGTTCGCGGTTGGAGAATCCTTTGTATTTTCTCAGAGCAAATTCTGTTTCGCCATCGTTATGTGCGATGGCTTGTGTGCCGTGATACGGCATCAGGCCGCGTAGGAGCCGCCGTGGTCCGGGACCAAAGCGTTCCAGCGCAGCTCATGCGCGATGCGCTGGCGCAGGATGTCGGCGGCCTGCATCTCGCCGTGCACCACATAGACTTGGTCGGGAGCATGTTCCATGCTGCGCAGCCAGGCCAGGGTCTGGTTGGCGTCGGCATGGGCCGAAGCGGACGTGAGCTGCACCACCTCGGCGCGCATCTCGACGTCCTGGCCGTGGATGCGGATGCTCTTTTCACCGTTGGCAATCCGCGCACCGCGCGTGCCCGGGGCCTGGTGCCCGGTGATGATGACCATGTTGCGGTGGTTGCCTGCGTGCAGCGCCAGGTGGTGCAGCACACGCCCCCCGGTGGCCATGCCGCTGGCCGACAGAATCACCATGGGGCCATGGCGCCGTCCCAGGGCCTTGGACTCTTCGGTGGTCTGCACCATGGTGGCACCGTGTGACAGGGCATGCACCTGGCGGGCGTCGAGCCGGTGTTCATTGGGGTAGTGTTCGAACAGGCCGGTGGTGCTGATGGCCATGGGGCTGTCAAGAAACACGGGCAGCTGTGTGGGGACCACGCCCTGCACCTTCAGCAGGTGAATGGCGTGCAGCACGGCCTGCGCGCGTCCCACGGCAAACACCGGCACCACGGCCACGCCGCCCCGTTTGGCCAGGCGCTGCAGGGCGGGGCCGAGTTCCTGCAGGATGTCTTCTTGCGGGTGCTGGCGGTCGCCGTAGGTGGCTTCGACCAGCACGGTGTCAGCCGCGGGCGGCGCCTCGGGGGGCGTCATCAGCAGATCGTCGTTGCGGCCCAGGTCACCGGAGAACAGGATGCGCCGCCCGCCCACTTCGAGCAGCACGCTGGCCGCGCCCAGGATATGGCCCGCCGGGGTGAAGCTTACGCGCCAGCCGGGAATGGGCTCGAACGCCTTGTAGAAGTTGTGGGTGCGGAACTGCTTGAGACAGTGCTGGGCGTCCAGCCGCGTGTAGAGCGGCAGCGCCGGAGCATGCTGCGAGAGATGGTGGCGGTTGAGAAACGCGGCGTCTTCCTCCTGCAGATAGCCGCTGTCGGGCAGCAGGATGGCACACAGGTCGCGCGTGCCGGGCGTGCAGTGGATGGCTTTGGTGTAGCCGTCGCGCGCCAGCAGGGGCAGGTAACCGCTGTGGTCCAGGTGGGCGTGGGTCAGCACCACGGCGTCGATCTGGCGGGGCGCGACGGGCAGGGGCTGCCAGTTGCGCAGGCGCAGCAGCTTGTAGCCCTGAAACAGGCCGCAGTCCACCAGCAGGCAGTGCCCCTTGTAGCGGACCAGGTACTTGGAGCCGGTGACGGTGCCGGCGCCTCCGAGGAACGTGATGGTGACGGTCATGCGAGGGCATCCTCCTTGTGCGTGGGGCCATCCTAACCCGGCAGGGGCCGCATGAAAAAAACCGCCTGTGCAACAGGTGCGCAGGCGGCTTCTTCCGGGGGGGTCAGCTGAAAAAATTCTTCAGACGGTCGGTCCAACTCTCGCCGCTCGGTGAGTGGCGCGATCCCCCCTTTTTCAGCGACTCCTCCAGCTCGCGCAGCAGCTTGCGCTGGTGCTCGGTGAGCTTGACCGGGGTTTCCACGGCGATGTGGCAATACAGGTCGCCCGGGTAGCTGGAGCGCACGCCCTTGATCCCCTTGCCGCGCAGGCGGAACTGCTTGCCGGCCTGGGTGCCTTCGGGAATGTCGATGGCGGCCTTGCCGGCCAGCGTGGGCACCTCGATTTCGCCGCCCAGCGCCGCCGTGATGAAGCTCACAGGCACCTGGCAGTGCAGGTCGTCGCCATCGCGCTCGAAAATGTCGTGCTTCTTGAGGCGGATCTCAATGTAGAGGTCGCCGGGCGGCCCGCCATTGGTGCCGGGCTCGCCGTTGCCGGTGCTGCGGATGCGCATGCCGTCGTCGATGCCGGCGGGGATCTTCACCTCCAGCGTCTTCTGCTTTTTCAGTTTGCCCTGGCCCTGGCAGGTGGTGCAGGGCTCGGGAATGATCTTGCCCGTGCCGCGGCAGTGCGGGCAGGTCTGCTGCACGCTGAAGAAGCCCTGGCGCATCTGCACCGTGCCGGTGCCACTGCAGGTGCCGCAGGTCTTGGCACTGGTGCCGGGCTTGGCGCCGCTGCCGTGGCAGGTGTCGCACGACTCCCAGGAGGGGATGCGGATCTGCGCGTCCTTGCCGCGCGCGGCTTCTTCCAGCGTCACTTCCATGGCGTAGCTCAGATCGCTGCCACGGTAGACGCGGCCCGCGCCGCTGCGGCCCCGTCCGCCATTCTGGCCAAACATGTCGCCAAAGATGTCGCCAAACGCTTCGGCAAAGCCGCCAAACCCTTCCGCGCCCGGGCCGCCAGGGCCGCGCATGTTCGGGTCCACGCCAGCGTGGCCATACTGGTCGTAGGCGGCGCGCTTCTGCGCGTCGGACAGCATCTCGTAGGCCTCCTTGGCCTCCTTGAACTTGTCCTCCGCGACCTTGGCGGCATCCCCCTGGTTGCGGTCAGGGTGGTGCTTCATCGCCAGCTTGCGATAGGCCTTCTTGATTTCATCCTCGGAGGCGTTCTTGGGAACGCCGAGGATTTCGTAATAGTCTCTTTTGGACATGGATTGATGAGCCTGGTTGGAAGAGGAACGCCGCGCGGGCTCCCTGGACGGGGCTCCGCGCGGCGGCTCGGGTCGGCAACCGCTGCTTAGCCCTTCTTGACTTCCTTGACTTCTGCGTCCACCACGTTGTCATCGTCCACCGGCTTTCCGGCCGACGAGGCGCCCGCGCCCGCATCGGCGGCGCCCGCACCGGCTCCTGCCGCAGCCTGTGCTGCCTGCTGATCGGCGTACATCTTCTCGCCCAGCTTCTGGCTGGCGGCCATCAGGGCCGTGGTCTTTTCGTCGATGGCGGCCTTGTCGTCGCCCTTGAGGGCTTCTTCCAGATCCTTCACGGCGGCCGTGATGGCGTCTTTCTCGCCGGCATCGAGCTTGTCACCGTGCTCGGTCAGGCTCTTGTTCACGCTGTGCACGGCGGCTTCCCCCTGGTTGCGGGCCTGCACCAGCTCCAGCTTCTTCTTGTCGTCGGCGGCGTTGATCTCGGCGTCCTTCACCATCTGCTGGATCTCGGCTTCCGAAAGGCCGGAGTTGGCCTTGATGGTGATCTTGTTTTCCTTGCCCGTGCCCTTGTCCTTGGCGCCCACGTGCAGGATGCCGTTGGCGTCGATGTCGAACGACACTTCGATCTGCGGAACGCCACGCGCTGCGGGCGGAATGCCTTCCAGGTTGAACTCGCCCAGCAGCTTGTTGCCGCTCGCCAGCTCGCGTTCGCCCTGGAAGACCTTGATGGTCACGGCTGGCTGGTTGTCGTCGGCGGTGGAGAAGGTCTGCGCGAACTTCGTCGGGATCGTTGTGTTCTTCGTGATCATCTTGGTCATCACGCCGCCCAGGGTTTCAATGCCCAGGGAGAGCGGCGTCACGTCCAGCAGCAGCACGTCCTTGCGGTCGCCCGAGAGCACCTGACCCTGGATGGCGGCGCCCACGGCCACGGCTTCGTCAGGGTTCACGTCCTTGCGGGGCTCTTTGCCGAAGAACTCCTTGACCTTTTCCTGCACCTTGGGCATGCGGCTCATGCCGCCGACCAGAATGACGTCGTTGATGTCGTTCACGCTGACACCGGCATCCTTGATGGCGGTGCGGCAGGGGGCAATGGTGCGCTCGATCAGTTCGTCGACCAGGGCTTCGAGCTTGGCGCGCGTGAGCTTGATGTTCAGGTGCTTGGGGCCCGAGGCATCGGCGGTGACGTAAGGCAGGTTGATGTCGGTCGATGCCGAGTTCGACAGTTCGATCTTGGCCTTTTCGGCAGCTTCCTTCAGGCGCTGCAAGGCCAGCACGTCCTTGGACAGGTCCACGCCCTGTTCCTTCTTGAACTCGGCGATGATGTAGTCGATCACGCGTTGGTCGAAGTCCTCGCCACCCAGGAAGGTGTCGCCGTTGGTGGACAGCACTTCGAACTGCTTTTCGCCATCGACGTCGGCGATCTCGATGATGGACACGTCGAACGTGCCGCCACCCAGGTCGTACACGGCGATCTTGCGGTCGCCCTTGTCCTGCTTGTCCAGGCCGAAGGCCAGGGCCGCAGCGGTGGGCTCATTGATGATGCGCTTGACATCCAGGCCCGCGATGCGGCCGGCGTCCTTGGTGGCCTGGCGCTGGGCGTCATTGAAGTAGGCAGGCACCGTGATCACGGCTTCGGTCACCGGTTCGCCCAGATAGTCCTCGGCGGTCTTCTTCATCTTGCGCAGCACTTCGGCGCTGATCTGCGGCGGCGCCAGCTTTTGGCCACGCACTTCGATCCAGGCGTCTCCGTTGTCGGCCTTGGCGATGGAGTAGGGCATCAGGTCGATGTCCTTCTGCACTTCCTTTTCCTCGAATTTGCGGCCGATCAGGCGCTTGGCGGCATAAATCGTGTTCTTGGGGTTGGT
>JANJVX010000135.1 GCA_024709845.1 Burkholderiaceae bacterium | reverse complement strand
AGCTCGAAACCCTGGTGGGCATGTTCGGCATCGGCAACCTGCCCACGGGCGACCGCGACCCGTTCGCGCTGCGCCGCCATGCGCTGGGCGTGATCCGCATGCTGGTCGAAAAGGGTCTGCCGCTGGATCTGCTGGCGTTGCTGCAGGGCGCCGTGCCCGCGTTTGGTGACAAGATCCAGGACGCCACGGCGCCACTGGCCGACTTCATTTACGACCGCCTCGCTGGCAGCCTGCGCGAGCAGGGCTACAGCGCCCAGGAGGTCGATGCCGTGCTGGCCCTGCGCCCGCAGCGCCTGGCGCTGGTGGCCCAGCAGCTGGCCGCCGTGCGCGCCTTTGCCGCCCTGCCCGAAGCACCTGCCCTGGCCGCAGCAAACAAGCGCGTGGGCAACATTCTCAAGAAGGCCGAGGCCGAAGGTGCGGTGGACGCCCATGTCAACCCCGGCCTGCTGCTGGAACAGGCCGAGAAGGACCTGTTTGCCGCGCTGCAGCGCTTCGTGCCCGAGGCCAGCGCGCAGTTCGACGCGGGCGACTACACCGCCAGCCTGCAGACCCTGGCCGTGCTGCGCGCGCCGGTCGATGCGTTCTTTGATGACGTGATGGTCAACGCCGAGCAGCTCGACCTGCGCCTGAACCGCCAGGGCCTGCTCAAGACCCTGCACGTTGCCATGAACCGCGTGGCCGACCTCTCGCGCCTGGCGGCCTGAGCCCGGTACGGGCATGTCTGCGTCTTCCGAAGCGGCCGCAGCGCCGGCCGGTGTGCAGCGCACGGCCTGGTGGCTGTTTGCGCCGCCAGCCGGGCTGGCGGCCGTGCGCTGGGTTCTGCAGTGGCAGTCGGAGCGCGGGCCGCAGAGCCCGGCGCTGCCGCTCCAGCCGCTGGCAGAAGGGGGCACGCTGGTGTCTGCACTCATACCCCTGTTCTGGGGGGCTGCGGTGCTGCTGGTGCTGGCGCTGGCCATTGCGGGGGCCATGCGCCGCTGGGGCGGCGTCCGGGTGCGCCAGGCCCTGCTCTGGGTCTGGGCCTTGCTGTGCCTGGCGGGCACGGCGGCAGTGCTGGTGCAGCATCTGAATCTGCAGGGCCTGCAGCCGCTGGCGCCGGTCCAGGCGCAGGTGCTGGGCAGCCGACCCCGGCCGCCGAACCTGCATTCCGTGGGGGGCACCGAGCTGGTGTTGCGCGTGGATGGGCTCAGCGCAGTGCAGCAGGTGGTGATCGACGACCCGCAGGCGGCGCAATGGCCGCCGGGGCAGCGCATCCTGCTGCACTGGGCGCACGGACGCATCCGGGGGCTCTATGTCACACGCTGGCAGGCCGGGGAGATTTCCGCCCTGCCCATGCCGGATCTTCGATAATGCGCCCATGAAAATCGTCATCCTGAACCGCGACGGCACCATCAATGCCCTGGGGAGCGATGAATACGTCGCCTCGCCCGACGACTGGGTGGCCCTGCCGGGCGCGCTCGAAGCCATTGCCCGGCTCAACCGCGCGGGCTGGCATGTGGTGGTGGCGTCCAACCAGCCGGGGCTGGGGCGCGGCATGTTCGACATGGCCACGCTCAACGCCATCCACGCCAAGATGCACCGCCAGCTGGCCGCCGTGGGCGGGCGCATCGACGCGGTGTTCTATTGCCCGCATGCCCCCGACGAGGCCTGCACCTGCCGCAAACCGGCGCCCGGGCTGCTGGAGCAGATCTGCGAACGCTACGGTGTGGATTGCGAAGACATCGTGGTGGCCGGCAACTGCCTGGTGCACCTGCAGGCCGGTGCGGCCATTGGCGCGCAGCTGCATCTGCTGTGCACGGGTGAATCGGAAGGCATCTCGCCGGACCAGCCCCTGCCGCCGGGCTGGCCCGAGGGGTCGCGGGCCCATGCGGACCTGGCCGCGTTTGCCGATCACCTGCTGCAGAAGGCGGGCGCTGCGCCCGCCTGAACGGCCGACGATGCAGCGGCTTGTGCAACTGGCGCTGGATTTTTTCGATCCGCCAGCCCCCCGGGATATTGATAAAAAAGTGCCTCAGGCGCTGGATGGTAAAGCGCAAGCAGCTACTGAAATGGTAGCAATCCAGCCCTTTGATGCCGTCCCGCTCCAGGCCCTGCTGGCGCCCGCGAGTTTTCGCCACCCCCGGGCGAGCCGCGAAGTGGTGCTGGGCCATGCGGTGGTGGCCTATGCATTGCAGCGCGCGCGGCGCCGCAGCATCGGCTTCACCGTGGGGGCCGACGGCCTGTCGGTGCGGGCACCGGCCTGGGTCACGCTGGCGGCGGTGGACGCCGCGCTGCGTGAAAAATCCGACTGGATTCTGCGCAAGCTGGGCGAGGCGCGCGAGCGCCAGCAGCGGCTGGAGCATGCGCGTATCGTCTGGCAGGACGGCGCTGTGTTGCCCTATCTGGGCATGCCATTGCAGGTGGTGCTGAATCCTGCGGAGAGCGTCGCGGGTGCCTTGCGGACGGCCGGGGAGGGTGCGGACGCCGCACGGCAACTGCATATTGGCCTGCCCGCTGTGGCGCGGCCCGAGCAGATTCGCGACGCGGTGCAGGCCTGGCTGATGCGCGGCGCGCGCCAGCATTTCACCGGGCGCCTGGACCACTTTGCGCCGCAGCTGGATGTGCGCTGGACCCGCCTGCGCCTGTCCAGCGCCCAGACCCGCTGGGGCAGCGCGCGCGCCGATGGCTCCATCTGCCTGAACTGGCGCCTGCTGCACTACCCGCCCTCGGTCATCGACTATGTGGTCGCGCACGAACTGGCGCACCTGCGCGTGATGGACCACAGCCCGCGCTTCTGGGACACCGTGCGCAGCGTGGTGCCCGACTATGCCGCCCTGCGCCGCCAGCTGCACGACGAGCCCGCGCCCTTGTGGGATTGAATGCTATATTATTAATAGCTTGTCGCGCAGTATTGACGGGCGTTTGAGGCTGTTTTGTTGATATTTTGACGCCATGGGCAGCCCCTTGCCTTTGGCCATGGCGGGCGCGCTGGGTCAGAATCGGGTGGCCCCTGCATTGCATGAACCCGCCACCATGATTCCCCTGCAACTCTTCGACCCGGCTTCCAGCAGCTACACCTACATCCTGCACGACCGCGCAACGCGCGAGGCGCTCATCATCGACCCGGTGGATGCGCAGATCGAGCGCGACCTGGCCGTGCTGCAGGCCCACGGCCTCACCCTGCGCTGGGCCGTGGAAACGCACAACCATGCCGACCACATCACCAGCGCAGGCCTGCTGGCCGAACACACGGGCGCGCGCACGGCGGCCCCCGCAGGCTGCGGCATTGGCACCGCGAGCAGACAGCTTGCGCCCGGCGATACCCTGGTTTTCGGTGGCGAGAGCCTGCGGGCCCTGCCCACGCCCGGCCACACGGCGGGCAGCATGTCCTACCTGTGGCGCAGCCATGTGTTCACGGGCGATGCCCTGCTCATCAACGGCTGTGGCCGCACCGACTTCCAGTCGGGCAGTGCCCGGCAGCTCTACCACAGCATCACCCAGGTGCTGTTCGCGCTGCCGCCCGAGACCACCGTGTGGCCCGGGCACGACTACCAGGGGCGCGGCCACTCGACCATCGGCGCCGAAAAGGCGGGCAATGCCCGGGTTGCCGGGCGCAGCGAGGCAGAGTTTGTGGCGCTGATGGAAGGCCTGCACCTGCCGCCGCCCGAGCGCATGGGCGAGGCCGTGCCCGCGAACCAGCACTCCGGACTGCGCCACGATGCCGGAGCCACCGGCCAGCCCCAGCCGCGCACGGCCCAGGGCTATGCGGGCGATGTGCCGCCCGTGCTGGCGTGGCAGTGGGTGCAGGCGGGCGGCGCCGTGCTGGTGGATGTGCGCAGCGATGCCGAGCGCGCCTGGGTGGGTGAGGTGCCGGGCGCGGTGGCGGTGCCCTGGAAGCAGTGGCCTGGAATGGCCATGAACCCCGGCTTTGATGCCCAGTTGCAGGCCGCCGTGCCGCCCGGCTGCAAGGCGCTGCTGCTGTGCCGCAGCGGGGTGCGTTCGATCGCGGCGGCGCAGCGCGCCACGGCGCTGGGGCTGGAGGCCTGGAACGTGCTGGAGGGTTTCGAGGGCGACCCCGACCAGCATGCGCACCGCGGCCTGCGCGGGGGCTGGCGCTTCCATGGCCTGCCCTGGCGCCAGGGATGACTCTGCCAGGCGCTCAGAACGTGTTTACGACCCCTGTGAGACCGTAAACACGGTCTCACAGCGCCGGAATGCGCAGCTTCTGGCCGGGGTAGATTTTGTCCGGGTGCGACAGCATGGGGCGGTTGGCCTCGAAGATGCGCGGGTACTTGCTGGCGTCGCCGTAGTACTTCTTGGCAATGGCCGACAGGGTGTCGCCGCGCACCACGTCGTGGTACTGCGCCTCGGGGGCGGGCGTGTGGACCGCCATCAGGTTGTGCACCGCCTTGACGCTGGCCACGTTGCCACAGCACAGGGTGACCTTTTCCAGCGCCTCCTGGGTGGGGGCTTGACCCTGCACCGTCACGGTGCCGCTGGCCCCGTCAAAAGCCACCTGCACGGCTTGCACGCCCAGGTTCTGGGTGGCGATGTAGGCCTCAATGGCACGGCCGGCCTTGGCGTTGAGTTCGTCCAGTGTCGGTTTGGCGGCCGGATTGCTGGCCGCGCTGGCGGCGGCCGTCTCGACCTCCTTGGCGCCGAACAGTTTTTCACCGGCTTCCTTGATGAAGCTGAAAAGACCCATGTCGAACCTCCGTGCAGAAATGGATGGACGGCCACTGTAACCCGGCGATGCGCCGCCGTGGATCGGAAACTGCCGCAGAGGGGACGGGCGGGCCTGGCAAAACTCGTGATAATGCCCGCCATGACTTTTCTGGCCATCGATGTCGGCAACACCCGCCTCAAGTGGGCCTTGTATGAAGCGCCCCGGCCCGGGGCGGCCCTGCTGGCGCAAGGCGCCGAGTTTCTTGACCATATCGACCGCCTGTCCGAGACGGCCTGGGCCCACCTGCCTGCGCCCGTGCGCATGCTGGGCTGCGTGGTGGCGGGCGACGCCGTCAAGCGCCGGGTCGAGGAGCAGATGGAGCTGTGGGACGTGGCCGCGCAGTGGGTGGTGCCGTCCGCCCAGGAGGCAGGCCTGACCAATGGCTATGACCATCCCACGCGGCTGGGATGCGACCGCTGGGTGGCCATGATCGGTGCGCGCCAGCGGATGCTGGCACAGGGCCCGGCGCGGCCACTGGTGGTGGTGATGGTGGGAACCGCCGTGACGGTGGAGGCCATCGACCCTGACGGACGTTTTCTCGGCGGCCTGATCCTGCCCGGGCACGGCATCATGCTGCGCGCGCTGGAGTCGGGCACCGCCGGGCTGCATGTGCCCACGGGCGATGTGCGTCTGTTCCCCACCAACACCAGCGACGCCCTCACCAGCGGCGGAACCTACGCCATTGCCGGTGCGGTCGAGCGCGTGTACCAGCATCTGTTGCAGCACTGTGGGCAGGAACCCGTCTGCATGATGACGGGTGGCGCAGGCTGGAAGATGGCGCCCAGCATGACGCGGCCGTTCGAGCTGGTGGACAACCTGATCTTCGACGGCCTGCTGGAAATCGCCGCCCGCAGATTTGGGACACCCCCCTGAGTCGCTTCGCGCCTTCCCCCCTCTCCTGCGGGAGGGGGGACGCCACCGGTGGCCTGGCAAAGCCAGTTCCACGGTGGCACTGGCGGGCGCCATAGCACCCTGCGACGGGCGTTATTCTTCCAGCTCTGCCTGCGCCATTTCCACGTCCAGACGCTCCATGGCGTCCAGCGGGGTGCTGGCGGCGGCCTGCTCGTAGAGCGCGGTGGCTTCCTTCATCTTCTTGTCGCCGTCGAGCATGACGAGGGCGTTGGCGTATTCGATCATGGCGATGGCCGAGCCTGGATTGAGCTTGAGCGCTTCCTGGAACAGCTTGAGTCCGGTGTCCTTCTTGGCGCCGTAGGTCATGCCGCCGATCAGCGAGCCCACCTTGTCGATCACTTCGGCATGGAAGGCACCCAGCGCGATGCGCGCGTCGGCATGTTTGGGCGCCAGGGCGATGGCTTTTTCGAGCGATTCCTTGATCTTGCCGCCCAGTCCCTGGGCCAGCGCCTTGGCCACGCTGATGCCCTGGCTGTAGCGGCCCAGCGCGTAGGCGTGCCAGTACCAGGCGTTGGCGTTCTTGGGGTCTTCGGCGGCCTGGGCCTCGGCCTGTTCGGCCACCTGCAGGAACAGGTCCAGGCGGGTCTTTTCCTTCTTTTCGAGGTAGGTGGCGTAAATGGCCGTGGCCTTGTTGGCCACCGTGATGCCGGCGCCGCCTGCTTCCATGCCGGCCTCGGCGGCCTGCTGGAAATCACCGTTGTGAAAGTGCGCCCAGGCCTGCAACACGGCGGCATCCTTGGGCAGGGGCTCGGCGTCGCCAGCGTGCAGGCGGGCCCATTGTTTTTTCAGGCTGGCAGCGTCGAACTGGTAGTCGCCAGCGTGGGGGAAGGGGGTCCATTTCGCCATGTGTGTCTCCGTGGTCTGGTTGGTTTTTTGAAAGGCTGGGGCTCGGCCGGAAAGGGAATAGAACCGCTACTTCAGTTCGTCCTGGTACGTTGCATCGCCCGCAGTGCGGGAAACAGGCGCGGTCCAGGCCAGCGGTGCAGCCGCTCAGGGGGGTGTTTCATTTCATGTATGCGCTGGCCAACTGCAGCAGGTGGGCGCGCTGGCCGGGTTCGAGATAGGGCATGAGCAGGTTCAGCACATGGTGCGCGCCGCGCAGCAGTGCGGCCTGGGCGCTTTCGGGTTCCAGGGCGCGGCGGGGGTCGCGCACGTACTCGAAGCTCAGCCAGTAGGTCAGCACAACGACCATGCTGGTGGCCGTGGGCTCGATCTCACGGGAGTCGATCTGCAGGGCGCCTGCGCGCTGCATGCCATCGAGCAGGTTGCGCACGGCGTGGGTCTTGTTCTGCAGCACGGTCTGGAAGTGCATCTCCAGCCGCCGGTTCTTGGACAGCAGGTCGTTGAGATCGCGGTAGAGAAAACGGTACTGCCAGATCAGTTCAAACAGCGTGTGCATGAAGAACCAGGCGTCCTCGACGTTGCGCACACTGGCACTGGCTCCGAGCAGCTCGTTGAGCGAGCGTTCGTAGCGGTCGAACAGCGCGTTGATCAGCTCGTCCTTGGCCGGGTAGTGGTAGTAAAGGTTGCCGGGGCTGATGCGCAGCTCGGCGGAAATCAGGGTGGTCGAGACGTTGGGCTCGCCAAACCGGTTGAACAGTTCGAGCGTGACTTCCAGTATGCGTTCAGCGGTGCGGCGTGGCGCTTTTTTCACCATGTGTCCTGGCCCTCGTGCATCGAATGGAATGGTTCTTTGGGGCTACTCTAACCGACGTTTCCGCGGGCTCCGAATGCTGCGCTGCGGCATTTTCCGGACGCCCAATGCAATGCGGCTGTCACACCTGGGGTGTGACAGCCGCACCGGACAGGAGCACGGAGCCCCTGTCTCATGCCCTGAGGGGTCAGGCGCTGGCGGCGCCGTCCGCAGGCTGGGCTGCCGCGTCAGTGCTGCGCGGTGCCACCTTGGGGAAGGGCGCGCGAGCCTTGGCCGCGGGCTTCTTGGCGGCGGGCTTGGCCACCGGTGCCTTGGCCGCAGGCTTGGCAGCGGCCTTCTTGGCAACGGGCTTCTTGGCCGCAGGCTTGGCGGCGGCCTTCTTGGCGGGCGCTGCCTTCACGGGTGCTGCCTTGGCGGCGGGCGGTGCCTTACCCAGGCTCTTGGCCAGTGCATCGATGCGGGCGTTGAGCACGTCGAGGTCGCGGGACGTGGGAACACCCAGCTTGGACAGGGCCGTGGCCACGCGGTCTTCAAAAATGTTTTCCAGCTTGTCCCACTGGCCTGCGGCGCGCGAACCGATGTCGCTGGCCATGCTGGTCACGCGGCTGGTGGCTTCGGAGATTTTTTCTTCGGCCACGGCCTGGGTCTTGCGCTGAATCGACAGGCCTTCCTTCACCAGGGCCTCGAACACCTTGCCGCCCTCTTC
>JANJVX010000123.1 GCA_024709845.1 Burkholderiaceae bacterium | reverse complement strand
TTATCGGCTGTATATTTTTAATGTTCCCGCAAAAAACAGACCGAAGTCTTTCTATTTTTGCTGACTTAGCTGCGATCAGCTGAGCCTCAAATTATAACAGGATTTTTTATTTCCCGTCAACACTGAATGTTTTTATTTCTTCAGCATCTTCCGCTTTCACCAAACTGCCTTGCAGCAGTTCCGTTCAGCGAAGCCTTGTATTGTATACCGAATTTCTCGCCGATCTACAAAAAGACTGAAGATTTTTTGCTTCGCTTCTTTCAATCCACCCAGTCAGGCTCTTCAACCCCCAACCAAGCTTGGCACAACGTTCAGAAAAGAACCTCTGTGCAGCGAAGCCCTCGACTATAGCACAGGTTTTCAAGAGCTGGCAACAAACCTTGTGTGAATTTCGTTTCCGGCTGACTTTTCATCTGCGGGCCCTCCAGCAAGCAATCTCCTCGCCCTCGGACCTTGGCCACGATAATGCCCGCACCATGGCACTGATTACCCTACTGGATGCACAACTGGCCTTCGGGCACGTTGCCTTGCTCGACCACGTCAATTTTTCTCTCGAAGTCAACGAACGCGTTGGACTGATCGGCCGAAACGGAGCCGGCAAGTCCTCCATGCTCAGAATTTTGGGCGGTCTAGCACATGCGGACGACGGAGCCCGGCACCTGCAGCAGGGCATTCGCATAGCTTACGTCGCCCAGGAACCCGTTCTGAATGCGGATGACACCGTCTTTCAGGCCGCGTCACACGGAATTTCAGAGGTGGTTGCGCTTCGCGATCTCTATCTGAGTGGCGCTGAAGGTGTGGATCTTGACGCCATACAGACTCAGATAGAAGCCTACGACGCCTGGAACTGGGAGCAGCGCGTCACCGAAACGCTCCAACGCCTGCATCTGCACCCGGACGCCCGCATTGGAAGCCTCTCCGGCGGCACCAAGAAGCGTGTCGCATTGGCGCAGGCCCTGGTTGCACGGCCCGACGTCCTGCTGCTGGATGAGCCTACCAACCATCTGGATCTTGACTCCATCGAGTGGCTTGAAGATCTGCTGACCGACTTCAAGGGAAGCATCGTCACCATTACCCACGACCGGAGTTTTCTGGATCGTGTCGCCACACGCATCGTCGAACTGGATCGGGGGCGCTTGCTTTCCTACCCTGGCAACTTTGCGCAGTACCAGGTGCAGAAACAGGAGCAGTTGGCGCAAGAAGAGGTCATTGCTGCCAAGGCGGACAAGTTGCTTGCCCAGGAAGAGGTGTGGATTCGCAAAGGTGTCGAGGCACGGCGTACGCGCAGTCAGAGCCGAATCAGTCGACTGGAAGCGCTGCGTGCTACGCGCAAGGCACGTCGCGAAACCCTGGGCAGTGTCAAAATGGACCTTGCCTCAGGCGCCCCGAGCGGAAAGATCGTTGCCGAACTGACCGGCGTGACCAAGGTGTTTGGCGACCGAACTATCGTCCGGAACTTCAGCGCGACCATTCTTCGCGGCGACAAGGTTGGCCTGATTGGCCCTAATGGCGCAGGAAAAACCACACTGCTCAAGCTGATTTTGGGAGAACTCGCGGCCGATCAAGGGCACATCCGCCAAGGAGCCAATTTGCAGGTGGCTTACTTCGATCAGATGCGCCATGCGATCGATCTGGATGCCACCCTGGAAGACTTCATCAGTCCTGGCAGCGAATGGATAGAAATCGGGCAGCAACGCAAGCATGTTCGAAGCTACCTCGGTGATTTTCTGTTCTCTCCCGCGCGCGCGCGTTCGCCTGTGCGATCTCTTTCGGGTGGGGAACGCAATCGACTGCTTCTGGCCCGTTTGTTTGCGCGCCCAGCCAATGTTTTGGTGCTCGACGAACCGACCAATGACCTGGATATCGAGACCCTGGACCTGCTCGAAGAGTTGCTGCAGTTTTATGAAGGAACAGTGTTTCTGGTCAGCCATGACCGCACCTTCCTCAACAACGTCGTAACCAGCACCATCGCCTACGAAGGTGACGGGCAATGGCGCGAATACGAAGGCGATGTGCAGGATTGGCTGACGCAATCGCGCCGCAGCCGGGAGATTGCGGCAACGGCGCCGGACGCCACGGGTGCCGAGATCGCGCCCCCCCAAGATTCAAGCAAAAACGGCACTGAAGCCAATACCAGCGGGAGCCAACAGCTATCAAAAAAGAAGCTGAGCTACAAAGAGCAACGAGAGCTTGATCAGCTCCCCGACCTCATTGCCGAACTGGAGGCGGAACAAAAGGCCATTCAATCGGAGCTGGCCGATGGCGCAATTTACAGCAAGGACGCTGCCAGAGCCAATGCACTGCACGCCCGCGATGGAGACATTGAAACCGCCCTGATGCATGCGCTGGAGCGGTGGTCGTTGCTGACCAGCTGACTCCGGTCATGCCTACGGCACCATCTCTGGTGGCCAGCAGGGGGGGTTAAATCCGGTGCAGCACCCGATCCGAGCTACCCCGAAGTCTGGTAACGAGTGCAGGCGCAATCTGCGTCAGTGGCAGCACCTCGTCAGCCGCTCCGTGCGCAATGGCCTCACGCGGCATGCCGAACACAATACAGCTCGCCTCGTCCTGCACATAGTTATAGCTACCCGCATCTTTCATTTCACGCATGGCGGCGGCACCGTCATTGCCCATTCCGGTCAGCATGATGCCGAAAGCATTGCGCCCAACGACAGCAGCCGCCGACTTGAAGAGAACTTCGACCGAAGGTTTGTGCCGATTGACGGGAGGGCCATCGTCCACGACCGCCACATAGTTGGCTCCGCTTCGGCTGATGTGAAACTGTGTTCCCCCCGGTGCAATATAGGCATGACCGGGCAAGATACGCTCGCCGTTGACCGCTTCCTTGACCGTGATCTGGCAGAGGCCGTTCAATCGAGCGGCAAAACTGGTGGTGAAGCCCGGCGGCATGTGCTGCGTAATCACAATGGCAGGAGAGTCTGCCGGCATGTGGATCAGGACTTCCTTGATGGCTTCGGTCCCGCCCGTGGAGGCCCCAATGAAAATCAACTTTTCCGTCGACAACCGCCCCAGCAGCCCAGCGGACGGTACGGAAACCTGCCCAGCATTCGTCGCAGCTGACGGCTCGCGCTGAACTCTGCGCACATGGGCCACGGAAGCGACTCGGATCTTGTCAACAATCTGCCCTGCCAGCTCATTGAGGCCACTCGAAAGGCCCACTCGGGGCTTGGCCACGAAATCGACCGCACCCAACTCCAGCGCCTTAAGGGTGACTTCAGCGCCACGCTCGGTCAATGTGGAGATCATCAGCACTGGCATGGGCCGCAAGCGCATGAGGCGGCCCAGAAAATCGATGCCATCCATGCGTGGCATCTCGACATCCAGTGTGATGACATCGGGATTGAGCTCACGGATCATCTCTCGCGCAATCAAAGGGTCATTGGCTGTCCCGATGCACTCCATATCGCTTTGCCGGTTGATGATCTCGGCGAGCAGACTGCGCACCAGCGCCGAGTCGTCGACCACAATCACCCGGATTTTTTTTCCCATCTCCAACTTTCTCAATCAAAACAGATCCACAGAACCACCGGCCGTTGTTTGTGCCACCGTAGCCGCATTGCCGCGCTTTTCCTGGGCCACCAATTCCTCCGGATGCGCGTGGGCCAGACGCTTGACCATGGCCTTGCCAGTCACAGGAAAAAAACAGACCTTGCGGGGATAGATATCCAGCACATCCTCCGACACCACCGGAATGCGCTCAGTGTGCAGGTAGTTCACCACAAATTGGGTATTGCGCTCGCCGACATTCATGGTCGTGAAACTGTGCATGACTTGCGCTCCACCGAATATCTTCGCCTGCATCGTCTCACGCCGTGCGCCCATCTTGAGCATCTCGTTGATGAGCAACTCCATGGCATACGAGCCGTATCGCCCGGAAACATCAATCGAATCCCCATCCGGCAGCATGAAATGGTTCATGCCGCCAACACGCATGCGGCTATCCCACAAACACGCGGCAATGCATGATCCAAGAACCGTCATGATCACCAGATTCTCATTCGATACATAGTATTCACCGGGCAACACCTTCACGGCGTTGTACTGGAAGTGATGATCGAAGTAGAAAAATGACGCCTGCCCGGGCCGAGGAGGGCGGGATTTGAGTTCCTCCAGGGAAGACTCGGGCGCCGCCTCAAAACTGGTGGGGTAGATATCTGCCGTCAACGGGGCGATGCGTGGAGCACGCCGCCGCTCTGGCAAGCCCGCCACGCCAGGCATGGCGCCAGAGGTTGATGCGGCAGTGAAACCAGATTTGAGTGTAGTCATGGATTCAAGAGACAAAACAGCCCGGACAGGTCAGCGGCGCTCGTACACCGTTTTTCCACGCAATGTAAAAAGATCTCGGGATTCACTGAAATTTTCTGCATGGCCTACAAAAAGCATGCCTCCCGGTTTGAGCACTCTATGGATGCGTTCCAAGACGCGGCGCTGCGTAGGTGCATCAAAATAGATCATCACATTGCGACAGAAGACGACATCGAAAGGCTCTCGGAAAGGCCAGTCGTCCCGAATGAGATTGACGCTGATGAACTCAATGGCCTTGATCAGCTCCGGCTTGGCACGCACCAGCCCCGAGTTGGCACCTTTTCCGCGCAGAAAAAAACGCTGCAGATGCGCCTGCGTGAGTCCCTTGAGTGCTTCCAGGCGATAGATCCCCTGAGCGGCTGTGGCCAGAACACGCGAGTCGATATCACTGGCAACCAGCTTGAATGCGGCGTTGGAGCCCAGAGCCTCCAAGGCCGTCATGACAATGGAATAGGGCTCTTCCCCCGTCGATGCGGCACTGCACCAAACCCGCCAGGGACTCCCGGCGGGCCTGGAGCGCAAATGGTTCGAGAAAATCTCGAAATGATGCTGCTCCCGAAAGAATGCCGTGAGATTGGTCGTGAGCGCATTGACGAACTCCTGCCACTCGGTCCCATCGTGGTTTTCCAACCATCCCAGATAGTCGTGAAAGCTGGTATGCCCCGTCTCTCGCAGCCGACGGGACAGTCGGCTGTACACCATGGCATGCTTGCCCTCGTGCAGATTAATCCCCGCACGCTGATAAATCAGTGCCTGCACTCGGGAAAAATCCGCATCTGTCCAGACAAACTCACGGCCTTGCGCAAGCGGACCGGACGCACCTCCCTCGCCGACTACCCGTGAGGAGCCCCCCCGCTCAGAGCGCGTCGCTAAATCAGTTTCGGGGTTGCGAAGCATGGATTGTCCTGAAGAAATACTCATCGATTCAATGACCCAGAGGGCGGACTCCGCACCTTATGAATCAGCCGGGCAGTCGTCACCATGCCTGATAACTCTAACCCGTCAATCGCCCCCTGCGGCCACAAGCCCCATATCCACGCTTGACATCAATTTTTCAATATCCAACAAGATCAGCATCCGCTCGCCAACCGAACCTAGGCCGAGGATGCACTCATTATCAATCACACTTTCAATATCAGGTGCTGCCTTGATGTTATCTGCCGCCAACTCCATCACATCGCTAACCGAATCCACAACAATACCGACAACACGGTTGCGCAGATTCAAAATTATCACCACGGTAAAACTATTATATTCCGCTTGGGAACAATTGAACTTGAGGCGCATATCCACGATAGGAATAATGGTCCCCCTCAAGTTCACCACACCCTTGATGAATTCAGGCGCGTGGGCGATTCGCGTTGGTGGTTCATAGCCCCTGATTTCTTGGACCTTCAGAATATCAATACCGTACTCCTCTTGGTCCAAACGGAATGTAAGGTATTCCCGCGCGCCCGAAGAAGCAATTTCTGCTGCCTTGCCAATCACACTCATGTAGCCTCTCCTTTCATTGCAACGGCTGCTGCACCATAAGCCATGCTTGCTTAATGGCGCGCCCGACGCACCAAACCGCCGATATCAAGAATCAATGCAACCCTGCCATCGCCCAGAATAGTGGCTCCAGATACATTGGGAACCTTTCGATAGTTGGACTCCAGATTCTTCACGACGACCTGGTGCTGACCCAAAAGCTCATCCACCAGCAACGCCACGCGATTTCCATCCGCTTCCACCACTACCATGATGGTGCTGGACTTTTGCGGGTCAAGGCGTGGCACTTGGAAAATCCGTTCCAGCGCAATCACCGGCATGTACTCGTCACGCACCTTCACAAGCTGCGAACCTTGTGCGACCGTGTTCACATCGTCAGGGTTGACTTGGAAAGATTCAACGACGGATGACAGGGGCAGGATATACACCTCCTCATCAACCCCCACCGACATGCCATCCATGATGGCCAGCGTGAGTGGCAGGCGCACGGAAACCTTGGTCCCATAGCCTTCTGACGAATCAATTTCCACCGTTCCATTCAACGCAGCGATGTTTCGCTTGACCACGTCCATGCCCACGCCCCGGCCAGATACATCCGTAACGACCTCGGCAGTCGAAAACCCGGGGGCAAAAATTAGCTGCCAGACATCGGCATCACTCATCTGATCAGACACGTCCATGCCGCGCTCGCGGGCCTTGCTGAGAATCTTCTCGCGTGAAAGTCCCTTTCCATCATCTTTCACTTCGATAACGATGGAGCCCCCTTGGTGAGACGCGGACAAAGTAATCGTCCCATGCTCCGGCTTGCCCTTGGCCAATCGCTCCGCAGGCAATTCAATCCCATGATCACCACTGTTGCGGACGAGGTGGGTCAGCGGATCGGTGATCTTTTCCACCAACCCCTTGTCGAGTTCGGTGGCCTCACCCAAGGTAACCAGATCCACCTTCTTCCCGAGCTTGTTGGCCAGATCACGCAGCATTCGCGGGAAACGGCTAAACACAATGGACATCGGAATCATGCGAATCGACATGACTGACTCTTGAAGATCCCGCGTATTGCGGTCCAAGTCCGCCAAGCCGGCCAGAAGCTGCTGGTGCTCGGCGGAATCCAGTCCGAGACTGTTTTGAGCAAGCATGGCCTGCGTAATCACCAACTCACCCACCAAGTTGATCAGTTGATCCACCTTGTTTACCGCAACGCGGATCGTGGTGGACTCCATTTGCGCCTGACTACCGGCCTTGGCCTCCGCGGCTGCCTTCGGGACAATTCTGGTGACTGCAGAAACAGGCTCAATAGCCTGCAAAGCCTGCACCCCCCCAGGCGATCCAGGAGCATTTTTGAAAAACCCATAGGCTTCATCCGCAGGGCCCGTCGCGCCCTCTATATCGCCATTCTGGGCAGGAATGCCTGAACTGGCGTCGACGGCAGCCCCGGCAGATGATGCCGAAATCTGCACCTGCTCTTTGGCGACATGGAAAGCAAACAGATCCAAAAGATCGCTGTCTGTCGAAGATGTTTCAACGGAAAAAATCCGCGTAGCGGCAGCATCGCTTGGCAAGTCAGCAATGGTTCCCAATCCAGGAATATCGCGAAACAACTCCTTGATGGCGTCGGCTTGCTCCATTCGCTCCAGAGGACCAATCCGAATCTGCAAGTGACGAGCCCCCGCTGCGCCTGCCGGAGCGCTGGCGACAGTCGGCGCAGACTGAATCACCGGCGCTGGCGCTGGCGCTGGTGGATCTTGCGGCTTTGGAGGCTCCATCGGAGCCTCATGCGCCGGAACCATGCCTGCAGCCAACTCGCTGATCCGCTTGACCAGATGTGCCGTCGAGGGTGGTGCATCCTGCGCCCCCGCCTGATGGCGGGCCAGCAAGCTTCGGGAAGCATCTGCCGATTCCAGCAGGACATCCACCATTTGAGGAATCGGTTGGAGCTCATGCCTGCGCAAGCGATCCAGCAAGGACTCCATCTGATGGGTCAATTCTGCAACATCGGAAAATCCAAAGGTTGCAGCCCCTCCCTTGATGGAGTGTGCGCAACGGAAAATACCATTCAACTCTTCGTCATCGGCTTTCTCGAGATCCAGATCCAGCAGCATGTGCTCCATCTGATCGAGGTTCTCGCCCGCCTCTTCGAAAAAAATCTGATAGAACTGAGACAGGTCAAAATCTGCACCTGCTCCTTCTTGATAGGTTTCACCCATTTGGGGCTCCTGTGTGCTTGCTGTGGCCGACTAGCGCAATTAACGAATCACCTTCTTGATCACCTCAATCAGCCGATTGGGGTCGAACGGCTTTACCAGCCACCCGGTGGCACCGGCAGCCTTACCGGCCTGTTTCATTTGATCGCTCGATTCCGTGGTGAGTATCAGGATCGGAATCGTCTTGAACTTGGGATCCTCCCGCAACTTGCGGGTCAGTCCAATGCCATCAAGCCGCGGCATGTTCTGGTCCGCCAGCACCAGATCAATGTTATGGGTCTGCGCCTTTTCCAGCGCGTCTTGGCCATCCACCGCTTCGACCACATGGTAGCCAGCACCTGCGAGGGTGAAAGACACCATCTTCCGCATGGACGGAGAGTCATCAACGGCAAGGATCGATTGCATGTAGGGCTCCAACTGACTTGAATATATATCGGTTAAATCGGAATTGTGACCGCATTAAAAAAGATCGACGGATCCAGCATCCATCTCGCTTTGCGTCACCGGATTGGGGCGGTCTGGTGCCATTTCGGCAAAGGGCGCCGCCTCCTCGCCTTCGTCCGATCCCATGGATTCCGCAGCAAGACGAAAAGCGCAACTCTGAAGCACTTTGGTTGTGTGCCAGATCAACTGCGAAGCCATGTCCTGAAACTGCAACTCGGTCACCGCGCTACGCAAAGCAGCCCGGGCAGCAATCAATTCCGGCGAGTCGCCCACCACCGCATCCGTCAGCAACTCATTGGCCTCGCCAAAACGCTCCAACAGATTGTCTGTGGCGTGGTTCAAAAGCCCCTCTAGACGGTGAAGATCATGCATGACGACCAGCAACGAGTCCTGCAACTCAGCAGCCACCATGACGGGCAAGCGAACTTCCGGAGCACCAGATCTTGTTAGCATTGATTGCATCGTTTCTCCCTTGCCGCCCATGGCAGCAAGATACACGAAACCCTTATATCGTCATACCTTCAAAGATAAAAATGACCTCAAAAGCGCCGACATGATCGGTCATTCGACCGCGTATCAAGGAACAATCCAACAGGACAAATCCCCTTGTTTGTTCCAATTTGTATCCTATGATAGCCCCTCCCATGGTCTTCAACACATCCGGCCAGTCATTGCGCATTCTTCATCTTGAAGATTCAGCTGCAGACCACACGCTGACTTCGATCACTCTGCGCCGGGCAAAGGTTGAACACATGATGTGGCACGCCGACACCCTGGAAGCATTTCGTGACCTGATCGACAAGCAGGTCTTCGACGTCATCCTGGCCGACTACAAGCTGCCCGGCTTCACCGCGCTTGACGCGTGGGAGCTGGTGTCTAGCCAGCCCCGGCATCCACCGTTCATCCTCCTGTCCGGGGCCATCGGCGAGGCGGCAGCTGTTGACGCAATGCGCCTGGGGATTGCCGACTATGTACTCAAAGACGAAATATCTCGCCTGCCCCATGTCATTGCGAGAGCCCGCGAAGTCCATGAGGCCCGCTTGTCTCGCGAGCAGGCCGCGCATGAACTCGCAGCCTCGCAACAGCGGCTTGCCGAATTGACGGAACACCTGCAGAGCTCCATTGAGCAAGAACGCGCGGCGATTGCTCGCGAGATCCATGACGATATTGGCGGATCGCTGACAGCCATCCGGTTTGACCTGGCCTGGATCGACCGCCACGCCCAGCAGGCCGACATTCGGGAACATGTGCAGGCAGCCACCGCCATGCTGCAGCATGCTCTGGGAGCCAGCCAACGTATCATGATGAATCTTCGCCCCCCCATTCTGGATCAGGGGCTTGTTGCAGCCGTTCAATGGCTGGCTGACAGCTTCGAGCGCCGCAGCGGCGTCCCGACCCGGCTGCAATCCAGTGCCGACGCCATAGATTTGCCCGCATCTGTGCAACTCGTGGCGTATCGCACCGCTCAAGAGGCACTGACCAATATTTCCAAATATGCGGCCTGCACCGCCGTCCATATCGACCTGTCCGACACGGAAGGCGTTTTTACTCTGGAAGTGACCGATAACGGGCGTGGATATGACCCCTTGTCACTGAAAAAACCGAAAGCATTCGGTATCAATGGCCTGAGGGAACGCGCACGCACTGTGAATGGCTGGCTCGACGTCAGCAGCAGGCCAGGACAGGGCACGTCGGTTATTCTGTCCGTGCCACTGGAATCTTCCGTAGGCAAAGGAGACGACTGATGATCCGGGTGGTACTTTGCGACGATCATGCCGTGGTGCGCCGTGGTATTCGGGACACATTGGCCGAAGCTCCCGACATCGAGGTCACCGGAGAAGCCGGGAACTATCCAGAACTGCGCGACGTTCTCCGAAAGGTGGCATGCGATGTCTTGCTGCTTGATCTGAACATGCCAGGACGCAACGGGCTGGAAGTGTTGGCGAGCCTGCGTGAAACCGACTCGGCAATCAAGGTATTGATCGTTTCAATGAATCCTGAAGACCAGTATGCCGTGCGTTGCCTGCGCGCCGGTGCACAAGGCTATGCGAGCAAGGCGGCAGATCCCGTCGCCTTGATAGAGGCAGTGCGCACGCTGGCACAGGGGCGCAAATACCTTACGGCGGAAGTCGCACAAATGCTTGCGGAAAGTGTGTCTCAACCGGAAAACGAGGCGCCTCACACCACACTGTCCGAACGGGAGCTGCAGACACTTCTCAAAATTGCCAGCGGCAAACGTTTGTCTGAAATTGCCGAGGAGCTCATGCTCAGCCCCAAGACCGTCAGCGTCTACCGCGCCAGGGTGTTGGAAAAACTGAAACTGGGCAACAACGCCGAACTCACGGTGTACGCCATCCGCAACCAACTGGTCTGACAACGGCTCAGCGTTGTGCGGCAAAAAGATCGATCGCGCGCTGCATGAGCGTGAGAACCGGCTGCTCCAACATAGGCAGGGTGGCGGCAATACCAAGCAAACCTACCGTAAGCGTCACAGGAAAACCTACCGCATAGACGTTCATCTGCGGCGCAACCCTTGAGATGATGCCCAGTGTCAAATTGACAAACATCAGGAGCGCCATCATGGGCAAGGCAATCCACAAAGCACTGGAAAACAGTGAGGAGCCCATCTCGTACAAACGCATCTCGGCCAGGCCCTGCATGAAACGGCCATCAATCGGAAACTTGTCAAAACTCTGAACCACTGCCAGCAACACCATTAAATGCCCATTGATCACCACGAACAAGAGCATGGCCAGATTGCCGAAAAAGCGTGCTACCGCACTCACCTGTGCGTTGCTGGTCGGATCAAAGAATGACGCGAAATTCAAGCCCATCTGCAAGCCAATGATTTCCCCGGCAAGCTCCACAGAGGCAAACACCAGCCTGACGGCAAAACCGATCGCCAGTCCGACCATCACCTGTTGCACCGCAGTTCCCAATGCATCAGGTCCGTTGAGCGAAACCACTGGCTGATCCACCAACATGGCCTGCGCGCACAGCGCGACGAAAAAGGCCAACCCAATCTTGGCTCGCATGGGAATCACGCGCATGGAAAACAGCGGCGCCACAGAAAACACCGCAAGGACACGCAGGAAGGGCCACAGGATGGGCGAAAGCCACGTCACCAACTGAGACTCGGAAAACGTGATCACAAAAACACGGCTCTCTTCAACCGACCACCGCCGGAATGGACTCAATAGTGCGCCGGATGTAGTCAACGAGCGTCGCGATCATCCATGGCCCGGCCAGTGCAAACACGACCATCGCAGCAATCAGCTTCGGCACAAACGCCAGGGTGGCCTCATGAATTTGGGTCACGGCCTGAAAAATACTGACCAAAAGGCCCACACCCATCACCACCCCCAGCACGGGCATGGCGATCATGAGCAGCAGCGTAAGAGCATCGCTCCCGATGGTGAGTACCATTTGAGCTGTCATGGCAACTCCTTTATTGGACGAAACTCGCAGCCAGAGACCCGATCAGCAGGTTCCACCCGTCGGCCAACACAAACAGCATCAGCTTGAAAGGCAGCGCCACAAGCACCGGTGACAGCATCATCATGCCCAACGACATAAGAATGCTGGATACCACCATATCGATCACCAGAAACGGGATAAATATCATGAACCCGATCTGGAAGGCCGACTTGAGCTCGCTTGTGACAAACGCCGGCACCAATACCCGCAAGGGCGCCGTTTCGGCCGTCACGGCGGCATCCAGGCGTGCGAGCCGTGCAAACAGGGCGAAATCAGACTGCCGCGTCTGCTTGAGCATGAACTGTCGCATCGGCGCCTCGGCGTTCTCCACGGCCTGCTCAAAACTGATGGCGTTGGTTGTATAGGGGAGGTAAGCGTCCTGGTAGACCCGATCCAGGGTCGGCCCCATGACAAACAAGGTCAAGAAAAGCGAGAGCCCGATGATCACCTGATTGGGCGGAGCCGACTGCGTACCGATCGCCTGGCGCAGCAGGGACAGAACAATGACAATCCGCGTGAACCCGGTCATCATCAGCAAAATGGCCGGCAGGAATGACAGCGCCGTAAAGAACAGCAAGGTCTGTATCGGGACGGAGAAACTTGTACCGTTGCCCCCCGAACCCACCAATACCGGCAAAGAGCCCCCCGTTTGCGCCCGTGCTTCCGCCGGAAGCATCATCACAATCACCGACAGGATCAACACAACCGCGCCGCGACCCAACCAGGCGCCAGCGTTTCCGTTATTGCCCATGGGAAACCCCTGCCGCATCCGAACGCACATCCGGTAGTACCGCCTTTTGCCGTTGCATTTCGCTGGCAAAGTCTGCCGCCGATGCTTCTGGCGGAACTGGCAATACCGCCTGCGGCGAAAGTACATGCAGGCAGCTGACTTGCTGTGAAGTCACCCCCAGTATCAGCACGGTCCGGGAATTCTCCGGCCCCACTTCAACCGCCACCACACGCTGGTGCGGCCCCACGGCGACTGCAGACAGCACCTTGGAGGCTGCTCCCGGCGTCATTCCGCTGCCTGCCTGTCTTTGTTGGATCCGGCGGACCAGCCATGGCAATGCGGCCATGGCAGCCACAAACAGGACCACCAACAACAACGTCTGCGAAATGCTGCCTGAATTACCCACGGCTGACCCGACGCAAACGCTCTGACGGCGTGACGACATCCGTCAAACGGATACCGAACTTGTCATTCACCACAACCACCTCACCTTGCGCGATCAGGTACCCGTTCACCAGCACATCCATGGGCTCACCTGCCAATGCATCGAGTTCGACCACCGAACCCTGGGCCAGCTGGAGGATGTACTTGATTGGCACCTTGGTTCGCCCCAACTCCACCGACAACTGCACCGGGATGTCGAGAACCATGTTGATGTCATGATGCGACGCGTCAGCCCCTCCCGCCGAAAACGGCCGGACCGGCTCACCACTCAGCGGGCCACCCTGCTCCGCGTCCCCTGGCTTGGCATCCGATTGCTTCTGCTCCTCCAGTGCCTCTGCCCAACCGGCAAAGGGATCGTCCGCAGCTTCACCGCTCTTGTTGTCTTCAGCCGACATCTTTTTCTCCCATCCAGTGCATGTCTGCGTTGCGCAGGCATTCTTCTATGCGAATGGCGTACTTGGAATTGTGCGTCCCGTACTGGCATTCAAAAATTGGTACGCCACCAATGGAGGCGCGAATACGGGGTTCTCTATCGAGCTCGATGAAGTCCCCAGGCTTCATGGCCAGCAGTTGCTCCACAGTGGCATCTGCGCGGGCCAACTCCGCCACCAGAGTGACCTCGGCTGCCTGAATTTCGCGGGTCAGTACACGCACCCAGCGGCGATCGACCTCGATCGAGTCCCCCTGTGTCGAGGAATACAGTACATCGCGTATGGGCTCCAGCGTCGCGTAAGGCATGCAGATGTGAATGGCTCCCGCCAAGTCACCAATTTCCAGCTGGAATGCCGTGGACACAACGATTTCGCTGGGAGTCGCAATGTTCGCAAACTGCGGCTGCATTTCAGAGCGCTGATAGTCCAGCTCCAGCGGATAAATACCTTGCCAAGCCTTCTTGTACTCAGTGCAAATCACGTCCACCAAGCGCTGAATGACGCGCTGCTCGGTCGGAGAGAAGTCACGCCCTTCAATCCGGGTCTGAAACTTTCCAACGCCGCCAAACAAGGTATCAATGATGCCAAACACCAGAGACGGCTCACACACAATCAGACCACTGCCACGCAAGGGCCTGATCGCCACGATATTGAAGTTGGTCGGCACCGCCAGCTCCCGCAGGAACGCGCTGTATCGCTGCACCGCCACCGTACCCACCGAGATCTCGGGACTGCGGCGAATGAAATTGAACAGTCCAATGCGAAAATTTCGCGCGAACCGCTCATTGACGATCTCCATCGTGGGCATACGGCCACGAACAATGCGCTCCTGGCTGGAGATGTCATAGGTGCGTACATCGCCCTTCTCGAGCACCTCCTCTTCGGTTTTCTGGCTCTCTCCGGTCACCCCCTCCAAAAGGGCATCGACCTCTTCCTGGGACAGAAAAGATTCACTCATGGTGCAGCCTCGTTCGGCCTACTGGATGATGAAACCGGAAAAAAGCACCCGCCGAACCGGGTTGGCGGCTGCCTTGCGGGAACGCGGCGGCGGCGCGTCGCCTTCATCGTTTTTCTGCGCATCAGAACGCCCTTTGGCGGCAGGCACATCAAAGCCCAGGGGCCGCGAAACCTCCCTGTGGATATCGACCGCCAGCTTTTCCTTGCCATCCCGGCTCAGCAGCTCATCCGAGGTTCTCTGCGACGCCAGCATGATGATGCTGTTCCGGATACTGGGCATGTGCTGCTTGACAAGATCTGCCGTCTTGGTGTCATCCAGTTCCAGCGTGATTCCAATCTGCGCAAACCGCTCCCCACCGTTGTCGGCGAGATTGACCACCAAAGTATCTATCGGCAGAAAAGTGGGGGCCACCGCGGGCGTGGAGGCCTTTGCCGGCGTTCCGCCCTCGCCATCATCCTCGTCCGCGTGACGTTGAGACAGAAACCATGCCGCCCCCGCCCCCACCACCACAAGCAAGAACACGACCACGGCTCCGATGATGACCAGTTTCTTGCTCTTGGCAGGTTTTTTTGCAGGCTCGGCTGCAGAGGCATTGGATGACACGTTGAAACTTCCTTGCTGAGGGCCGGTTGGACGCTGGCAAAGCACCAGCGGCTGTTGCCCGTATGCGAACCATTATTGGACAGACGCGTGTCCATAATAGCCAGATTAGTACCGCAATCCCCCTGCATTCCACAGGGCAACCCAGCCTATCAGACAAAAATATCGACGGCCCGGTCCCCCAGGACATTGACGCGCCCGGGAGTGCGAGCAGCAGCGGCCGGAGCGACGACTTCAGCCAGTCTCTGGGGATTCTTCTGTCCGCCCGCACCGCCCCCCCCATCACCCTGCCGGCGGCCCGATTCACCCACCGTCACACCAGAAAGCACCAGCCCTTCCCGATGCAGCATGTCCCGCAACTGGGCCACGCTGCCATCAATCATCTCTCGCGTCTGGGCCTCGTCGCTGCCAAACGCCACATGGGCCTCATTGCCTGTCAGCGAAACACTCACCTCGACCGGTTGACCGTCATGCTTGACCGTCAATCTGGCGTTCTGAATATTCTGGTGAACCCAGTACGCTACCTGCTCGGCCACGGCATCCTCAGCGCCCGCCATCGCGGGGTCCACGATCTCGGCACCCGCCTCACCCGGCAGTCCCATGGGGTGATCCTGGACTGGTTCTGCCGCCCCCCCGGCGCCAGAGGCGGTCGCGCCAGACTCCACACCCCGTGCAAGAACACGGCTTGCCACAGCAGGATCGGACACCAGCTGGGCCAGCGCTGCTGGCACGCCGTCGCTGCCCATCTCCTGAGCCCGGGCAGCATCACGCACCGCCCCGGCTGTGTCCCGGGCGCGTTCCACGGCAAAAGACTGAACAGCAGCCACCGGGACCGCCGACGCATTCTGACCTTTGACATTCGACGCACTCAGGCCCTGGACACCAGCCGCAGAACCCACATCACCCAACGGTGAGCTTCCTGCCCCCAACCTGCCAAATGCTTTGCGTTTCCCCGCCGCTCCTGCAGCGGACGCTACGCCCTGGTTCTCGGCGGCCCCACCGCGCTCATCGTCCACCACGGCATCGCCCTGAAGCACCGCCTGGGATAGAGGACCAACGTCAGCATCGACCGAAACCAAGGGGGTGGCAGTCCCTGCTGCCGCATCCTGCCCTGGCACCATACCCCCCGCGCCTGGTGCCCCTGCGCCCATTACAGCCGGCCACTGCCAGGGGAACAGCGCGCCCTGCAACACAGCCTGCGCACCCGCATCGGCAGCAACCGGTTCTGTAGCAAATGCATCCTCACCGGCGGCTTGTGGCACCACCGCCTCTTGCAAGTCGCCATCGCCCAAAGCAGCAAGCAGGGCCATGAACCCCCCCGGTACGGCACCCGCTTGTGCATCGGCCAACGAATCCCTGCCCTGCACGGAGGGCTTGCCACGTACAGCCTGAGCGCCTTGGCTTCCCTGTTGGTTTGTAGCGCGTACTTGTTCCATCTTGTTTCTCCAGGCCCGTCACGAGCCATTGAACGATTGGCGATACTGCAAAGCAGCCCGTTCGTCGGTTTGCTTCTGATCCCGTCGCATCTGCGCCTGCAAGGCATCACGCTGGCGTTTTTCCACCAGCTTTTTCAGGCTGGCAAGACGCAGTTCCGCCTCCAGCAATGCACGCTCAGCGGCCCCCACGCGCTCCGAATGCGACCCCACCACACCGACCTGAAGGCCGACCGCATGCTCCAGCCTGCCCATGAACTGGTAGTGGTGGTACATCACCTCCGGCTGCACCGCCGCATTGGGCCGCATGCCCCAGCGGTTCTGCGTTTCAAGGGCATAGCCTTCGAGCTGATCCAGCTGCGCTTGTGCGGCCTGGCTAGCACTGCGGGCATCCTGCAGCGAACGGCGCGCGTCGTCCCGCTGGCGCATTGCCATCTCAACGGCGACCGACAGGGCATTGGACACAGACATGATGGTCTTGCTCCAGCATTCAATTCAGTACGTCGTGCATGGCGTAGAGGCTCTCTTGCATCGGCGCAGCCTCGCGCATGCCCTGCTGCAGAAAAGCCGTCATGGCAGGCTGCAGACGGATTGCCTCGTCGAGCAAGGGGTCGGAACCGCTCATGTAGGCCCCGACCTGCACCAGATCCCGGCTCTTCTGATAGCGCGAGTACACGGCCCGGAACTGCCGCGCCAATTCAAAATGCTCTTGCGAGACCACGTTGTGCATCACCCGCGACGCCGACTGCTCAATGTCGATCGCCGGAAAGTGCCCCGTTTCGGCCAATGCACGCGACAGCACGATGTGCCCGTCCAGAATGGCACGCGCCGCATCGGCGATCGGGTCCTGCTGATCGTCCCCTTCCGAAAGCACGGTGTAGAACGCCGTGATCGAGCCAACGCCGTGCAGACCATTGCCGCTGCGCTCCACCAGCGCGGGCAGCTTGGCAAAACATGAGGGGGGATACCCCTTGGTGGCCGGCGGTTCGCCAATGGCCAGGGCGATCTCGCGCTGCGCCATGGCATAGCGGGTGAGCGAATCCATGAGCAGCAGCACATGCTTGCCCTTGTCACGGAAATGCTCTGCCACCGCCGTGGCATAGGCCGCTCCCTGCATGCGCAGCAGCGGCGGCGCATCGGCCGGGGCCGCCACCACCACAGCCCGGCCGCGGTCCTGCGCGCCCAGGATATCCTCAACGAACTCCTTGACCTCGCGTCCCCGCTCACCAATCAGACCCACCACGATCACATCGGCCTGCGTGTAACGCGCCATCATGCCGAGCAATACACTCTTGCCCACGCCCGAGCCGGCGAACAGGCCCAGACGCTGCCCCCTGCCCACCGTCAGCAGGGCGTTGATGGCGCGCACGCCAGTGTCCAGCGGTTCACGCACCGGATCCCGGTCCATTGCATTGATCAGGCGCCGATCCATGGCTTCAGCCGCCACGTCGTGCAAGGGGCCTCCATGGTCCAGCGGAATACCCTGGGCATCAACCACGCGGCCCAGCAGGCCATCCCCCATGGGAACGCGCAACGCACCCACCCGGTGGACGGGACGAGACGGCTCCGTCTCATCCAGGCGAGGCACGGGAATATAAGGAGCCGCGGGCACCACGCTGGCCCCGCTGGACAGGCCATGGATATCACCTGCAGGCATGAGGAAGGCACGATCTGCGGAAAACCCCACCACTTCGGCCAGCACGGGCATATGCCCCGGCTGCTGAATCAGGCACTGCGACCCGACCGGCACACGAATGCCAGCAGCCTCCAGCACCAGGCCGGTCAGGCGTGTCAGAGTCCCACGCGTTTCCAGCGGGTGCTTTCCCGCAACACGGCTGAGCGCCCCCGCCAGATAGCCCGGCCAGGCCGAGGTCTTGTCAGAGGCCGTCATCATGGCTCACCTCCTCCCAGGCCGACGCCAGCCCCAGCGGCGCAATAGCGTGCTGCCAGCGCTTCTCCAGGCTGCCATCGACCACCATTCCCGCCTGCTCCACCAGACAACCACCCGGCGGCACCGACGGGTCAGCCACCCATTGCAACGCGGCGGCAGCCAACTCCTGCTGGAGCGCAGGCCCTACCAGTGCGTGGTCCTCCGGGTGAAGCCGCACCGTCGCGGGGCGCCCATCCGACACCAGCATGCCCAGTGCTTCCTGCACCACAGGCTTGAGCGCATGGTGGTTGGAGCGCAGCTCCTGACGCACCACTTGGCGTGCAATTTCGCAGGCCAGCTCCAGCACCCCCTGCGCCATGTTCTGCTGCAAGTCGCCCAGGCTTGCGTTCAGCGTCTGCACCACGGCCTCCAGCCGTTGCGCAGCCTCCTGGCCCTGTCCGGTCACATAGTCGTCCATGCGCTGCTGCCACTCCAACGTGGCCTGGGCCCTGCCTTGTGCTTCCCCCTGCGCATAGGCTTGCGCGTGCACCTGTGCAAGCTCCGCCTGGCGTGCAGCCTCTGCCTGCTCCAGCGCCACAGGATCCTCTTCCACCAGCTCCTCCACCACGGGGTCCGAGCCATCCACAGCGCCAAATTGCCACTGCGTCACGTCGCCCACTTCCTCGCTGGGAATGAAGCGCGCATAGAGACGGTTTTTAGACGAAGGCGTCGTCACCACCGCCTCCAATCACGATTTGCCCCTCATCCGACAGGCGCCTTACGGTCTTGAGAATTTCCTTCTGCTGCGCCTCGACCTCGGACAGGCGCATCGGCCCGCGCGATTCGAGGTCTTCGCGCAGCGCCTCGGCGGCGCGCGAAGACATGTTGGACAGGAACTTCTCGCGCAACTCCGGCATAGCCCCTTTGAGTGCCACGATAAGCGTTTCGGAGGCAATTTCCTTGAGCACCGTCTGAATGGCACGGTCGTCGAGCTTGATGACATCGTCGAACACGAACATCTTGTCCATGATCTTCTGGGCCAGATCGGGGTCGTGGCTGCGGATCGATTCCAGCACCACCGTGTCAACATTCGAGCCCAGCAGGTTGATGATCTCGGCCGCCGTCTTGATACCGCCCAGGGAGGTCTTGCGGATCTTGTCTCCTCCCGCCAGCACCTTGAAGAGCACTTCGTTGAGATCCTTCAGCGCCATGGGCTGAAT